>NZ_LDSL01000024.1 GCF_001476815.1 Pseudacidovorax intermedius | reverse complement strand
GACGCCGTGGCCGAGCCCGATGCATTGCGCGACGAGGCGCTGGCCCTGCTGCGCCGCTGCGTCGCCGGCGAGGTGGACTGGCGCGCCCAGGTCGCGCGCAAGCGCGCTGCCCTGCCCGGCGATGCCGCCACCTTCGCGGCGATGGCGCAGCAGGTGCTGGCCGAACTGGCCCCGCGCCTCGGCCGCCACCAGCCCGCCGCGCCCATGGCCCTGGCCATGATGGCCGAAGGCGCGGCGCAGCCGCGCGACGAGGCCCTGCGGCTGGAGGCCGAGGCCTTCGGCCGCGTCGCACGCACGCAGGCGGCGGCCTCCCTGGTGCGCACCTTCCTCAACGAGCAGGCCGTGCGCAAGGCGGCGAAGAAGCAGGCCGCCGGTGCGAAGGCGCCGGCCCGGGCCGCCGTGCTCGGCGCCGGCATCATGGGCGGCGGCATCGCCTTCAGCAGTGCGCTGGTCGGCATTCCCGTGCGCATGAAGGACATCCGCGCCGACCAGCTGGACCTGGGCATGACCGAGGCCGCCAAACAGCTCGCCCGCCGCGTGCAGGCCGGCCGCCTCACGCAAGCCAAGGCCGACGCGGTGCTCGCCGCCATCACGCCGCAGCTGGACGACGCGGGCCTGGATGCGGCGGACCTGGTGGTCGAAGCCATCGTCGAGCGGCTGGCGGTCAAGCAGCAGGTGCTGGCCGCGCTGGAGCCGCAGCTGCGGCCCGATGCGCTGATCGCCACCAACACCTCCAGCCTGCGCCTGGCCGACATCGCCAGGCCGCTGGCCCGGCCGCAGAACCTGGTCGGCATGCATTTCTTCAACCCTGTGCCGGCCATGCCGCTGGTCGAGGTCGTGCGCGGCCCGCAGACCAGCGACGCCGCCGTGGCCGCCGCGGTGGCCTATGCGCTGGCCATGAAGAAGACGCCGATCGTGGTGGCCGACGGCCCGGGCTTCCTGGTCAACCGCGTGCTCACCGCCTACTTCAATGCCTTCAACGAACTGGTGGCCGAGGGCGTGGATTTCACCGCCATCGACCGCGCCATGGAGGCCTTCGGCTGGCCCATGGGCCCCGCCTGGCTCAACGATGTGGTGGGCATGGACACCGGCGCCCATGTGGGCGACGTGATCACCGCCGGCCACCCCGCACGCATGCGCGCCATCGAGGCCAACCCGGTTCACCGCATGGTGCGCGCCGGCCGGCTGGGCCAGAAGAGCGGCGCCGGCTTCTACCGCTACGAACGCGATGCCGCCGGCAAGCCGCGCCGCAGCGCCGACCCCGCTGCCCAGGCCCTGCTGGCGGACCTGGCGCCCGGCGGCTTCACGCCCATGGCCGAGGAGGCCATCGTGGAACGCCTGATGCTGCCCCTGCTGGCCGAGGCCATCGCCGCGCTGGAGGACGGCAGCGTCGCCAGCGCCGCCGAGCTGGACATGGCCTTGCTGCTGGGCGTGGGCTTTCCGGCCTGGCTGGGCGGGCCGCTGCAGTACGCCGACTGGCTCGGTGCGGCCGAGTTGCTGCGACGGCTGGAGGCCCACGCCGCGCACGGCCCCGCCTATGCGCCGCCCGAGCTGCTGCGGCAGATGGCGGCGCAGCAGCGGCGCTTCCACCCGCTCTGAACCCTCACACGCCTTCGCCTGCCGCCCTGGCAGGCGTCCTTCACCACGACACAGGAGAGTCCCGTCATGCAACTCGATGCCACCATCGCCGCCATCGTCACCGGCGGTGCCTCCGGCCTGGGCGCCGCCACCGCGCGGCGGCTGGCCTCGCACGGCGTCAAGGTCGCGCTGTTCGACCTCAACGAAGCGGCCGGCGAGGCGCTGGCACGCGAGATCGGCGGCCTGTTCTGCGCCGTCGACGTGACCAACGAGGCCTCGGTCGACGCCGGCTTCGCCAAGGCCCGTGCCGCGCACGGGCAGGAGCGCGTGCTGGTCAACTGCGCCGGCACCGGCAATGCCGTCAAGACCGCCAGCCGGGACAAGGCCACCGGCGAGATCAAGCACTTTCCGCTGGCCAACTTCGACCGCATCATCCAGATCAACCTGGTGGGCACCTTCCGCTGCATCGCCAAGTCGGCGGCCGGCATGCTGACGCTGGAGCCCCTGGCCGATGGCGAGCGCGGCGCCATCGTCAACACGGCTTCGGTGGCCGCGGTGGACGGCCAGATGGGCCAGGCCAGCTATTCGGCCAGCAAGGCCGGCGTCGTGGGCATGACGCTGCCCGTCGCCCGCGACCTGATGGGTGAGGGCATCCGCGTCAACACCATCCTGCCCGGCATCTTCGACACGCCGCTGCTGCAGGGCGCCCCCGACAACGTCAAGGCCGCGCTGGCGGCCTCGGTGCCCTTCCCCAAGCGGCTGGGCAACCCGGCCGAGTACGCGCACCTGGCGGAGACGATGATCACCAACGGCTATTTCAACGGGGAATGTGTGCGGCTGGACGGGGCGATCCGGATGGCGCCGCGTTGATGGCGTGAAGGGCGCCTACGGGTGCGGCGACGCCGCCGTGTGGCATGCCCGTCCCGCCAGACAGGGGACCTTGTGCCGATACCTGTCGAAGACCTTCGCGGCGAAGCGCTCCGTCTGCCGCCGGAAGAGCGGGTGAAACGCGTCGAACGCCTGATTGCGAGCTTCGAACCTCGACCGGATTCGCAGGGCGCATGGCTGCAACGCGCCGCGGCACGACGGCCATGGTGCCTGCGGACGGGGCACTGGCGCGCGCGAAAGGCCCGCATCGCCAGCACCGGAAGCCGGGCCACTGGACGGAGCGTCGCGGCGGCTGACTGTCTGGCAGGCGCTTTTGGGGGGCCGTCTCACTTGTTCCGCGTGAAGTGGTCCATCATGAAGATCATCACGATGATGAACGCGATGATGAGCCAGTGAAGCAGCGTGAACTTGTGCATGGGACGCCCAGTCAATATGTCGCTGCCTTGTAGCGTAGCCCTGCCCAGCGCACGACTGTCGATTCAGAAAAGTCAGGGCAGACCATGCGCTCATGGCGCAAAGGGGTTGAACACCTCGACCCCCAGCGCCCTGAAATCCGCCATGTTGCGACTGAAGCCGGCGCCATTCCTGCACCGGCACCAGCACGGCTGCTTCGGCGCCGCGGCGGGTCACCATCTGCGGGCCTTCTTCGAGGCAGGTGTCGAGGAATTCGATGAATCGGGCTTTGGCGTCATGGACGGTCCATGTGTGCATGCGGAAAGCTTCCTTACGAACTGGTCAGCCAACCAGTCTGTCAGCGAGGCCGGATGCTCTCAAACGACCAGGTGCGGGACTGATCGCTTCGAAGGGTCTCGGCTTGGGACAGAGGCTGGCTGTTGCGCCGGGACCGCCGACGAAATTCGTCGCTTCGGACGAGCGACGCCGCCGCTCCCACCGCCCAGAATCCACGACGACTTCCGACGAACCGCACTGGAGACTGGAGACACCATGGCAGAAGCATTCATCGTCGCCGCCACCCGCACCGCCGGCGGCAAGCGCGGCGGCCGACTCTCGGGCTGGCACCCGGTGGACCTGGCGGCCCAGGTGATCGACGAACTGGTGCGCCGCGCCGATGCCGATCCGGCACTGGTCGAGGACGTCATCATGGGCTGCGTCAGCCAGGTCGGCCAGCAGGCCACCAACGTGGCGCGCAACGCGGTGCTGGCCTCGTCGCTGCCCGAGTCGGTGCCCGGCACCTCGGTCGACCGGCAGTGCGGCTCCTCGCAACAGGCGCTGCATTTCGCGGCCCAGGCCGTGATGAGCGGCAGCATGGACGTGGTGATCGCCGCTGGCGTGGAGAGCATGTCGCGCGTGCCCATGTTCACGCCCAACGCCCTGCCGCTGAAGGCCGGCCTGGGCGGCTACATGAGCCCGGCCATGCAGAAGCGCTACCCCGGCGTGGAGTTCAGCCAGTTCATGGGCGCCGAGATGATGGCCAAGAAGTACGGCCTGTCTAAGGAGCAGCTCGACGTCTACGCGCTGCAGAGCCACCAGCGTGCGGTGGCCGCCACGAACGAGGGCCGCTTCGCCAAGGAAATTCTCGCGGTCGAGGCCCGCAGCGCCGAAGGCGGCGCCGAGGGCGAGGGCCAGCCGCATGCGGTGGACGAGGGCATCCGCTTCAACGCCACGCTGGAGGGCATCGCCGGCGTCAAGCTGATCCAGGAGGGCGGCCGCTGCACGGCGGCCACCGCCAGTCAGATCTGCGACGGCGCCACCGGCGTGATGGTGGTCAACGAGCGCGGCCTCAAGGCGCTGGGCGTCAAGCCGCTCGCGCGCATCCACCACATGACCATGATCGGCCACGACCCGGTGATCATGCTGGAGGCGCCCATTCCCGCCACGCAGCGCGCGCTGCAGAAGGCCGGCATGAAGATTGACGACATCGACCTGTTCGAGGTCAACGAGGCCTTCGCGCCCGTGCCCCTGGCCTGGCTGCAGGTGACGGGCGCCGATCCGGCGCGCCTGAACGTCAACGGCGGCGCCATCGCGCTGGGCCATCCGCTGGGCGCCTCGGGCACCAAGCTGATGACCACGCTCGTCCACGCCCTGCACGACCGCGGCGGCCGCTATGGCTTACAGACCATGTGCGAGGGCGGCGGCATGGCCAACGTCACCATCGTCGAACGGCTCTGAGCCGCGGCCAGGACATCTCCACGGGCGATGTACGCCCGGTGACCCGAGACCGTTCAGGCTGAGCCTGTCGAAGCCCGGGTGCGGACCAGCGCGCGCTGGCCCTTCCATCACAACACCAGGGCAGGACTTCCATGACCCAGGACTTCGGAGACAGACACGCCGCCGCCGTCGCACCCCTGCTGCGCATCGAGGGGCTGTCGGTGCGCTTCGGTGGCATCGTGGCGCTCGACGGCGTGGGCTTCGACGTGGCCGCTGGCCAGGTCTGCGGCCTGATCGGGCCCAACGGCGCGGGCAAGAGCACGCTGTTCAACTGCCTCTCGCGCCTGTACGGCTGGCAGGCCGGGCGCATCGAATTCGCTGGCCGTGCGCTGGACACACTGCCGCGCCACCGCATGGCGGCGCTGGGCATCGGCCGCACCTTCCAGAACCTGGCGCTCTTCACCAGCATGACGGTGCGCGAGAACGTGCGCGTGGGCACGCACACCCACCAGCATGCGGGCTTCCTGCGCGACGCGCTGCGCCTGCCCGGCGTGCGGCGGCTGGAGGAAGAGGCCGAGGCGCGCACCGAGGAATTCATCGCCCTGCTCGACCTGGGTGCCGTGGCCGACCGCCGCGTCGCCGACCTGCCCTTCGGCACCCAGAAGCGGGTGGAGCTGGCCCGCGCCCTGGCGGCGCGTCCCCGGCTGCTGCTGCTGGACGAGCCGGCCTGCGGCCTCAACCACGAGGAGCTGGAAGGGCTGGGCGACCTGATCCTCGCGCTGCGTGCGCGGCTGGGCCTGACGGTGCTGCTGGTGGAGCACCACATGGGCCTGGTCATGCGGGTGAGCGACAAGGTGGTCGCGCTCAACTTCGGCCGCAAGATCGCCGAGGGCACGCCCGAGGCGGTGCGCCGCCATCCCGAGGTGATCCGCGCCTACCTGGGCGACGACGGTGCCGCCGAGCCGGCCCTGGAGGTGCGCCAGCATGCCCGCGCTGCTTGAACTGCGGGGCGTGCATGCCGCCTACGGCCCCACCGCCGTGCTGCACGGCATCGACCTGGACGTGCCCGAAGGCCGCGTCACCGCGCTGCTGGGCGCCAACGGCGCAGGCAAGACCACGCTGCTGCGGGCCGTCTGCCGACACATGGTGTCGGTGCGCGGCGAGGTGCGGCTGGCCGGCGAGCGCATCGACGGCCGCAGCACCGAGCAGATCGCCCGCCTGGGCGTGGGCCATGTGCCCGACGGCCGCGGCACCTTCGCGCACCTGACAGCCGAAGAGAACCTGCGCCTGGGCGCCCAGGCCCGGCCGCGCCATCCGGGCCGCGCGGCCATGGCCGAGGCGCTGGACCGCATCTATGCCTACTTCCCCCGGCTGAAGGAGCGGCGCGCGCAGCAGGCCGGCACCCTCTCCGGCGGCGAGCAGCAGATGCTGGCCATCGGCCGCGCCCTGATGGGCGAGCCGCGCCTGCTGCTGCTGGACGAGCCCTCCTTCGGCCTGGCGCCGCTGGTGGTGCGCGACATCTTCGCCATCATGCGGCGCATCAACCAGGAGCAGCGCATGGCCATCCTGCTGGTGGAGCAGAACGCACGCCTGGCGCTGGAACTGGCCGACACCGCCTACCTGCTGGAAACGGGCCGCATCGTGCTGCACGGCGCCAGCGAGGACGTGGGTCGCAACGACGCGGTGCGCCGCGCCTACCTGGGAGGCTGAGGACCATGGACGCATTCCTGCACCAGCTCTTCGCGGGCCTGGCCACCGGCGGCATCTACGCCACCGTCGCGCTGGCGCTGGTGATGATCTACCAGGCCACGCATCACATCAATTTCGCCCAGGGCGAGATGGCGATGTTCTCCACCTTCATCGCCTGGTCGCTGATGCAGGCGGGGCTGCCGTACTGGGCGGCCTTCTTCGCCACGGTGGCGCTGTCCTTCGTGGTGGGTGCGGCGGTGGAGTTCGCCATCATCCGGCCGATGCACAAGGCCACCGACCTCGCGCAGGTGGTGGTCTTCATCGGGCTGCTGGTGGTGTTCCACAGCCTGGCGGGCTGGCTCTTCGGCTACACGATCAAGGAATTCCCGAGCCCCTTTCCCAAGGACGCCTGGTACGCCAGCGCACTCATGTCGGCGCACGAGGTGGGCGCCATCGCCGTGGCGCTGGCCATCGTGGCGCTGCTCTTCGGCTTCTTCCGCCTCACGCCGCTGGGCCTGGCCATGCGGGCCGCGGCGCAGAACCCGGCCTCGTCGCGGCTGGTGGGCATCTCGGTGGGCCGCATGCTGATGCTGGGCTGGGGCCTGGCCGGCGCCATCGGCGCGGTGGCCGGGATGATGGTGGCGCCGGTGGTCTTCCTCGATCCGCACATGATGACCGGCGTGCTGCTCTATGCCTTCGCCGGCGCGCTGCTGGGCGGCATCGACAACCCGGTGGGCGCGGTGGTGGGCGGCTTCCTGGTGGGCGTGCTGGAGAACCTGATGGGCAGCTACGTGGTGGGCACGGAGCTCAAGCTCTCGGTGGCGCTGGTGCTGATCGTGGGCGTGCTGATCGTGCGCCCGGCCGGCCTGATGGGCCGACGCATCGTCAAGAGGGTCTGACCGCATGTCCACCCTGCTCACCTCCGATGCCCTGCCGCTGAAGGCGGCCCCCGCCGCGCGGCGGCTGTCGCCCTCGTCCGTCTTGGCGCTGCTGCTGATCGTGGCGGGCGTGGCCCTGGCCTTCATCGCGCAGGGCTACCAGCTCTTCCAGGCCACCATGGTGCTGGCCTATGCGGTGGCGCTGGTGGGGCTGAACATCCTCACCGGCTACAACGGCCAGATCTCGCTGGGCCACGGCGCCTTCTATGCCATCGGCGCCTATGCGGCCGGCATCCTCATGGACCGCGGCGGCGTGCCCTACTGGCTGGCGGTGCCGGCCGCGGGCGTCGTGAGCCTGGGGGTGGGCTACCTCTTCGGGCGGCCTGCGCTCAAGCTCGAAGGCCTGTACCTGGCGCTGGCCACCTTCGCGCTCGGCGTGGCCATGCCGCAACTGCTCAAGTACAAGCACCTGGAGGCCTGGACCGGCGGCGTCGGCGGCATCGTGCTGACCAAGCCCGAGGCGCCCTGGGGCCTGCCGCTGGATGCCGACCAGTGGTTCTATCTCTATGCGCTGGCCGTGGCGGTGCTGCTTTTCTGGGGCGCGCGCAACCTCATCGACAGCGGCAGCGGCCTGGCGCTGCGGGCCATCCGCGACCACGGCATGGCGGCCGAGGCCATGGGCGTGAACAACGCGCATGCCAAGTCCATGGCCTTCGCCGTCTCCGCCGGCTACACCGGCGTGGGTGGCGCGCTGGCGGCCATCGCGGTGCAGTTCGTGGCGCCGGATTCCTTCACCTTCTTCCTCTCCATCTCGCTGCTGGTGGGCATCGTGGTGGGCGGCGTGGGCACGCTGTGGGGGGCACTGTTCGGCGCGCTGTTCATCCTCTTCGTGCCGGGGCTGGCCGAGCAGGTGTCCAAGTCCGCGCCCTGGGCCGTGTACGGCGTGGTGCTGATCCTCTTCATGTTCGTGATGCCCGGCGGGGTGATGGGGTTGCTGCACCGGCTGCGGGCCCGGCTCGCGCGCCGTGGCTGAGCCCTCTCTGCCTCGACCTTCAATGCCCAAGGAAACCGCATGACCGCCGACACCGACACCGTGCTCCGCCTGCACCGCCACGACGAGGTGGCCGTGCTCACGCTGTGCAACACCGCCCGCCTCAACCCGCTGGGCATCGGCCTGCAGCAGCAGCTGCGCGCGCGGCTGGCCGAGCTGGCGGCCGATGCCGGCGTGCGTGCCCTGGTGCTGACCGGCGAGGGCAAGGGCTTCTGCGTGGGCGCCGACCTGCAGTCCATGGGCGGCGTGCCGGCCGGCGACGGGCGCACGCTGGGCGCGCACACGGCGGACACCATGCATGCGCTGTCCAACCGGCTCATCCTCGACCTGCAGGCCCTGCCCATGCCGGTGGTCTGCGCCGTCAACGGCGCGGCGGCGGGCGCCGGGGCGGGCCTGGCGCTGGCGGGCGACTTCACGCTCATGGCCCGCTCGGCCTACTTCTTCCTGCCCTTCCTGCCGCGGCTGGGCATCGTGCCCGACCTGGGCACCACCTGGTTCATCGAACGCCGGCTGGGCCGCGCACGGGCCATGGGCCTGGCGCTGCTGGGCGAGCGCCTGTCGGCCCAGCAGGCGCTGGACTGGGGCCTGGTGTGGGGCTGCGCGGACGACGCCGCGCTGCAGGACGAGGCGCTCGCCCTCGCCCGCCGTCTGGCGCGCCTGCCCGCCCATGCCGCGATGGAGGCGCGGCGCGCCCTCGACGCCGCTGCCACCGGCAGCCTGGCCGACCAGTTGCACTACGAGGCCGAGCGCCAGCGCGAACTGATCGATGGCGCCGCCTTCGCGGAGGGCGTGCGCGCCTTCGTCCAGAAGCGCGAGCCGGTGTTCCCGCCCCGCAGCGCAGGCTGATTCCCCCTGCGCCCGCCCAATCGTCGGAACCGACGATGGGCACCGGCAGAGGCGATTCCTACCATCGCCTCGCGACCCCGCACCAAGGCCCACACCACACAGAACGGGCCGACGACAACCAGGAGACAACCATGCGCCTTTCCATCGCACGCGGCCTGGGGGCCGCGCTTGCCACCTTCTCGATGCTGGCCCTGGCGCCTGCCGCGCAGGCCCAGAAGAAGTACGACACCGGGGCCAGCGACACCGAGATCAAGGTCGGCAACTTCGTGCCCTACTCCGGCCCGGCCTCGGCCTACGGCACCATCGGCAAGACCCATGCGGCCTACTTCGCCAAGCTCAATGCCGAGGGCGGCATCAACGGCCGCAAGATCACCTACCTGTCGGCCGACGATGCCTACAACCCGGCGCAGAGCGTGGAGCAGACCCGCAAGCTGGTCGAGCGCGACGGCGTACTGCTGATGTTCGGCGCGCTGGGCACCTCGCACAACCAGGCCGTGCAGCGCTACATGAACCAGCGCAAGGTGCCGCAGCTGTTCGTCTCCACCGGCGCCACGCGCTGGGGCGACCCCAAGAACTTTCCCTGGACCATGGGCTGGCAGCCCACCTACCAGCTCGAAGGCGCGCTCTTCGCGCGCCACATCATGGCCAACCGGCCCAATGCCAAGGTCGGCATCCTGATGCAGAACGACGACTTCGGGAAGGACTACCTCAAGGGCGTGATGGACGGCTTCGGCGACAAGGCCAAGCAGTTCGTGGTGAGCCAGCAGACCTACGAGGTGACCGATCCGACGGTGGACAGCCAGATGGTCGCGCTCAAGGGCTCGGGCGCCGACACCTTCATCAACATCACCACGCCCAAGTTCGCGGCCCAATCCATCCGCAAGGCGGCCGACATCGGCTGGAAGCCGGCCCACTACCTGGTGAGCGTGTCGCTGTCGATCAGCTCGGTCATCAAGCCGGCCGGTGCCGACAACGCGCAGGGCATCATCACCGCCAGCTACCTGCGTGAGCCCTCGGACCCGAGCAACCAGGGCACGCGCGAACTGGCCGACTACCTGGCCTTCATGAAGCAGTACTACCCGGCGGGCGACCCCAACGATTCGCTCAACGTCATCGGCTATTCGCAGGCCCAGACGCTGGCCGAGGTGCTGCGCCGCTGCGGCGACGACCTGACCCGCGCCAACGTCATGAAGCAGGCCGCGAGCCTGAAGATGGCCCTGCCCATGCTTTACCCGGGCGTCACGCTCAGCACCGGTGCTGACGACTTCTTTCCCATCAAGAAGATGCAGCCCGTGCGCTTCGACGGCACGCGCTACGTGCCCTTCGGCGAGCTGCTCGGCAGCTGAGACGGCAGCCACCACGCACCCAGGAGACACCGCCATGTCCGAACCCCTCTTCGGCCTGATGCAGGACCGCCCGCTGCTGATCTCGTCGCTCATCGAGCATGCGGCGCGCTTCCATCCGCGCACCGAGATCGTCTCGCGCCTGCCCGAGGGCGGCACCCACCGCACCGACTGGCTGGGCGTGCGCAACGCCGCCTGCCGCATCGCCAACGCGCTGCAGTCGCTGGGCATCCAGCGCGGCGAGCGTGTCGCCACGCTGGCCTGGAACAGCTGGCGCCATCTGGCGCTGTACTTCGGCGTCTCGGGCACGGGCGCCGTGCTGCACACCGTCAACCCGCGGCTCTTTCCGGAGCAGATCGAGTACATCGCCAACCATGCCGAAGACCGCGTGCTGTTCTTCGACGTGACCTTCGCGCCGCTGGTGCAGAAGCTGGCGCCGAAGCTCAGGACGGTGAAGACCTACGTCTGCATGACTTCGCGCGAGCACATGCCCGCGCTGGACCTGCCGGACCTGCGCTGCTGGGACGAGTTGCTGGAGGCGCAAAGCGACCATTACGACTGGCCCGAGTTCGACGAGCGCACCGCCTCCTCGCTCTGCTACACCTCGGGCACCACCGGCAATCCCAAGGGCGTGCTCTATTCGCACCGCTCGACCATGCTGCACACGCTGATGGAGCTGGCACCCGACACCTTCGGCATCAGCTCGCGCGAGACGGTGATGCTGATCGTGCCCATGTTCCATGCCAACGGCTGGGGCACGCCCTATGCGGCAGCCATGGTGGGCACGCGGCTGGTGTTTCCGGGGCCGCACATGGACGGCGAGAGCGTCTACACGCTGATGCGCGACGAGCGGGTCACCTTCTCGCAGGGTGTGCCCACAGTGTGGCTGATGCTCTTCCAGTACCTGGACGCGCATCCCGAGATCGATGCACGCCAGCTCGGCGTCAAGATGATCGGCATCGGCGGCGCTGCCGTGCCGCGCGCCATGCTGGAGCGCTTCGAGCAGCAGTTCGGCGCCCAGGTGGTGCAGGGCTGGGGCATGACCGAGACCAGTCCCATCGGTGTGGTCAGCAAGCTGCTGCCCAAGCACGCCAGCATGGCCGAGGACGAGCTGGCCAGGGTCAAGCTCAAGCAGGGCCGCGGCGTATGGGGCGTGGACCTCAAGCTGGTGGACGATGCCGGCGAGGTGCAGCCCTGGGACGGCCAGTCGCGCGGCCACCTGCGGGTGCGCGGGCCGTGGATCGCGTCGGGCTACTTCAAGAGCGAGGGCGGCTCGCCGATGGACGAGGAAGGCTTCTTCAACACCGGCGACGTCGCCACCATCGACGCCGACGGCTACCTGCAGCTGGTGGACCGCGCCAAGGACGTCATCAAGTCCGGCGGCGAGTGGATCTCCTCCATCGACGTCGAGAACGCGGCCATGGGCCATCCGGGCGTGGCCGAGGCGGCCATCATCGGCGTGGCCCATCCCAAGTGGCAGGAGCGTCCGCTGCTGCTGGTGGTGCCGCGCGCCGGGCACCAGCCCACCAAGGAATCGGTGCTCGACTTCCTGTCGACCCGCATCGCCAAGTGGTGGCTGCCCGACGACGTGGTGGTGGTGCCCGAGCTGCCCCACACGGCCACCGGCAAGCTGCTCAAGACGCGGCTGCGCGAGCAGTACCGCGACTACAAGCTGCCCACCGCATGAGCGGCGACGCCGCCCATCTTCCCGAAGCCATGCGCCGGCAGGCCTGGCGCCAGGTGCGCGAGGCCTATGGCTGGCACACGCCCCTGACGCCGCGCCATGCCGACCTGGACCTGCTGCGGCACCTGAACAACGCCGCGGCGATCGGCCTGCACATCGAGGCGCGCATCCGCTGGCTGGATGCCGTGCTTCCGCAGCCTGCGGCAGAGGGCCTGCGCCTGCGCCCCGCCGGCCTGTGGACCGACTTCCTGGCCGAAGGCGGCTATCCCGCGCCGCTGGAGGCGGGCGTGGCGCTGCTGTGCGTGGACGCCGAGGCGGCCCACATCGCCACCGCCCTCTTCCAGCAGGGCCGCTGCATCGGCCTGCAGCACGCCGAGCTGGCGGCCTGGCAGGACGGCGAGCGCGTGCCGCTGCCCGCAGCGCTCGTCCAGCGCCTGCGCGCGCAGGAGCAGCCGCATCCCATGCCCGCCGAGGTGCACGCCACCTTCGGCACGCCCCCGGCCCGGTCCGTCGACGAGGCGCTGGCCACCCGCTATGCCGACCTCGATGCCGACGGGCTGCTGTCGGACCTGGCGCTGGCCCGCTACCTGGAGCACGGCCGTTCCCGCTGGTGGCTGGACGGCGACGCCGACCCCCGCCGCCTGCCGCTCGCGGGCAGCGTCAACGTCATGGTGGCCCATATCGCCGTGCGGGTGTACCGCGCCACGCCGGTGCCGGCCACCTGGCAGCTGCGCACGGGCGTGCAGGCCATGGGCCGCAGTTCGGTGACCATGCGCTGCCGGCTCTTCGACGGTGCCCGGCTGCAGGCCGACAGCGAGGCGGTGCTGGTCGCCATCGATCCCGCCAACCACCGCCCGGCGCCGCTGCCCGACGCGGTGCGCGAACGCTGGTCCGCGCTGCTGCCGGCCGCCTGAGTCGCGGCACTTTCGTCCGTTCCGACGATTCCGGGCCCGGCGCCGCCTGCGCCATCATCGGGACAGGGGCCGGCCCCAAGGCCGGCCCCGCGCCATGCACACACAAGGAGACAACGCGATGGCAGGTCCGCTCCACGGCGTCCGGGTGGTCGAGTTCGCCGGCCTGGGCCCCGGCCCCTTCTGCGCCATGCTGCTGGCGGACCTGGGCGCGGAGGTGCTGCGCATCGTCCGCCCCGGCGTCGCGCCCGATCCGCAGGACATCACCACCCGCAGCCGCCGCCAGGTCGCCATCGACCTGCGCGGCCCCGACGGCCAGGCGGCGGCGCTGGCCCTCATCGACAAGGCCGACCTGCTGGTGGAGGGCTTCCGTCCCGGCGTGATGGAACGGCTGGGCCTGGGCCCCGACGACTGCCTGGCCCGCAACCCGCGCCTGGTCTACGGCCGCATGACCGGCTGGGGGCAGCACGGTCCGCTGGCCAAGGCGGCCGGGCACGACATCAACTACATCGCCATCAGCGGCGCCCTGCATGCCATCGGCCGCGCGGGCGAGGCCCCCGTGCCGCCGCTCAACTACGTGGGCGATTTCGGCGGCGGCGGCATGCTGCTGGCCGTGGGCCTGCTGGCCGCGCTGCACGAGGCCGACCGCAGCGGCCGCGGCCAGGTCATCGATGCCGCCATGACGGACGGCACGGCCCTGCTCTCGGCCTTCATGTACGGCTTCAAGGCCAAGGGCCAGTGGAGCAACCAGCGCGGCGAGAACATGCTGGACGGCGGCGCGCACTTCTACGACACCTATGCCTGCGCCGACGGCAGGTACGTGGCCATCGGCGCCATCGAGCCGCAGTTCTATGCCGAGCTGCGCGAGCGCTGCGGCATCCACGATCCGCTCTTCGACGGCCAGATGGACCCGGCCCGCTGGCCGCTGCTCAAGCTGCGGCTGGCCGACGTGTTCCGCACCCGCACTCGCGACGAATGGTGCGCGCTGCTCGAAGGCACCGACGCCTGCTTCGCCCCGGTGCTCGACTGGGACGAGGCGCCGCAGCATGCCCACAACCGCGCCCGCGCCACCTTCACCGAGGTCGATGGCGTGGTGCAGCCCGCGCCGGCACCTCGCTTCTCGCGCAGCACGCCCACCGAGCCCGCCGCACCGCAGGCCGCCAGCCTGGACGAGGTGCTGGCCGCCTGGGGCGCGAAGGTCTGACGGCCCCGGAGCGCACGGCCATGACGATGTCCCTCACCCAATCCATCCACAAGGGCAGGCGCGAGAAGGCGGACGAGACCGCGGCGATCTGCGGCGACGAACGTCGCAGCTGGGCCGAGCTCGCCGACCGCATCGAGCGCCTGGCCGGTGCGCTGGCGGCGCTGGGCGTGGCGCCGGGCGACCGCGTGGGCATGATGGCCCTCAACTCGGTGCGCTACCTGGAGTACTTCTACGGCTGCTGGTGGACGGGCGCGGTGGTCAACCCGGTCAACATCCGCTGGAATCCGCACGAGGTCGCGTACTCGCTGGACGACTGCGACACCCGCGTGCTGATCGTGGACGATGCCTTCGCCCCGCTGGTGCCGCAGCTGCGCCAGCTGTCGCGCAGCCTGCGCACGGTGGTCTTCTGCGGCCGCGGCGCCGCGCCCGAAGGCGCACTGGACTACGAAGCCCTGCTGGCAGAGGCCGCGCCCCGCGACGACCTGAGGCGTGGCGGCACCGACCTGGCCGCCGTCATGTACACCGGCGGCACCACCGGCCGGCCCAAGGGCGTGATGCTGGGTCATGACAACCTCTACATCAATGCCCTGTCCAACGCGAGCGCGGTGCCGCGCGTGGGCGTGCAGGTGGGGCTGGTCGTCTCGCCCATGTTCCATGTGGCGGGCTGTGGCCTCTCGCTGCTGATGGCGCAGCGGCTGGTGCCGCAGGTCGTCGTGCCGGCCTTCGACGAGGTGACCATCATGGCGGCGGTGCAGGCGCACCGGGCCAACGAGATGTTCCTGGTGCCCACCATGATCAAGCGGCTGATCGAGCATCCGCGCTTCGCGGAGTTCGACCTCTCCAGCCTCAAGCTCATGCTCTACGGCGCCGCGCCCATCGACGCCACGCTGCTGGCGCAGGCCATGGAGGCCCTGCCCGGCGCCGACTTCGCCCAGGCCTACGGCATGACCGAGCTGGCGCCCACCGTCGTCACCCTCGGCCCCGAGGAGCACCGCCCCGGTCCGCAGCGCGAGCGCCTGCTGCGCGCCGCCGGCCGGCCGGTGCCCATCGCCGAGCTGCGCATCGTCGACGGCGATGGCCGCGCGCTGCCGCCCGGCGAGGTGGGCGAGATCGCCGTCCGCGGCCCCATGGTGATGCAGGGCTACTGGAACAAGCCGGCCGAGACGGCCGCCGCGCTGCGCAACGGCTGGATGCACACCGGCGACATGGGCCGGATGGACGCCGACGGCTACGTCTTCGTGGTCGACCGGCTCAAGGACATGATCGTCAGCGGCGGCGAGAACGTGTATTCGGCCGAGGTGGAGAACGCCATCGCCCAGCTGCCGCAGGTGTCGATGTGCGCCGTCATCGGCGTGCCCGACGAGCGCTGGGGCGAGCGCGTGCACGCGGTGCTTGTGCTGCGCGAGGGCCAGTCGCTGGACGAGGCCGAGGTGATCGCCCATTGCCGCGCGCACATCGCCGGCTACAAGTGCCCGCGCTCGGTGGAGTTCCGCGCCGCGCTGCCGCTGTCGGCCGCGGGCAAGCTGCAGAAATTCGAATTGCGCGCGCCTTTCTGGGAAGGCCGCAGCCGCAACATCAACTGACCGATCGCGCAGCCCGGCGCGGCCGGCTGCGCCAGACAAGGAGACAGACATGCCCCTGAACCTGAAGCGCTCCTGGAGCAACGAGGAGCTGGAGGCGCTGCGCGACACCGCGGTGCGCTTCATCGAATCCGAAATGCAGCCGCAGGACGAGTCCGCCCGCAAGCGCGGCCACGTCGGCCACGCGCTCTGGCGCCGCGCCGGCGAGCTGGGTCTGCTGTGCACCGACATCCCCGAAGAGTACGGCGGCGGTGGCGGCGACTTCCGGCACGAGGCGGTGATCTACGAGGAGATGGCGCGCCGCGGCCTTTCCGGCATGAGCAACTCGGTGCATGCCATCGTGGCGCACTACTTCCTCAATCACGGCACCGAGGCGCAGAAGCGCAAGTACCTGCCGCGTATGGCCCGCGGCGAGCTGATCGGCGCCATCGCCATGACCGAGCCCGGCGCCGGCTCGGACCTGCAGGGCATCCGTACCCGTGCCGAACGGCAGGGCGACCATTACGTGCTCAATGGCAGCAAGACCTTCATCACCAACGGCTTCCTGGCCGGCGTGATCCTGGTCGTGTGCAAGACCGACCCCACGCAGGGCGCGCGCGGCACCTCGATCCTGATCGTGGAGACCGATGCGGCGCCTGCCGGCGGCGACGCGCCGGGCATGCAGCGCGAAGGCTTCCGCGTGGGTCGCGTGCTCGACAAGATGGGCATGAAGGCGCAGGACACCTCCGAGCTCTTCTTCGACAACGTGGTGGTGCCCGCCGACGGCCTGCTGGGTGGCCAGGAGGGCCAGGGCTTCTACCAGCTGATGGGCGACTTGCCCTACGAGCGGCTGATCATCGGCGTCAGTGCCGTGGCCTGCATGGAAGGCGCCTATGCCGCCACGCTGGACTACGTGCGCGAGCGCAAGGCCTTCGGCAAGCCCATCGCCGAGATGCAGAACACCAAGTTCAAGCTGGCCGAGGTGGCCACGCAGATCATGGTGGGCCGCGCCTTCATGGACCGCTGTGTCGAGCAGATCGTGGCCGGCGAACTGGACACGGCCACCGCCTCCATGGCCAAGCTGTGGGGCTCCGAGGCGCAGGGCCGCGTGCTCGACGAGCTGGTGCAGCTGCACGGCGGCTACGGCTTCATGAACGAGTACCTGGTAACGCGCATGTATGCCGACGCGCGGGTGCAACGCATCTATGGCGGCACCAGCGAGATCATGAAGGAAGTCATCTCGCGGGCGCTGTGATGACCACGCCCGCCGCCGCCGATGTGCTGCAGGTGCGCGAGGAAGCCGGCGTCGCCTGGCTCACGCTCCACCGGCCCGAGCGCCTGAACGCGCTGGACGACACGCTGGTGCTGGCGCTGCGCCAGTACTTCCAGGGACTGACGCTGCAATCCTCCGCCCGCGTGGTGGTGCTGCGCGGCGCGGGCCGTGCCTTCTGCGCCGGGCTGGACCTGCGGGACGTGGACCTCGAGCGCATGCCCGATGCCGCCACCATGCTCCAACGCCAGCGCGGCATCCGCGACATCATGGTCGCCATGCGGCGCTGCCCGCAGCCCATCGTGAGCCTGGTGCAGGGCGCGGCCAGCGGCGGCGGCTTCGCGCTGGCGCTGGCCTCGGACCTCCGCCTGGCCACGCCCGATGCCCGCATGAATGCCGCCTTCATCCGCATCGGCCTGTCGGCCTGCGACGTGGGCGTGAGCTACTTCCTGCCGCGCATGGTCGGCAGTTCGGTGGCCGCCGAATACCTGCTGACCGGCCGCTTCATCGACGCACCGCGTGCGCAGCAACTGGGCCTGGTCAGCCGCGTGGGCCCCATGGACGAGATCGAGGCCGAGGCGCGCAGCCTGTGCGCCGACATGCTGCGTGCCACGCCGCTGGGCCTGGCCCTCACCAAGGATGCGCTGGGTCATGCGGTGGACGCCGCCAGCCTGGAGGCGGCCATGGCGATCGAAGACCGCAACCAGGTGCTGTGCACCCAGACGCCCGACTTCCAGGAGGGCGTGCGCGCCTTCCTGGCGCGGCGCGAACCGCGCTACGGCGCATCCTCACCCGTGAAGCCATGACCCTCGACGACCTCATGTACAAGCCCGGCCTGCTGGCCGGCGAACGCATCCTCGTGACCGGCGGCGGCACCGGCCTGGGCCGCGTCATGGCCGAGGCCTTCCTGATGCTGGGGGCCGAGGTCTACCTCTGCGGCCGGCGCGGCCCGGTGGTGGAGCAGACCGCGCGTGAGCTGATGGCCGCCCACGGCGGCAAGGCGGCCGGCCATGCCTGCGACGTGCGCCAGCCCGAAGCCATCGAGGCCATGCTCGACGCCATCTGGGCCGACGGCGGGCCGCTCACCGGCCTGGTCAACAACGCGGCCGGCAACTTCGTCAGCCGCACCGAGGACCTGTCGATGCGCGCCTTCGACGCCGTGGCCAACATCGTCATGCGCGGCAGCTTCAACATGACGCTGGAATGCGGCCGGCGCTGGCTGGCGGCGGGGCGGCGCGGCAGCGTGCTGTCGATCCTCACCACCTGGGTGTGGAACGGCTCGGCCTTCACCGTGCCCTCGGCCATGGCCAAGTCGGGCGTGCATGCCATGACGCAGTCGCTGGCGGTGGAATGGGGCAACCGCGGCATCCGCTGCAACGCCATCGCGCCGGGGCTGTTTCCCACCGAGGGCATGAGCGCGCGCCTCAATCCGCAGGGCGGCGAGCACCGACCCGAGGGCAACCCCATGCAGCGCGCCGGCCGCATGCCCGAGCTGGCCAACCTGGCGGTCTTTTTGATGAGCCGGCAGGCCGAGTACCTCACGGGACAGACGATCGCCATCGATGGCGGGCAATATCAGGCCACCGGCGGCAACTTCGCCAGTCTGGCCGCCTGGGGCGACGCGGACTGGGCGAAGGCGCGCGAGTCCATCGCGTCCCGCAACGCGGCCGACCGCGCGCAGCGCACGGTATAGGCCGCGCCGCCGGGCGCTTTGCACAGGAGACTTGTTCCGATGACTTCCCCGACCCGCGTGCGGATCGACATGGACGGCGGCGTGGCCGAGGTGACGCTCGCCCGCCCCGACAAGATGAACGCGCTCGACCCGGCCATGTTCGATGCATTGCTCGACGCCCTGGCGCAGCTGCAGGCCAAGCCCGGCCTGCGGGCCGTGGTGCTGCATGGCGAGGGCCGCGCCTTCTGCGCCGGGCTGGACATGGGCAGCATGGCCGGCATGGCGGGCGGCGAACCCGCCGGCGGCTTCACCGATCTGCTGCCGCGCACCCACGGCATCGCCAACCGCTTCCAGCATGTCTGCTGGGGCTGGCAGGCGCTGCCGGTGCCGGTCATCGCCGCAGTGCACGGCGTGGCCTACGGCGGCGGCCTGCAACTGGCGGCCGGCGCGGACATCCGCCTGGTGGCGGCCGAGGCGCGCCTGTCGGTGCTGGAGATCAAGTGGGGCTTGGTGCCCGACATGGCGGGCTGCGCCCTGCTGGCACCGCTGGTGCGCGGCGACCACCTGCGCGAGCTGGTCTATACCGGCCGCGTGGTCGATGGCGCCGAAGCCGCCGCGCTGGGCCTGGCCACCCGGGTCAGCGCCGACCCGCTGGCCGAGGCGCGGACGCTGGCGCGGCAGATCGCCGCCAGCAGCCCCAGCGCCATCCGCGCCGCCAAGCGTCTGATGCGCCTGACGGCCCATGCCACCCCCGAGGAACTGCTGCTGGCCGAAGCGCGCGAGCAGCAGGCGCTCATCGGCAGCCCGAATCAGAGGGAGGCGGTGCGCGCCGGAATGGAAAAGCGGCCGGCCCGGTACGAGGACTGACCCCTGCGTCACGGTGCAGGGCGGCGGGGCCGCCCTCGCTCAGCGGCCCGACTTGTTGCGCACGCCGCTGACGCCGGCGTCGATGGTGCCGAACACCTCCACCCCGCTGCCGCCGGTGGCGGTGCTGCCACCGCCGCCGCCGGTGCCGTTGCTGGCGCAGCCGGTTCCGAGCGCGGCGAAGCCCAGCAGCAGCGCCAGGGTGAAGGCGGCGCGCCGGGCGCCGGGGGCGAATCGAGTCGTCATCGGGCAATTCCTTGGAGGTGGGTGGCCGACGGTCGGCGCCGGCGTCTTCAAGGTCGATTCCGCCCCCGCGCCGGCAGTTCCACACAGCCGAGTGGCCGGAAGTCGGCCTGTTCGCCCTTGTTCTCATAGCCGCGCGGATTGGCCACCACCCGGCAGCCCGACTTCACGTAGTCGAAGGCGCAGTGCAGGTGGCCGTGCAGCCACACGTCGGCCAGGGGCAGCAGGTCGTCCAGCGCATTGCAGAAGCCGGCCGTGCCGGGGATCAGGCCATAGCGCGGATCGGCGCTGGCCAGCGTCGGTGCGAAGTGAGTGATGGCTACCGTGGGACCGTCGAAGGGCTGGGCCAGCGCGTCGCGAAGCCACTGCTGGCAGGCCAGCGACTGCGCCCGCAGTTCCGCGGCCATGAAGGGCGCGCCGCCGCGCGTGCTGCCGGCCTTGGCCAGGTAGAAATCGGCCGCCCGCATCGCCTTGCCGCGCTTGCGCAGCCGCGCGGTGGTGTCGTCGGTGGCCTCGACCAGCGCGTCGAAATCGGCCCAGAGCGTGGTGCCGACGAAGCGCACGCCCGCATGCACATGCGTCTCGCGCTCCAGCCAGACGATGCCCAGCTGTGCACACCAGTCGCGCAGGCGGGCATGGGTGTCGTCGAAATCCAGGCCGTCGTACTCGTGGTTGCCCGGCACGTAGATCACCGGGACCGGCCAGCCGCGCCTGGGGGAGAAGCGGCCCAGGCCGAAATCGGGGTCGGCCAGGCGCGAGCCGCGCTGGTACGAGCCCACGTCGCCGGCCAGCACCAGCAGCTCGGCCCCGGGCGCGGGCTGGGCGACGAACTCCGGATAGGTTTCGAGGTGCAGGTCCGACAGCAGCTGGATCTTCATGCGCACCAGTGTAGAAACCCGGGCCTCATGTCGCGGCCCGGCGGCGTCATGCACGGAATGCATCGCCATGGGGTTGAGAAAACTAGGGAAAACCCTATTCTTCTTCCCATACACACCCACGCGGCATGGAGGCCGCGACAGATCATGTCTTCCCTGCTTACTTTCTGGTCCCGCTGGATGCAGCCGACCGCTGCCCCGGCACCCCTCAGCCCCGCCGCCGACCTCTTCGAATCCGCCGATGCCATGGCGGGCCTGGACCCGCACCACGCGCAGGAACTGCGCGAGGCCGCCTCGGCCTGGCTGCGCGTCGTCCGCTGACCGGCGCCGGCCGCGCGATCCCGGGGGCCGGCCAGGTGCCGACGCCTTGGCGCGCCGAGCCCGCGGCGCCCGCTCAGCTGCGCGGCAGGATGTACTGCGCCAGCGTGCGTGCGAAGGCATCGCCCGCCGCCCGCACGATCAGGTCGCGCAGCCAGGCATGGCCGGGCGCGGCCTGCATGCGGCGGTGCCACAGGGCGTCCACGTGCACCAGCGGCAGCGTCAGCGGCAGTTCACGCACGACCAGGCCCTCGCTCACCCCGGTGCTGCTCACGAAATGGCGGGGCAGCACCGTCAGCAGGTCCGAATCGGCCACCACCTTGCCGGCCGTGAAGAACTGGTTCACGGTCAGCACGATGCGCCGGCGGCGGCCCACGGCCTCCAGCGCTTCGTCCACGAAGCCCCAGGGCCGGCCCGAGAAGCTCACCAGCAGGTGGCGCGCGGCGCAGAAGGTGTCCAGCGTCAGTTCCTGGCCGGCCAGCGGATGGCCCACACGCATCACGCACACGTAGCGGCCCACGTACAGCCGGTGGGATTCGAAGGCCACCGCCTCGCCGGACTGGTTGCGCGCCGTCAGGTCCGCCATCACGGCCGGGAAGTGGCCGATGGCCAGGTCGGCCGATTCCTTGTCGAGCAGCGCCCGCGGGTCGCGGGTGTTCAGGGGTACCACCCGCAGCGACACGCCGGGCGCCTCCGCCTCCAGCAGCCGCACGGCGCCCGGGATCAGCTCGGTGGCGGTCGCGTCGGCCATGGCAAGCACGAAACTGTCCTCGGCCAGCGCCGGGTCGAAGGCGCTGGGCGCGATCGCGTGCTGCAGGTGCCGCAGCGCGTCGCGCACCGCCGGCCACAGGGCCAGGGCCCGCGGCGTGGGCTGCACACCGCTGCCGGCGCGGTGCACCAGCTCGTCGCCCAGCGCCTCCCGCAGCCGGCGCAGGGCATTGCTGACGGCCGGCTGCGTCAGCGACAGGTTCCGCGCGGCGCGGGTGAGGCTGCGCTCGGCCATGACCTCGTCGAAGACGCGCAGCAGGTTGAGGTCAAGTGTGCGGAAATTGGCGTTCATCATTCGCGTGAATGAAGAGCATCACCACTATAAAGTGGAAGAACACTGGGGCAAACCCTAATATTCAGTCCATCGGCTCACCAGCCCACCACTTTCTTCCCTCAGGAGGGGATTGCCATGACCACCTTCGTCCACGTCGACCAGCCCGCTTCCCACCCCGGTGTCCAGCGCGCCGAGGCCTCCGCCGCATACATCCGCGACGCCGGCCGCAGCTTCAAGGCCCATGGCGGCGCCGCCGCCCTGCTGGTCGTCGCAGCCCTGCTGGCCGCCGTGCTGGTGGTGGCCGAGCGCTTCGTGGTCGAGATCACCGATGGCAGCATGCTGGCCGCCTGGGTCGTGCTGTGGGTGCTGGTGTTCGGCGGCCTGTCGCTGTACGCCGCGGGCGCCGCCCAGAAGCTGGCGCTGAACCTGGTCGATCGCTGGAACGCGCTGCAGCGTGCCCAGGCCGCCGCCCGCGCCGACGAGCGCTTCCTGGCCGCTGCCCACCGCGACACCCGCATCATGAACGACCTGCAGGCCGCCATCACCCGCGCCGAGTCGGCCTCGGGTGCCGTGGAAGGCGCCGTGCCGGCCTCGACCAAGACGGCCCTGCATCCCGCCACCGCCAGCCACCTGGCCCGCTACTACTGAGCCCGACCCGCCGCCACGCAAGGCGGCGAGCGCTCCAAGAAAAAAACCGCCCTCGGGCGGTTTTTTTGCGTCTGCGCGTCTCCGGGATCGAAGGGTCGGCCGCGCGAGTCGCCGGGCTGTCTTCACGCTATCCCAGTTCTCCACGACGCATGAAACCGGCATGGCGGCAAAGATCAAGGGGCCCCGGAGCAGGCCATGCCAGTGCACCCGCGGAACCGGCTTTGCCGGGCCGGGGGGTGCGCCCCCCTCCAAGCCGAAGGCGCAAGGGAGGGGCTGAGGGCCGCGGCTCCAAGCCTGCCAGTGCAGGCTTGGACGTGCCCGAAGAGCAGCCGCCTCTGGCGGCCGCCCGGAGCCGCGAAGCGGCATGGGGGGTGCTTCTCTATATCAGGCCGCCAGGCGCTGCTCGATGGCCGCCTTGGTCTGCGGCAGTTCTTCCGGCAGATGGTGCGCCAGCTGCTCGAACAGCTCGCTGTGCAGCTTCAGCTCGGCCTGCCAGGCGGCCTTGTCGATGCTGGTGACCTTGTCGAATTCCTCGCGGCTGAAGTCCAGGCCGGTCCAGTTCAGGTCTTCGTAGCGCGGGCTCACGCCGAAGACGTGTTCGTCGCCCTGGCCCTGGCCTTCGATGCGGTCGATCATCCACTTGAGCACGCGCATGTTCTCGCCGTAGCCGGGCCAGACGAACTTGCCGTCGTCGCCCTTGCGGAACCAGTTGGTGGTGTAGATGTGCGGCAGCTTGGCGCCCGAGGCCTGCAGCTTGCGGCCCAGGTCCAGCCAGTGCTGGAAGTAGTCGCTCATGTTGTAGCCCATGAAGGGCAGCATGGCGAAGGGGTCGCGGCGCACCACGCCCTGCTGGCCGGCGGCGGCCGCGGTGGTCTCGCTGCCCATGGTGGCGGCCATGTAGACGCCTTCGGTCCAGTTGCGGGCCTCGGTCACCAGCGGCACGGTGGTGGAGCGGCGGCCGCCGAAGATGAAGGCGTCGATCTTCACGCCCTTCGGGTCGTCCCAGGCCTCGTCCAGCGCCGGGTTGTTGGTGGCGGCCACGGTGAAGCGGGCGTTGGGATGGGCCGCCTTGGCGCCGGTCTCGCGGGCGATCTGCGGCGTCCAGTCCTTGCCCTGCCAGTCGATCAGGTGCGCGGGCATGGCCTTGCCCGGGGCGTCGGCTTCCATGCCTTCCCACCACACGTCGCCGTCGTCGGTCAGCGCGACGTTCGTGAAGATCACGTTCTTGTCGAGGCTGGCCATGCAGTTGGGGTTGGTCTTGAAGTTGGTGCCGGGTGCCACGCCGAAGTAGCCCGCCTCGGGGTTGATGGCGCGCAGGCTGCCGTCGGCCTGGGGCTTGATCCAGGCGATGTCGTCGCCGATGGTCGTGACCTTCCAGCCCTCGAAGCCGGCCGGCGGCACGAGCATGGAGAAGTTGGTCTTGCCGCAGGCGCTGGGGAAGGCGGCGGCCACGTGGTACTTCTTGCCCTCGGGGCTGGTGACGCCCAGGATCAGCATGTGCTCGGCCAGCCAGCCTTCGTCGCGGCCCATGTTGGAGGCGATGCGCAGCGCGAAGCATTTCTTGCCCAGCAGCGCGTTGCCGCCGTAGCCCGAGCCGTACGACCAGATCTCGCGCGTGGCGGGATAGTGGACGATGTACTTGGTCTTGTTGCAGGGCCAGGCCACATCCTTCTGGCCGGGCTGCAGCGGCGCGCCCACGGTGTGCACGCAGGGCACGAACTCGCCGTCGGCGCCCAGCACGTCGTACACGGCGCGGCCCATGCGGGTCATGATCTTCATGTTGACGGCGACGTAAGGGCTGTCGGACAGCTCGATGCCGATGTGCGCGATGGGCGAGCCCAGCGGACCCATGCTGAAGGGCACGACGTACATGGTGCGGCCCTGCATGCAGCCGTCGAACAGCGGCTGCAGCGTGGCGCGCATCTCGGCCGGGGCCATCCAGTTGTTGGTGGGGCCGGCGTCTTCCTTCTTGTCGCTGCAGATGAAGGTGCGGTCCTCGACGCGGGCGACGTCGCTCGGGTCGGAGCAGGCGAGGAAGGAATCCGGGCGCTTGGCCGGGTTCAGGCGCTTGAAGGTGCCGGCCTCGACGAGCTGGTTGCACAGGGCGTCGTACTCTTGCTGGCTGCCGTCGCACCAGTGGATGCGCTCGGGCTTGCACAGGGCTGCCATCTCCGCCACCCAGGCGACGAGCTTGGGATTCTTGACGTAGTCGGGGGCCTGCAGGTTGCTGGGACTCATGGTGAACTCCTGAAAAGAAAACTGTCTTTTCGAACGGCGCTCGTCGCGCGGGGCGCGGCGTGAACGTCGTTGGAGAAAACGTCTTCGTTCAGGGAACTCGTGGTCGACGCGGGCAACGGCGATGCGGGGCGCGGACGCCGGGCGATCCGCCGGAAGGCAGGGTGCAAGCCGGTTCGGCACTCAGGCCGCAGACATGCGCGCCGTCGGCGGCCTCAGAAGGTGTGAATGAATCCGGCGTGGCCGAGCGGGCTGCCAAAACGCGGCCAATCAAGGCGCAAAGCACAGCCATAGCTCGGGCTATGGCGAGCATTTGCAACGCAGAGTGGGCGTGTTTTGGCAGGACGAGCGGACATGGCGGGTTCGTTCACACCTTCTCAGGCGTGGGTCAGGCCAGGAACACCGCGATCGACGCCAGCAGCAGCATCAGGATGCCGCCGGCGATGGGCAGCACGATCGGCATCAGCGGAACGATGCCTTCGACCGCATCTTTCTCGACGATGGCGTCGTGGCCGGGCTCGACGGGCGTGGGCGTGGACATGGGCGAGCGTCTCTTTTGTTGGAGGGAAAAGGGATGGGATATTAACAAGCAGCCCTTGTCCCAGGAAAGCGGACGGACGTCGGGGTTTCTCCTGCCGAAGCGCTCCAGGAGTGGGTTTGCGCTATCCCGGAGCTCGCGCGCAGGGCGGCGGCGGGGGCGCCAGCGCCGCCCTGCGCGCGGTTGCGACAGCGAGCCAGGCAGGCGGCAGCCGCCGACAGGGCTGCCCCGCCCCGGCGCTCAGTGCTTTTCCTGCGCCTCGAAGCCCGCGTTGCGCAGCGCCTCGATCACCGAGGCCAGGTGCGCGCGCCCGCGGGTCTGCAGCACCAGCTCGATGTCCACGTTCTGTGCCGCCAGCAGCGTGAAGGCGCGCTGGTGGTGGACTTCGTCGACGTTGGCGCCGGCCTCCGCCACGGTGGCGGTGATGCGCGCCAGCATGCCCGGCACGTCGCGCGCGCTGACCGTCAGGCGCGCCAGGCGGCCGGCGCGCACCATGCCGCGCTCGATGATGGCCGCCAGCAGCAGCGGGTCGATGTTGCCGCCCGACAGCACCAGGCCCACCTTGCGGCCGCGGAAGCGCTCCGGGTGCCGCAGCAGCGCCGCCAGGCCGGCGGCACCGGCGCCCTCGACCAGCGTCTTCTCGATCTCCAGCAGCATCAGCACCGACTGCTCGATGTCGCCCTCGTCCACCAGCAGCAGGTCGTCGACCATGGCGGCGATGATTTCGCGCGTGCGCTCGCCCGGCGTGCCCACGGCGATGCCCTCGGCGATGGTGCTGGTGCCGGCGACGTGCTGCGTGCCCTTGACGGCATTGACCATGGCCGGAAAGCGTGCCGTCTGCACGCCCACGATGTGCAGGCCGGGCCGCTGGCTGCGCGCCACCACGGCCATGCCGGCCAGCAGGCCACCGCCGCCGACGGAGACCACCAGCGTGTCCAGGTCGGGCACGTCCTGCAGCATCTCCAGCGCCACGGTGCCCTGGCCAGCGATGATGGCGTCGTCGTCGTACGGATGCACGAAGGCCAGGCCCTCGCGTTGCGCGAGTTCGTAGGCATGGGCACGGGCGGCCTCCAGCGAGTCGCCGAACAGCACCACGTTCGCGCCGAAGCCGCGCGTGCGCTCGATCTTCACGCCCGGCGTGAAGCGCGGCATGACGATGGTGGCGGCAATGCCCAGGCGCTGCGCGTGGTAGGCCACGCCCTGGGCATGGTTGCCGGCCGACATGGCGATCACGCCCCTGGGCGGCACGTCCGCGGCGGCCAGCTGCGCCATGATGTTGCAGGCGCCGCGCTCCTTGAAGGAGGCGGTGAACTGCAGGTTCTCGAACTTCAGGAAGACCTGCGCGCCGACGATGTCGGAGAGCGTGCGCGATTCCACGCAGGGCGTGCGCAGCACCTGGCCCTGCAGCCGCCCGGCCGCGGCTTCGATGTCTTGGAGGGAGACCATGGCCCGCATTGTGGCGCGGCCGACCCGGGGCCTGGCTGACCATCGGGCAGGGGCGCTTCGACCGCCCGCGGGGCTTTGGGCGCACGCTCTTCCGCATTGCATCGGACTGCGCTATGGTCGCGCTCAATCCCGGAGAAACCCTGCCATGGCCCGACGTTCAGGTCTCGATGCAAGCCCCGCCGCGCGCGCTGCGGCCTTGCCGTCGCCCGGCCTGCGCGAGGCGCCGGTGCTGGAGCTGATGTGCTCGCACTTCGTGCTCACGCTGGCGGCGCAGCAGGGTCCGCGCTTCAACGTGCGGCGCGACCTCAACGGCCTGCTGTCACTCACCGGCCGCCACCTGGTGTGGCCGGCCTCGGTGCTGCAGCGGCTGCGCGCCTTTCTGGCGCGGCGCTGCGAGGGCAACGAGGTGTGGAAGGACGTGCAGTCGCTGGACAACCGCAGCCTGCTCGAGCGCCACGGCCACTGGCGCGGCCCCTACGAGGAAGGCACGATCTTCTTCTACCTCGACGAATACGCGAAGGACCAGCCCAAGGACCTGCTGGCCGTGCTGGCCCTCACGCGCGACTGGCTCACGCAGGCCCTGCGCAAGCAGTCCACGCTGGTCGAGAAGAACATCGACGCCCTCGCCGGCCTGCTGCAGTTGAACAAGGCCGAACGCGCGCTTCTGCTCTACGGCACGCTGGCGCGCTACCAGCGCGACCTGCGCTCGCTGCTGGTGGAGTTCAAGGTCAGCAACGCACCCGAGGCCTATGCGGCGCTGGCCGAAGTGGCCGGCGTGAGTCCCAGCGAGGTGGGCGAGGCGCTGCGTGCCGGCTCGCGCCTGGAGCGCATCGGCCTGGTCGAGAACCTCATCTCCGAGCACAACATCACCGACCTGGCCGACCTCATGAAGGTCAGCGAGAAACTGCCGCCGGTGCTCATGCGCGAGTACCGCGACCAGAGCGAGCTGATGGCCGTGTTCACCCGGCCTTCCACCAAGAGCGAACTGGCGCTGGACGACTTCGGCTTCGTCGGCGAAGAGGCGCACATGCTGGTGACGCTGCTGCGCGCCGCGGTGGCCCGCAAGGAGCCGGGCGTGAACGTGCTGCTCTACGGCCCGCCCGGCACCGGCAAGACCGAACTGGCCAAGGTGGTGGCGCAGGCCGCGGGGCTGGAGCTGTTCGAGGTCGAGTACGCCGACCGCGACGGCAATTCGCTCTCGGGCCGCGACCGCTACCGCTCGCTGCAGATCGCGCAGGTCTTCCTCAAGGGCAGCGCGCAGTCGGCGCTGCTGTTCGACGAGGTGGAGGATGTGTTTCCGCCCCTCAGCACCGAGGCCGCGCAGTTCATGGCGCGCGCCGAGCAGGTGGCGGCGCCGGCCGCCAGCGGCAGCGTCAACGGCAAGGCCTGGGTCAACCAGATCCTGGAGACCAACCCGGTGCCCACGCTGTGGGTCACCAACCGCATCGAGCAGATCGACCCGGCCTTCCGCCGCCGCTTCGCCTACCACCTGGAACTGAAGTCGCCGCCGCCCGGCGCGCGCGAGCAGATCGTGCGCAAGGCGCTGGCGGGCGTCGAGGTGTCCGAGGCCTTCGCCGGCCGGCTGGCCGAGCGGCGCGGGCTCACGCCGGCGCAGATCCGCACGGCGGTGCGCTTCGCCGGCCTGGCGGCCGAGGGCGGCACCGCCGCCGAGGCGCTGATCGAGCGCCAGTTGCGCAACGCCGACCAGGCCCTGGGCCGCAGCGCGGGCACACCCGCCGAGCGGCTGGCCGTGACGACCTGGGACCTGGGCATGCTCAACGTCGGCACGCGCTTCGAGATCCCGCGCATCGTCGACGCGCTCAAGGCCCGCGGCCACGGCACGCTGTGCTTCTACGGCGCGCCCGGCACCGGCAAGACCGCGCTGGCCGAGCACATCGCCCGCGCCCTGGGCCGGCCGCTGCTGATCAAGCAGGCCAGCGACCTGATGAGCAAGTACGTCGGCGAGACCGAGCAGCAGATGGCCGCCATGTTCCGCGAGGCCGAGGCCGAGAAGGCCGTGCTGCTGCTGGACGAGGCCGACTCCTTCCTGCAGGACCGCCGCGGCGCCCAGCGCACCTACGAGGTCACCGAGGTCAACGAGATGCTGCAGGGCATGGAGCGCTACCAGGGCGTCTTCGTCTGCACCACCAACCTGCTCGACCGCATCGACCAGGCGGCGCTGCGCCGCTTCACCTTCAAGATCCGCTTCAAGCCGCTCACGGCGGCGCAGCGGGAGCGCATGTTCGTCACCGAAGCCCTGGCCGGCGCGGCCGAGGCGCTCACGCCCGCACTGGCGGCGCGGCTGGCGCAGCTGGACCAGCTCTGCCCCGGCGACTTCGCGGCCGTCAAGCGGCAGGTGGAGATCCTGTCGGCCGCCTTCACGCCCGAGGAATTCCTGGAGCAGCTGGAGGCCGAGCACCGCCTGAAGCCCGAAGTGCGCGAGGCGCGCGGCATGGGCTTCGTGCGCTGACGGCGCCCGCAGCGCGCCGTCACGCCGTGTCGCATGCCGCTGCTAGCATGCGCCGGCGAGCGGTGGCGGACGGTCCGTGCCGCCGCGACCGCAGGAGATCGGCGCCATGCACAAGCACCCTCGTTGGACGATCGCCGGCC
>NZ_LDSL01000239.1 GCF_001476815.1 Pseudacidovorax intermedius | reverse complement strand
TCGATGCCTTCGGCGATGACCTTGAGCCCCAGGGCATGCGCCATGGTGACGATGGCGCGGCACAGCGCCAGGTCGCTCGAGCCCTCGGTGAGGTTGCGCACGAAGGCGCGGTCGATCTTGAGGTAGTCGATCTCGAACTTCTTGAGGTAGCTGAGCGAGGAATAGCCCGTGCCGAAGTCGTCCAGCGACAGCTTCACGCCGGCGCTGCGGAAGGCCGCCAGCTGGTCGCGCAGGCCGCTGTTGGGGCTGGCGTCCAGCAGGATGCCTTCGGTGATCTCCAGCGCCACGCTGCTGCCCGGCAGGTCCAGCGCACGCAGGGCTTCCAGCCAGCGGCGGATGTGCTCCGGCGGGCCGAGGAACTGCGCCGGCGACTTGTTCAGGCTCATCTGGAAGCGCGGGTCGTGCGTTTGCCGCAGCCGTGCCAGCGCCTGCACCGCCTCATGGAACACCCAGTCGCCCAGCGCATGGATGACGCCGGTCTGCTCCGCCATCGGAATGAACTCCACCGGGCTCACGGTGCCGCGGGTGGGATGCTGCCAGCGCACCAGCGCCTCGGCCTTGTGGACGTCGCCCGTGGCCAGCTCGACGATGGGCTGGTAGACCAGCCGCAACTGCCCCTCGGGCACCGCGCTGCGCAGGTCCCCCGCCAGGCGCATGCGCTGCTGGGCGGCCTGCTGCATGGAGGGCGTGAACTCGTGGTAGCCGTTGCGGCCCAGGGCCTTGGCGGCATACATGGCCTGGTCGGCATCGCGCAGCAGGGTTTCGGCCGTGGCGCCGTCCTGCGGGTAGTAGGTGATGCCGATGCTGCCCGAGATGAAGGCCGTCTCCGTGCCCAGCACGAAGGGCTCGCTCATCCTCTGCAGGATGTCGCGGGCCAGTTCGGCCGGCCGCTCGGTGGCGATGGCCAGCGCGAACTCGTCGCCGCCCAGGCGGGCCACGCTGGCGCCCTCGCCGGTGCACTGGCGCAGGCGCTCGGCCGCCTCCTTCAGCAGGGCGTCGCCCACGCTGTGGCCCAGCGTGTCGTTCACTTCCTTGAAGTCGTCCAGGTCCAGGTACAGCAGCGCCATGGTGCGGCCCTCGGCGTCGGCCTTGCCGATGTCGCGCTCCAGCCGCTCGCGGAAGATGCGTCGGTTGAGCAGGCCGGTCAGCGGGTCGCAGTGCGCCTGCTGCCAAATGATCTGCTCGTACTCCTTCTTGCGCGTCAGGTCGCTGAACAGGCCCACGCGCCGGTGCGGCCGGCCCTCGCGGTCGAAGATGGTGCTGATGCTCAGCCACTCCGCATACACGTCGCCGCTGCTGCGCCGGCACCACACCTCGCCCTGCCAGGCGCCGGTGGCCTGCAGCGTGCGCCACAGCGCCTCGTACTGCGGCGCGTCGTCGCCTGCGGCGCCGTTGCGCAGCAGGAAGTCGGTGGTGCGGCCGATGATGCCGTCGGCCGTGTAGCCGGTCAGTTCGGTGAAGGCGCGGTTGACGGCCAGGATGGTGTTGTCGGCATCCATCACCATCAGTCCCTCGTGGCTGTTCTCGTAGACCAGCAGGGCCAGCTGCTTGGCCTCTTCGGCCTGCTTGTTCGACGTGATGTCCTCGAAGGTGCCGATGACGCGCAGCGGCCGGCCCTGCGCATCGTGACGCACCGCCATGCCGCGGCTGCGCAGCCAGCGCCATTCGCCGTTGCGGTGGCGCACGCGGAATTCCATCGCGTATTCGGGCGTCTGGCCCGCCAGGTAGCGCTCCAGCTCCACCGCCGTCGCGGCACGGTCGTCGGGATGGGCGAGCTTGCGCCAGGCGCCTGGGTCGCGGCCCAATTCGCCCTCGGCGTAGCCGACCATCGCTTCCCAGGGGTCGGAGTAGTACACGCCGCCGCTGGCCACGTCCCAGTCCCACACGCCGTCGCTGGCGCCCTTGAGGGCATGCTTGAGCCGGAACTCGCTCTGCTCCAGCACCGTGCGCGCGCGGGCGCGCTGGCGCAGGCCGTACATCGTCATCTGCCCGATGAGGATGAGCAGGACGGAGAACACGCCGCCCGCCGTCAGGTAGGTGAAGCGCTGGCGGCGGTAGGGCTCGTTCAGCACCTCGACCGAGCGGCCCAGTTCGACGACGAGGCCGTAATCGAGCATGGCCTGCATGTCGACGAGGCGCCGCACGCCGTCGATTTGCGAGACCGACTCGAAGGGCTCGCCGGGCCGGCCGGCCACCACGTCGCGCACGCGCTCGGGAAAGAGCTGCAGGGCCGCGTCCATGCCCTGCGGCGGGGGGGGCGAGCGCGTGATCAGGTTGCCGTTGGGCCGCACCACCGCCACCGCGCTGTTGCTGCCCAGTTCAATGGCGCGGGAGAAGCGGGTGAAGTAATCCGAGGGCACCGACAGCACCATCACGCCGGCGAAACGTCCGGACGCATCGGTCAGTCGCCGGGTGAGTTGGATCGTCCAACGCCTGGTCAGGCGCCCCAGCACCGGCCGGCTGATGAAAAGCACGTCCGTCGCGCCGGGCTCGCGGTGCACCTTGAAATGCTGACGGTCGCTCAGGTCGATGGGCGCGGCCTCGGGGTCCGAACTGGAGAAGGCGAGCAGGCCGTCGGCATCGATGACCGCCACCTGGAAGACCACGCTGCGGGCCAGATGCTGCTGCTGGCGCTGCACGTACTCGGCGAACCTCCGCTGCCCCACGTCCCCCCAGCGGTCGCGCAGGTTGACCATGGTGAAGTCGATGGCATAGAGCGAGGAACGCAGCTCCTCCGTGTAGAGCCGCAGCAGGCTGGACGTTTCCTGCGCGTTCTCGCGTGCCAGGCGCTGCCGGCTGGACCTCAGCTCCAGCGCGATGCCGACCCACAGGCCGAGCAGCAGCAG
>NZ_LDSL01000238.1 GCF_001476815.1 Pseudacidovorax intermedius | reverse complement strand
GGCCATCGCCGGGCTCGCGGCGGCGGCTGCCCTGCTGCTGAGCCGCCTGCCGCGGGACCACGCGGCCTTCCCGGCGACACCCACCGGCGCACAGGCCGGCCTGGCCGCCACCCGCCGCGCGGGCGCACCCATGGCCACGGCCACGCCAGCCCCCGCAACCGCCGCCGCAAGCCCTGCATCCACCACGCCGTGGCGTAACCTGCTCGCCCGGCCCACCCTGCGCGCCGCCATCGTCATGACCGCCGTGGGCCATGGGCTGATGATCCTGGTGATGAACGCCACGCCGCTGGCCATGGCGGACTGCGGCTTCGCCGTCGAGCGCTCGGCGCGCGTCATCCAGTGGCATGTGCTGGGCATGTTCCTGCCCAGCTTCTTCGCCGGCACGCTGGTGGACCGGCACGGCAGCCGGCGCGTGGCCGCGGCCGGCCTCGCCGTGCTGGCGGCCAGCGCGATGCTGGCGCTGTCGGGCGTGGCCCTGGCGCAGTTCCTGGCGAGCTCGCTGCTGCTGGGCATCGGCTGGAGCCTGCTGATCGTGGCCGGCACCACGCTGCTGACGGCGGCGCACGCGCCGGACGAACGCGCGGGCGCGCAGTCGCTCATGGAGTTCGCCAACGGCGCCACGGCCGCCGCCATGTCTTTCGCGTCGGGCGCCCTGCAGTCCGGCGTGGGCTGGCGCGCCATCAACGGCGCGATGCTGCCGCTGCTGGCGCTGGCGGCCTGCCTGCTGTGGTCGACGCGGCCGACGGCGGTGCGGGCGGCGTGAGGTGCGCCGTGCGCCGTGTGCAGGGGCGGCGGAAGAGCGGGCCGGGCTGCACGGCTCCCTCTCCC
>NZ_LDSL01000237.1 GCF_001476815.1 Pseudacidovorax intermedius | reverse complement strand
GTGCCGCGGGGGGCGTGAAAACGGGCAGAACCGACGAGGCAGGGCAATTGGCGGTTTCAATTTGTTTCAAAGATGATACAAGAAGGCTTCCGTATCACCTTCCTCCGGGAGTTCCATGACCGCCGCTACCCCCAACGCCACCCGAGGCCTGGCCCAGTTCTTCGAAGGCGTGCAGCTGCCCACCATTCCCGACGTCGCCCGCGAGCTGCTCGCCACGATGCGCGACGAGGACATTCCGCTGGAGAAGGTGCGCCACGCCATCGGCCGCGACCCGGCGCTGACGGCCAAGCTCATCCGGCTGGCCAACAGCGCCCGCTTCGGGCTGCGGCGCCAGGTCAACTCGCTGGACGACGCCATCGCCATGGCCGGCCTCAACCAGGTGCGCACGCTGGCGATGGCCGCCTGCCTCAGCGGCTCCTTCGCGGCGGTGCGCGGCGTGGACAGCCAGGCCTTCTGGCAGGAGAGCATGGCCATCGCCGGCTATGCGCAATGGCTGGCCAACACCACCGGCCAGGACCCGCAACAG
>NZ_LDSL01000236.1 GCF_001476815.1 Pseudacidovorax intermedius | reverse complement strand
GTCGGCAAGCTCACCGTGATGGTCGCCAACCTGGCGCCGCGCAAGATGAAGTTCGGCGTCAGCGAAGGCATGGTGCTGGCCGCCAGCCATGCCGACGAGAAGGCCCAGCCCGGCATCCACGTGCTGGAGCCCTGGCCGGGCGCCCAGCCGGGCATGCGGGTGCGCTGAGCGGCCGTCCGCCCCATTTCGACAAGGCATCGGCCCACCAGGCCGGCCTGCTGCTCGCCGCCGCCCTCGGCAGCGCGCCCACGCTCGCGGTCGCGCAGCCCGCGGACGCCGACGGCTGCGCCCAGGCCGCCGCCGACGCCTGCCTGAACGCCATCGACCTGCCCGGCAGCGCCGGCCGGCTGCCCTACTACGCCTCGCGCCAGCCCGGCGACGCCGGCCCGCCACCCACGCGGCTGCTGCTGGTCATGCACGGCCATCCGCGCGACGCCAACCGCAGCTTCGACGCGGCACTGCAGACCCTGCGCGGCAGCGGCCAGGCGGCGCAGACCCTGGTGGTGGCGCCCATCTTCCCCGTGCCCGCCGACCAGGCCGGCCGCTGCAGCACGCCCGGCGTGCCCGCCGCCCAGCCCGGCGACGCGCTGTGGACCTGCGGCAGCTGGCTGGCCGGCGGCGACTCGCGCGGCGCGCGGCCGATCTCCTCCTTCGCCGCGCTCGATGCGCTGCTCGACGCCCTGGCCCGGCGCTGGCCCAGCCTGCGCGAGGCCACGCTGGCCGGCTTCTCGGCCGGCGCGCAGATGCTGCAGCACCGCATCGGCTTCGCGGCCGACGCGCCGCCCGGCTGGCGGCTGCGCTACGTGATCGCCGACCCGGGCACCTGGCTGTATTTCGATCCGAGCCGGCTGGCGCCCGTCGCGACTGGCAGCGCCACGCCCGACTGGGCCGGCTGCCTGGGCGCGGAGGGCGCCGGTCTGGCCACCGGCTGCCGCTGGCAGGCGGTGCCCGACGCCGAACTGGCCGCCTGCCCCGGCTACGACGACTGGAAGTACGGCACGCGGAACCTGCCCGGCACGCTCGGCCGCAGCGCCGCCGAGGCGCGGGCGCGCTACGCCGCCGCCGACATCCACCGCCTCGAAGGCGCCCTCGACAGCGGCACCGGCCGCGGCACGGCCGCGCGGGTGCTCGACAAGTCCTGCGCCGCCATGCTGCAGGGGCCTTTCCGCCTGCAGCGCGGGCTGGCCCATGCTGCCTACGAGCAGCAGGTGCTCCGGCCCACTGGCGCGCGCAGCTTCGCCGTCGTGCCCGGCTGCGCCCACGACGTGGCCTGCGTGCTGCCCTCGGCCGCCGGTCGGGCGGCGCTCTTCGGCACCGACCGCTGATCGTCCTTTATCACCCCCACCGGAGCCGCCCATGCACCGCGACCTCTTCTCCCGCCTGCTGCTCGTCGGCTTTGCCCTCGGCGGCCTTGGCGGCTGCGCCGTCGTCAGCGTGGCCGGCGCCGCCGTGTCGGTGGGCGCCACGGCCGTCAGCGTCGGAGCCGGTGCCGTGGGCCTGGCCGCCGATGCGGCCATCGGCAC
>NZ_LDSL01000235.1 GCF_001476815.1 Pseudacidovorax intermedius | reverse complement strand
CCGCGTCGTGGCCGGCGCCGCTCACGATGTCCTGATGCGCCAGGCCGGCACGTTCGGCGCCCTCGCGCACGGCGGCGACCAGTTCGGGCGTGAACTGCACGGGCGGGAAGTACACCGTCTGTTCCGCCGACACGCTCACGCGTCCTTCGGCCTGCAGCGCGGCGCAGGCGGCGCGCAGGCGCGCGTCCATGCGCGTGAGGCCCGCGTCGTCGCCATGGCGCAGGTCCACGGTGAAGGTCACGCGGCCAGGGATCACGTTGCGGGAGTTGGGATGCACCTGCACGTAGCCCACGGTGCCGCGGCCGTGCGGCTGCTCGTCCATGGCGATGGCGACCACCTCCTGCATCAGCCCGGTGGCGGCCTGCAGCGCGTCGCGGCGCAGGCGCATGGGCGTGGGGCCGGCATGGGCCTCCTGGCCGGTCACGACCACGTCGTACCAGCGCTGGCCCAGCGCGCCGGTGACCACGCCGAGCGGCACGTCGGCGTCTTCCAGCACCGGGCCCTGCTCGATGTGGGCCTCGAAGTAGGCGCCAAAGCGCGGGGCGCCAGCACTCACGGCAGCAGGCGCTCTGCCCGCGAAGCCGGTGGCGGCCAGGGCCTGGGC
>NZ_LDSL01000234.1 GCF_001476815.1 Pseudacidovorax intermedius | reverse complement strand
TTTTGAAACCACGGTCACCCTCCTGAGCGCCCGCTCCGGGACCGGCGGCGTGTCCGTGACCGCAACCGACGTCCTCACCGTCGGCGACGTGACCGTCAGCATCGCCCGCGTCGGCGCCGACGCGCTGACCACGGCGGTGACCGACACCACCCAGTCCGACATCGCCACCACTGCCAACGGCAACGTGGTGCTGCGCAGCACCACGTTGCCGTTGGCAGTGGTGGCGATGTCGGACTGGGTGGTGTCGGTCACCGCCGTGGTCAGCGCGTCGGCGCCGACGCGGGCGATGCTGACGGTCACGTCGCCGACGGTGAGGCCGTCGGTTTCGGTCACGAACACGCCGCCGGTACCGGCGCGGGCGCTCAGCGTGGTCACCGTGGTTTCAATCGCGTTGGCGCCGGAGCCGATGGCGTTGCCCGCAATCAGGCGCAGGCCACCGGCCACGATGTTGACGACGCTGTCGCCGTTGGCGTCCGCGTCCAGCAGGCTGCCGCCGGCCGTGAGGCTGGCGTTGCCGCTCGTGCTGAGGCGGCCGACGGTGATGTCGGTGCCGGCTTGCACGCGGAGGCTGCCCGTCTGGGTCGTGAGGTTGCTGATCGTGGACATGCTCACGCTGCCCGCGGTCGCCAGCACGTCGATGCTGCCGGCTGCGCCGGTCAGCACATCGGCACCGGCCGACAGCGTGATGCTGCCGGAGGCCAGGACGCTGATGCTGCCCGTGCCGCTGCGGATGTCCGCGTTGGCGTTGGCGAGCACGTTGCCGCTGATGGCTTGCACCAGCACGTTGCCGCTGCCATTGGCGCTGATGGCGTTGCCGTCTGCAGAGGCCGTGCCGTCGGTCAGCACCAGGTCGCCCGTG
>NZ_LDSL01000233.1 GCF_001476815.1 Pseudacidovorax intermedius | reverse complement strand
CGCGGAACTGGCTTTGCCAGGCCGCGGGGTGCGCCCCCCTCCAAGCCGAAGGCGCCAGGGAGGGGGGAGCCGCGAAGCGGCATGGGGGGTGCTTTCCCACTTCAGAAGTGGGTGGTCATGCTGACGTACAGGCTGCGGCGCGTGCCGTACTGCGGCGCGCCCACGCCGACGCCGGTGCCGTCGCGCAGCAGGTACTTCTCGTCGAACAGGTTCAGCAGCGCGATGCGGCCCACCACATCGCCGCCGTCGCCATACTTCCAGGTGTGGGAGTAGGCGGCGTTGACCACCGTGTAGTGCGGCAGCGCGGCGCTGTTGGGCGCGCCGCCGTCGGGCGTACGGCGCAGGCCGCTGCCGTAGATCACGTCGCCGCTGACCTGGTCGGCGCCGAAGCGGTAGCTGGCGCCGGCCGAGGCGGTGTAGGTCTGGTCATGGTCCAGGTACACGTAGTGGTTGGCGATGTAGCTCAGCTCGTCCGCGCCGAAGAGCGACTGGCTCGACACGATGTTCTTGCCCATCGCCTTCTGGTGGGCCAGGTTGGCATAGGCGGCCCAGTGGTCGTCGCTGTAGCGCGCCGACAGCTCCAGCCCGCGCGCGAAGCCCTGCGCATAGTTGAAGGGCGACAGGATCAGCGCCTGGCCGAACTGGCCTTCGTCGAGCAGGTTGTCGATGTGCTTGTAGTACGCATCGGCCGCCAGGGACAGGTGCTCGCCCACCTTCTGGTCCACGCCGACGTCGAAGTAACGCGAGCGCTCGGCCTTCACCGGGTCGGAGTTGGCCACTTCGGGCTGGTTGGTGGTGCCGGTGTAAAGGTTGATGCTCTGCTGCGAGGCCAGCTCCTGCGGCGGCGGCGTGAAGTAGCGCGCGAAGCCGGCATGCAGCGCGGTGCTGTCCGTGGCCGCATAGGCCAGGTTCAGCCGCGGGCTCCACTGGTGCTCCTTGGTGAAGGCGTCCACGCTGTCGTAGCGCAGGCCGTAGTTGACGGTGAACTTCGGGTCGAGGCGCCATTCGTCCTGCAGGTACAGGCTGGCCAGCGCGCCGGTCTTGCCCGAGTTGTCGTTGACGAGCATCGGCGTGTTGCCCACCTGCGCGCCCGAGTCGTCCACCGGAAACACGTTCACCGCATTGAGGCTGCGCGTGCTGGCCCGCGTGTACAGCCCGCCGAAGCGCAGCGTGTGGGCGTCGCCCAGCTTGTACGAGGCATCGGCCTGCAGGCCGTTGGAGGCGTTGGTGCGCTCGGTGTCCGAGGCCACGCCGTTGTAGATCAGGTCGCCGACCGGGTCGGGCCGGTAGTGCAGGCTCGAATACTGGTGGAAGGCCGAAAGCTGGAAGTCCAAGGCGCCCAGCGACTTCTGGTACGACAGCGCCAGGAAGCGCGTGGCCTCGTCCTGGCGCTCGCGCACGCTGGACGACGGCAGCGCGTTGTAGCCCGAGCCCAGGTCGCTGAAGCCGGCCAGCGAGAAGGCCGGCGCCTGGTTCGGATTGGTCGGGATCCGGAACCGGCCGTCGTAGCTGCCGAACATCAGGCCCAGGCGCGTGTCGTCGTCCAGGTAGTACGAGAAGTTGCCGAAGGTCTTGCCCTGGTGGGTGCGGTCGTTCTGGGCATCGAGCGTGGGCTGCGGGTTCTCGATGCCCTGGCTGTTGCCCACGCCGCTGGCCGAGAGGTAGTAGCTCAGGTTGCCCGTGGTGCCGTAGACCGAGCCGCTGCCTTCCAGCGTGTCATGGCTGCCGAGGGTGATGCCCAGCGAGCCGCCGGGCTTGCCGAAGCCCTGCTTCGTCTGGATGTCGACCACGCCCGCGGTGCGCAGGCCGTACTGGGCCGGCAGCGCACCGGTCAGGTAGGTGATCGTGTCGATGTAGCGCGTGTCCAGCGTCTGGCCGAAGCCGGAGATGCCCTCGGGCAGCTGCACGCCGTTGATGCGGTACTGCACATTGCCGTGGTCGTCGCGCACGTGCAGGGAGCCGGAGGCCTTGGAGTCCTTGGCCACGCCGGGCAGCGTGAGCAGCACCTCGTCCAGCGGTGTCGCATCGCCCTTGCCGAGCGCGGCAATGGCGCTCTGGTCGATGCGGTAGACGGTGGCGCCCGTCTCGGGCGAGAGCTCCATGCGCGCCTTCTTCAGGCGCTCGGAGGTCACCTCGACGGTGGACAGCGTCTGGGCCTGGCCGGCGCCGGCCACGGCAGGCGGATTGGTCGGGGCGGCAGCGTCCTGCGCGAAGGCAGGCCCGCACAGCAGCGCGAGAGCGGCAATGCCGACGGCACTGCGGGGGAATTGAAGGGTCATGAACAGTCACTGGCGAATCGATGGGCAGGCGGCCACCGCCCGCGCGGGTGCGGGCGGCGGCAGCCAGGGCTCGGGGAGATTCAGCGAGTGACGGGCGGACCGCGGGCGTCGAACAGCGCCACCCAGCGCCGCAGCGCCTCGCCCTGCATGAAGGCGAGCACCGCGGCGGGCGGGAGGCTGGGCAGGAGCGGCAGCAGCACGGTGGGGGTGGCGGCGTCGTGCTGCAGCTGGTCCATGATCAGGCAGAGCGCGCTGCCGTCCTCATGGTCATCGAACAGGGCCGCGAGGCCATGGTGCGCGGCGTGCGCGGCGTGCGCGGAGGATGCCCCCGCGGGGGCATCGGCCGTGTGGCCATGCGCCGGGCCGTCGGCCTCGACAGCCTCCACTGCATGGCCGCCGCCCGCGTGCGCATGCAGGGTGCGGTGCATGAGCCCCAGCGCCGAGGCGAGCACCAGTGCCAACGCCAGCGCGACGGCCAGCGCGGGCGAGGTGGGCAGGCGCAACGGGCGAGGCGGCATGCGGGTCGAAGGAGCGTCGGGGTGGCGGGTGGGCCTCAGCCCTTCTTCACCCGTGCGGCGAAGGTCTTCTGGAACTTCTCCACCTTCGGCGCGACCACGAAGGCGCAGTAGCCCTGGTTGGGATGCTGCACGAAGTAGTCCTGGTGGTAGGCCTCGGCCGGCCAGTAGCGCTGCAGCGGCGCCACCTCGGTCACGATGCCGGCGCCGCCGTAGGCCTGGTTGGCGGCCAGTTCGGCCACCACCTCGCGCACGGTCGCCAGTTGCGAATCGTCGGTGGTGTAGATGGCGCTGCGGTATTGCGGCCCAACGTCGTTGCCCTGGCGGTTGGGCGTGGTGGGGTCGTGCACGACGAAGAAGATGTGCAGGATCTCGCGCAGGTCGATGACCGCCGGGTCGAACTGCACCTTGATGACCTCGGCATGGCCGGTGGTGCCGCTGCACACCTGCTCGTAGGTGGGATGGTCCACGTGCCCGTTGGCATAGCCGGACTCCACGTCCAGCACGCCTTCCACGCGGTCGAACACGGCCTCGGTGCACCAGAAGCAACCACCGCCCAGGACGATGGTCTGCGGCGATGCGGCGTTGATCTCGGACATGGCGCTCTCCTGGGCAAACCGGGGATTGTGACGCCTCGCCTTGACGCCCGCGCAGGGCACGGCCAATAATTAATAACCAACCGGTCATTAACGCCTGCATGCCTGCTTCCGACGCCCTGCCCTGCCGCCTGCGCGACGCCCTCACCGGCGGCAAGCGCGCGCGCCGCAAGGAGGCGCGGCCCGGCGAGCTGCTGCAGGCGGCGCTGGAACTCTTCGTCGAGAAGGGCTTCGCCGCCACCCGGGCCGAGGACGTCGCCGCCCGTGCCGGCGTCTCCAAGGGCACGCTGTTCCTGTACTTCGGCTCCAAGGAAGAGCTGTTCAAGGCTGTCGTCACCGAGAACCTGGCCGGGCGCTTCACCGAATGGAACCAGGAATTCGAGACCTTCGAGGGCAGCGCGCCCGACATGCTGCGCTACGGCCTGCGCACTTGGTGGGAGCGCGTGGGCGGCACGCAGGTCTCGGGCATCAGCAAGCTGATGCTGAGCGAGGGCCGCAATTTCCCCGAACTCTCGGCCTTCTACCACCAGAGCGTGGTGGCGCCGGGCAATGCGCTGGTGCGGCGCATCCTGGAGCGGGGCATCGCGCGCGGCGAGTTCCGCGCGCTGGACGTCGAGCAGGCCGTGCATGCCGTGGTGGCGCCGATGCTGTTCATGATCCTGTGGAAGCACGCGCCCGAGGTGTGCGGCGGCGCCGGCACGCTGGTGCCCGAGCAGTACCTCGCGGCCCAGTGCGACCTGCTGCTGCGCGGCCTGTGCACCGACGCGGGCCATGCGGCGGACGCCGCGGGCGCAGGCTCCTAGAATCACGGGCTTTGTCCGTTCCCCGTCGCCCAGCCCCACCATGACCGCCTCCCTCGTCACCGATCCCCTGCGTTTCAACATGATCGAGCAACAGATCCGTCCCTGGAACGTGCTCGACCTCGAGATCCTGGAACTGCTGACCGTGGTGCGCCGCGAGGACTACGTGCCCGAAGCCCATCGCAGCATGGCCTTCTTCGACATGGACATCCCGCTCGGCGACGGTCCCGGCCAGTCGATGCTGTCGCCCAAGCTGGAAGCGCGCCTGCTGCAGGACCTGAAGATCAAGAAGACCGACAGCGTGCTCGAGATCGGCACCGGCTCCGGCTACATGGCCGCGCTGCTGGGCGCCCGCGCCGCGCGCGTGCTGACGCTGGAGATCGACCCGAAGCTCGCCGCCACCGCCGCGCAGACGCTGCAGCGCAACGGCGTCGCCAACGTCGAGGTGCGCGAGGCCGACGGTTCCAAGCCCCTGCCCAGCGGCCCGACCTTCGACGTCATCCTGCTCAGCGGCTCGGTCGCCCGCATTCCGCAGAACCTGCTGGGCTCGCTGAACATCGGCGGCCGCCTGGCGGCTATCGTCGGCGACGAGCCGGTGATGCGCGCCCATTTCGTCACCCGCACGGCCGAGGGCAAGTGGGACACCCAGGAGCCCTGGGACACCATCGCCCCGCGCCTGCTGAACTTCCCGGAGCCCTCGCGCTTCAACTTCTGACCGGCACCGGCCGCGCCTCGACCGTCATCCGTTCGCGCTGCGCCTGTCGAGGCGCCGGGCCGGGACGTCGAAGGGGCGCCAGGGACGGTCTTCTGCCCACCCAGCGCCACCATGATCGACCAAGTCCCTCCCGCCCACCTGCAAGCCTGGTTCGACCAGGCCCCCGACGCGCCGGCCGTGGTGCTGGACGTGCGCGAACCCTGGGAACTGCAGACCGCCAGCGTGACGCCCGATGCCGGCTTCACCGTGGTGGCCGTGCCCATGAACGAGATCCCCGCGCGCCTGGCGCAGCTGGACCCGGCCCAGCGCATCGCCTGCCTGTGTCACCACGGCGCCCGCAGCCAGCGCGTGGCGGCCTTCCTGGCGCACAACGGCTACGAGCAGGTCGCCAACATCAGCGGCGGCATCGACGCCTGGTCGCAGCAGCGCGACCCTTCCGTTCCCCGCTACTGACCGGCGCCCGGCCATGCGCCCCGTCGCCCTCCGAGCGGTGGCCCTCGCGGCCGCCGCCGCTGCCCTGGCCTTGCCCGCCGCCGCCCAGAACCTGGGCAGCCTCTACGACGCCGCCCGCGGCTTCGACGCCACCTACCAGGCCGCCCGCGCCCAGGCCGAGGCCACCACGGCCCGCGGCGCGCAGGCCCGCGCCGGCAT
>NZ_LDSL01000232.1 GCF_001476815.1 Pseudacidovorax intermedius | reverse complement strand
TGTACGTTGTCGGTTGGGGTCGTGAGGTTGCTCGTGGTGCTCATCACCACCGCACCCGTCGTCGCCAGCACGTCGATGCTGCCGGCGGCGCTGGTCAGCACGTCCGCACCGGCCGACAGCGTCACGCTGCCGGAGGCCAGGACGCTGATGCTGCCCGTGCCGCTGCGGATGTCCGCGTTGGCGTTGGCGAGCACGTTTCCGCCGATGGCCTGCACCAGCACGTTGCCGGTTCCGTTGGCGGTGATCGCGTTGCCGTCGGCGCTTGCGGTGCCGTCGTTCAGCACGACGTCACCCGTCGTGCTGCGCAGAACCACGTTGCCGTTGGCGCTCGTCACGATGTCCGACTGGTTCGCATCGCTCACCGCCGTCGTCAGCGCATCGCCGCCCACGCGGTTGATGCTCACCGCCACATCGCCAACCGCCAGGCCGTCGGTTTCGGTCAGGAACACGCCGCCAGCACCGGTTCGGGCGCTGAGCGTGGTCACCGTGGTTTCGATGGCGTTGCTGCCAGCACCGATGCCGTTGCCCGCGCTCAGGCGCAGGCCGTTCGTCACGACGTTCACCGCCGTGTCGTCCGCGCCGGCCACCAGGGCGTCTGCGTCGATCAGGCTGCCGCCCGCCGTGAGGCTGGTGCTGCCGGTCGTGGTCGTGATGCGGCCCACCGTGATGTCCGTGCCCGCTTGCACGCGCACGCTGCCCGTCTGGGTCGTGAGGTTGCTCGTGGTGCTCATCACCACGGCGCCGGCCGCGGCCAGCACGTCGATGCTGCCCGCCGCGCTGGTCAGCACGTCGGCATTCGCGGCGAGCGTCACGCTGCCGGAGGCCAGGACGCTGACGCTTCCCGTGCCGCTTCGGACATCCATGTTGGCGAGCACGTTGCCAGCGATGGTCTGCACCAGCACGTTGCCGGTGCCGTTCGCCACGATGGCGTTGCCGTCGGCACTGGCCGCTCCATCGTTCAGCACGATGTCGCCAGCCGTGCTGCGCAGCACGATGCTGCCGTTGGCCGTCGTGGCGATGTCCGATTGCGCGGCGTCGCTCACCGCCGTGGTCAGCGCATCGCCGCCCACGCGGTTGATGCTGGCTGCCACGTCGCCGACGGTCAGGCCGTCGGTCTCCGTCAGGAACACGCCGCCCGCGCCCGCACGGGCGCTCAGCGTGGTCACGGTCACTTCCAGGGCATTCGCACCCGAGCCGACGCCGTTGCCGGCGTTCAGGCGCAAGCCGTTCGTCACGACGTTCACCGCCGTGTCGTCTGCGCCGGCCACCAGGCCGTCCGCGTCGATCAGGCTGCCACCCGCCGTCAGGCTGGTATTGCCGGTCGTGGTCGTGATGCGGCCCAGGGTGATGTCGGTGCCCGCCTGCACCCGCACGTTGCCGGTCTGCGTCGTGAGGTTGCTCGTGGTGGACATGCTCACGCTGCCCGCCGTGGCCATCACGTCGATGCTGCCCGCCGCGCTGGTCAGCACGTCCGCGCCGGCCGACAGCGTCACGCTGCCCGAGGCCAGCACGCTCACGCTGCCCGTACCGCTGCGGATGTCCGCATCGGCGTTGGCGATCACGTTGCCGCCCAGTGCCTGCACCAGCACATTGCCCGTGCCGCTGGCGCTGATGGCGATGCCATCCGCTGCCGCCGTGCCATCGTTCAGCACGACGTCGCCCGTCAGGCTGCGCAGCACCACGTTGCCGTTGGCGCTCGTCACCAAGTCCGACTGCGTGGCATCGCTCACCGCCGTGGTCAGCGCATTGCCGCCCACGCGGTTGACGCTCACTGCGACGTCCCCGACTGCCAGGCCATCGGTCTCCGTCAGGAACACGCCGCCCGCACCCGAACGGGCGCTCAGCGTGGTCACCGTCGTCTCGATGGCGTTGTTGCCCGCGCCGATGCCGTTGCCCGCACTCAGCCACAGGCCGTTGGTCACCACGTTGACCGTGGTATCGCCACTGGCATCCGCATCCACGACGCGTCCACCCGCCGTCAGGCTGGTGTTGCCCGTGGTGGTCGTGATGCGCCCCACGGTGATGTCCGTGGCCGCCTGCACGCGCACGCTGCCCGTCTGGGTCGTGAGGTTGCTGGTGGTGCTCATCGCCACCGCACCCGCGGCCGCCAGCACGTCGATGCTGCTGGCGGCGCTGGTCAGCACATCCGCACCCGCGGCCAGCGTCACGCTGCCCGAGGCCAGCACGCTCACGCTACCGGTGCCGCTGCGGATGTCCGCATTGGCATTGGCCGTCACGTTGCCGGCGATGGCCTGCACCAGCACGTTGCCCGTGCCGTTGGCGCTGATGGCGATGCCGTCTGCTACCGTGCCATCGTTCAGCACCAGGTCGCCCGCGGTGCTGCGCAGCACGATGCTGCCGTTGGCACTCGTCGCGATGTCCGATTGCGCGGCATCGTTGACGGCCGTGGTCAGCGCATTGCTGCCCACCCGGTTGATGCCCACCGCCACGTCGCCCACGGTCAGGCCGTCGGTTTCGGTCAGGAACACACCGCCCGCACCCGCGCGGGCGCTCAGCGTGGTCACGGTCGTCTCGATGGCGTTGGTGCCGCTGCCGACGCCATTGCCCGCACTCAGCCGCAAGCCCGCCGTCACGACGTTCACCGCCGTGTCATCCGCCCCGGCCACCAGCCCGTCCGCGTCGATCAGGCTGCCGCCCGCCGTCAGGCTCACATTGCCCGTGGTCGTCGTGATGCGCCCCACCGTGATGTCCGCCCCTGCCTGCACCCGCACGCTGCCCGTCTGGGTCGTGAGGTTGCTGGTCGTGGACATGCTCACGCTGCCCGTGGTCGCCAGCACGTCGATGCTGCCCGCCGCACTCGTGAGCAGATCCGCACCGGCCGCCAGCGTCACGCTGCCGCCGGCCAGCACACTGAGGCTGCCCGTGCCGCTGCGGATGTCCGCACCGGCATTGGCCACCACGTTGCCCGCGATGGCCTGGATCAACACGTTGCCCGTGCCGTTGGCACCGATGGCGATGCCGTCCGCACTGGCCGTGCCGTCGTTCAGCACGATGTCCCCCGTCGTGCTGCGCAGCACCACGTTCCCGTTGGCCGTCGTCACGACATCCGACAGGCTCGCATCGCTCACCACGGCGGTCGACGCATCGCTGCCCACCCGGTTGACGCTCGCCGCCACGTCGCCCACCGCGAGCCCATCGGACTCCAGCAGGTAAATGCTGCCGCCCGCCGAGGCCGCCAGCGTGCCCACCGCGATCTCCAGGTGGTTCACCGCATCGCCGATGCCGTTGCCCGCCACCAGCCGCAGCGTGCCCGCGCCGATGTTCAGCACCGCATCGTTGGCCTGGTTCGGCGCACTGCCCGTGAGGGCGTCCGCATCCAGGATGCTGCCCTGGGCCAGCACCGAGGCCGCGCCGGTGGTGCTCAGCACCGCCAGCACCGCATTGGCGCCCGCCTGCACGCGCACCGTGCCGGCGCTCGCATTGAGGCTGCTGCCGGCCGTCATGGTGACCGCGGCGGTGCCCGACTGCACGTCGATGCTGCCGCCCGCGGCGCTGCCCGCCGTGCGCACGTCCGCACCGGC
>NZ_LDSL01000231.1 GCF_001476815.1 Pseudacidovorax intermedius | reverse complement strand
CTCGACCTCGATGCGCTCATCGGCCGGGAGATCTGCTGCGAGATCGAACTCGACGGCTCGGGTTACTTTCTTCCTGGTGCGGTCGGTGAGGCTGTGGACGCCGTCGGCGCCGGTATCCGCCAGATCAACGCCCTCATCACCGAGGCTGCCTTGGTCGGCGAGGAAGGCCGCCACCTGCAGTACCGCCTCGTGCTGCGCCCCTGGCTGCACCTGGCCACCCTCAACGCCGACTGCCGCATCTTCCAGAACGCCACCGTCGTGGACATCCTGGATGCCGTCCTCGCCCACTACCCCTTCCCCGTCGACAAGCGCCTGCTCGAGCGCTACCCCATCCGCGACTACCAGACCCAGCTCAACGAGAGCGACTTCGCCTTCTTCGAGCGCCTGTGCCAGGAATGGGGCATCAGCTACCACTTCGAGCATGCGGGCGGTGCGCACCGCCTGGTGCTCTCGGACCACCTGGGCGCCTACCTGCCCAACCCCAGCCAGGCCTACCGCACTGTCGAATACCACCCGCCCGGCTGGAAGCTCGACGCCGAGTACCTCCACGCCTTCGTGCCCGACAGCCGCCTCACCCCGGGGCGCTACAGCAGCCGCGACTACGACTACACCCGCCCCCGCGCCGACCTGCGCGCGGGCCGCACAGATGCCCGGCCCACCGGCTTCGCCGATGCCGAGGTCTACGCCTGGCATGCTGGGCTCGGTGGCAGCCACTACGCCCAGCCCAACGCCGGGACAGCTTCCCCGAACGACCCGCGCGCCGAGGGCGACCTGATCGCCCGGCTGCGCATGCAGGCGCTGCGCACCGCGGGCGCCCGTGCCCGCGCCAGCGGCAACCTGCGCGCCATGGTGCCGGGTTTCACCTTCACCCTGCAGAACCACCCCAGGAATGCGGCCAATGCCGACTAC
>NZ_LDSL01000230.1 GCF_001476815.1 Pseudacidovorax intermedius | reverse complement strand
GTGGACGTGTACGCGAGCGCCCTGACGCTCACGGCCGGCAATGGTGCCAACGGCATCGGTGCCAGCAGCAATGCGCTGGAGCTGGAAGTCAATAGCCTCAGCGCCAGCACCGCCGGCACCGGCGGCGTGTTCCTGGCCGAAGCCAGCGCCATCACCGTGGCGGGCGGCAGCGCCATCGGCGTCAACCGCGTCGGCGCGGCCGGCGGCATCACCGCCAACGGCGCGCAGACCGCGGCCCAGGCGGCGGGCCTGGCCAGCGGCGGCGCCCTGGTGCTCACCACCACGGCCGGCAGCCTGACCCTGAGCGCGGCCGCCACGGCCGGCGGCAACCTGCTGCTGCAGGCCGGCGGCAGCACGTCCGACCTGGACCTGCGCGCCGCGGTGTCCACCACCGGCAGCACCGCCGGCAGCCTCAGCCTGGCCGCAGGCCGCGACCTGCTGCAGGCCGCCGCCGTGAGCGTGGCCGGCGCCGGCTTCACGGTGGACGCCGTGGCCGGGCGCGACATCGTGCAGACGGCCACCACCGGCACCGTCAGCACCAGCAACGGCAACGTGGTGTTCAGCGCCGAGCGCGACCTGGCGCTCGAATCCATCGCCGCGGGCACCGCGCGGGTGAGCCTGACGGCGCGCACCGGCAGCATCAGCGACGTGGACGCGGGCAGCGCCACCGACGTGGTGGCCGGCAGCCTGCTCCTGACGGCCGGCAACAGCATCGGCAGCAACGGCGCCAGCCTCGCGCTGGAGACCTCGGTGGACCGCGTCAGCGCCCGTGCGGGCGACGGCGGCGTCTACCTGGTGGAGGGCAACGGCCTCACCGTCGGCAGCGTTTCTGTCGACGTCAACCGCGTCGCCGCCACCGGCGTGGCCAGCGCGATCGTGGGCACGGCGCAGGAAAGCCTCACGGCCACCGGCACCGGCGGCATCGCGCTGCAG
>NZ_LDSL01000023.1 GCF_001476815.1 Pseudacidovorax intermedius | reverse complement strand
CGTGCACGGCGCCGTGCACGAACACACGGTTGGGGCAGACGCAGGTCTGCCCTCCGTTGCGGAACTTGGCCGCCATCAGGCCTTCGACAGCCGCATCGAGGTCGGCGTCCTCGAACACGATGAAGGGCGCATTGCCGCCCAGCTCCAGCGACAGCTTCTTGAGCGTGTCGGCACTGCGGCGCGCCAAGTGCTTGCCCACCGGCGTGGAGCCGGTGAAGGTGATCTTGCGCACCCGCGGATCGTCCAGCCAGGCATCCACCACCGCAGGCGTGCGCTCGCGCGAGGCGGTGACGATGTTGAGCACGCCGGGCGGCACACCGGCTTCGTGGGCCAGCAGTACGAGGGCCAGTGAGGTGAGCGGCGTGTCCTCGGCGGGCTTGCACACCACGGTGCAGCCGGCGGCCAGGGCGGGCGCGATCTTGCGGGCGATCATGGCGGCCGGGAAGTTCCAGGGCGTGATGGCGGCCACCACGCCCACCGGTTCGCGCAGCGCGAACATGCGCCGGCCCGGCACGGGCGCCGGGATCACCTCGCCATTCATGCGCGTGGCCTGCTCGGCGAACCATTCGATGTAGCTGGCCGCATAGGCCACCTCGCCCTTGCCCTCGGCCAGCGGCTTGCCCTGCTCGCGGCTGATGAGGCGGCCCAGGTCGTCCTGGTGGGCCAGCACGAGGTCGTTCCAGCGCTTGAGGATGGCCGCGCGTTGACGCGCCGGCAGCTTGCGCCAGGCGCCGAAGGCTGCCTGCGCGGCATCGACGGCTGCACGGGCCTGCGCCGGCCCGGAATCCGGCACCTGCGCGATGCGCTCGCAGGTGGCGGGATCGGTCACGGCCAGCCGGCCCTCGGCGTCGTCGCGCCAGTGGCCATCGATGAAATTGGCGGTGCGCACCAGCTCGGCACGCGAAAGGGTCAGGGACATGGGTCGGGGCTCAAATGTGGCGAGTGAAATGTGATGGGATCGCCTGGGGCGCCCGAAGGCCGCGGAGCAGGCCATGCCAGTGCACCCGAGGAACTGGCTTTGCCAGGCCTCTGGGTGCGCCCCCCTCCAAGCCGAAGGCGACAGAGAGGGGGGAGCCGCGAAGCGGCATGGGGGGTGTCAACTCACGATCCCCAGGTGCCAGGGCACGAACTCGTGGTCGCCCAGCCCCAGCGCCTCGCTCTTGGTCTTCTCGCCGCTGGCGTGCCGCAGGATCTGCCCAAAGATGCGTTCGCCCATCTGCGGCACGTCCAGCTCGCCGTCGAGCACCAGGCCGCAGTTGATGTCCATGTCCTCTTCCAGCCGGCTGTACATGGGCGTGTTGCTCGCCAGCTTGATGGTGGGCGCGGGCTTGCTGCCGAACATGGAGCCGCGGCCGGTGGTGAAGCAGATCATGTTGGCGCCGCTGGCGATCTGCCCTGTGGTGGCCACGGGGTCGTAGCCGGGCGAGTCCATGAAGACGAAGCCGTGCTCGGTGATCGGCTCGGCGTACTCGTAGACGGCGCGCAGCGGCGTGGTGCCGCCCTTCATGGCCGAGCCCAGCGACTTCTCGAAGATGTTGGCCAGGCCGCCCGCCTGGTTGCCCGGGCCCACCACGCCGTTGAACTGGCCGTTGTGGCCGCGGGTGTAGCGCTCCCACCACGCGAGCCGGTCCAGCAGCTTCTGGCCCACGGCCGGGCTGATGGCGCGGCGGGTGAGCATGTATTCGACGCCGTGGATCTCCGGCGTCTCCGACAGGATGGCCGTGCCGCCGTGACGCACCAGGATGTCCATGGCGGCGCCGAGGGCCGGGTTGGCCGTGATGCCCGAAAAGCCGTCCGAGCCGCCGCATTCCAGCCCCACCTTGAGATGGCTGGCGGACACCGGCACGCGCTGCACGTCGTTGGCCGCAGGCAGCATCGCCTCGACGGCGCGGATGCCGGCCTCGATGGTGGCGCGGGTGCCGCCCACCTCCTGCATCACGAAGGTCTTCAGGCGCTCACCGGCCGCCAGGCCCTGCGAGGCGACCAGGTCGGCCACCTGGTTGCGCTCGCAGCCCAGGCCGACGATCAGCACCGCCGCCAGGTTGGGATGGTTGGCATAGCCGGCGATGGTGCGCCGGAGCACGTCGAAATGCTCGCTGGGCGACGACATGCCGCAGCCGCTGCTCTGCGCGAAGGCCACCACGCCGTCCACGTTGGGATAGGCCGCCAGCCGCTCGGGCGTGAAATGGGCCGCCACGCGCTGGATCACGGTGGCCGAGCAGTTGACCGAGGAGATCAGGCCCACGAAGTTGCGCGTCGCCACCCGCCCATCGGGCCGCACGATGCCCATGAAACGGGCGCGCTCGGCCTCGGGCAGATGGTCCACCGGCCGCACGTCCTGGCCGAAGCCGGGGTCGCGGTCGAAGTCGATGAGCACGATGTTGTGCGAATGCACATGCTCGCCCGCCTCGATGTCGCGGGCCGCGGCGCCGATGACGGTGTCGTACTTGCGCACCGGCTCGCCGGCGGCGATGCGGCGGGCCGCGATCTTGTGGCCGGCCGGCACCTGGGCACGCAGGCGCAGGCCCAGCTCCGGCAGCGGCTGGCCCAGCGCCAGGGGCGCGCGGGCGATGAGCACGTTGTCGTTGGCGTGCAGGCGGATCAGGGTGGCGGCGTCGGGCATCGTGGTTGGGGCAGGGCGGTGGTGTCGGTCACCCGGTCGGGCGACCTGTGGGCGGTCAGCTCTTGAGGAGCTCCTTGAGGTTCAGGCGCTCGATGAGCACCTTCTCCTTGTCCATGGTGGCAGAGACGTACTTCTGGTAGTCGGGCGCGTCCAGGTACATGAGCGGCGCGTCGATGCGGGCGCAGGCGGCGGTGAACTCGGGGCTGGCGGCGGCGGCCTTGAAGGCGCTGCGCAGCCGGGCCAGCACCGGCGCCGGCACGCCCGCGGGCGCGCCGATGCCGTTGGGCGCATCGACCACCACGTCGTAGCCGGCCTCGCGCAGCGTCGGCGTGTCCTTGAACTCGGCCGAGCGCTGCTCGCCCCAGGTGGCCAGCAGGCGCAGCTGGCCGGCGCGCACCTGTGGTGCCCAGGAGCTGGAATCGGCCAGCACGTCTACGTGGCCGCCCATGAGCGCGGCCAGCGCGTCGGCGCCGCCCTTGAAGGGAATGGCGTTGAACTTCACGCCGGCGGCCATGGCGAATTCCTCCATGCCCACGTGGGTGGCGCCGCCGAAGCCGGCCGTGCCGTAGGTGACCAGGCCGGGCCGCGCCTTGGCGTCGGCCACCAGGTCCTTGAGCGTCTTCCACGGCGCGTTGCTGCGCACCGCGATGCCGAAGGTCTGGCCCGACACGCGGGCGATGTAGCTCAGGTCCTTCAGCGGGTCGACCTGCACCATGCCCAGCTGCGAGAAGCGGGTGACCGAGATCGGAATCTGGCCGATGGTGTAGCCGTCGGGCCTGGCCGAGGCCAGGGCCTTGAGGCCGATCATGCCGGAGGCGCCGGTCTTGTTCTCCACCGCGATGGACTGGCCCAGCTCGCGCGAGGCGGCGGTGCACAGGGCCCGCATGGTCACGTCCGCCGTGCCGCCCGCCGGCCAGGGGCACAGGAAGATCAGCGGCCGTTCGGGATAGGCCGCGGCGCTGGCCGTCTGCCAGGCGGGAAGTCCGGCGGCGGCAGCCGTGCCCAGGCTGCCGAGCACGAAGCGGCGGCGGGAAGTGTTCATCGCGGTCTCCTGTTGTGTTGCGGCGGATTCTGGTGGGCCGCTTCATGAAGCACCAATGAAAGAGTGGACTGGCTTCATGCCGTTTTGGTTATGCTGGGCCATGGCTGACATCGACCGCGTTCTGCGCTCCAACCTCAAGCTGCGGCACCTGCAGCTGCTGGTCGCGCTCGACGAATTCCGGCATCTCGGACGGGCGGCGGAGTTCCTGTCGGTCACGCAGCCGGCCGTCTCCAAGGTGCTGGCCGAGATCGAGCGCATGTTCGCGCTGCAGTTGTTCACCCGCTCCACCCGCGGCACCGAGCCCACGGCCTATGGCGCGACGGTGGTGCGCTTCGCCCGCTCGGTGCTGGCCGACTACCAGCGCACCCGGGAGGAGATCGACGCCGTCGCCAGCGGCGGCGCCGGTCGCGTGGCCGTGGGCGCGATGGTGGTCGCCATGCCGGGGCTGCTGACCGCGGCGGTGCGCCTGCTCAAGCAGCGCAGCGCGCTCACCACCGTGCTGATCGAGGAGGGCGACCTCACCCGCCTGCTGCCGCGCCTGCGGGTCGGCGAGCTCGACCTGATCGTCGGCCGGCTGGAGCCCGGCTATGCCTCGCCGGACCTGGACACCGAGCCGCTGTACGCCGAGCGCATGGTGATCGTGGTGCACCGGGACCATCCCCTGGCCGCGCGACGGCGCAGTCCGGGCTGGCCGGAGCTGGCGCGCCAGCCCTGGGTGATGCCGCCGGCCTGGGCGTCGTCGCGCATCAAGCTGAACCAGCAGTTCTACCGCCACCAGCTGGTGCCGCCGGCCGACGTGGTGGAGACGGCCTCGTTCCTCGCCACCTTCGCCTTCGTGCGCGACCTGCAGGCGGTGGGTTTCGTCGCCGAGACCGTCGCCCGCCGCTTCGAGGCCGAGGGCTACCGGGTGCTGGCGCTGCCGGTGCCCATCGAGCTGCCGCCGGTGGGCCTGATCACCCTGCGCGGCCGCCGGCGGTCGCCGGCCGCGCTGCAATTGCTCGATTGCCTACGTGCCGCCGGCACAGATGCGCCACAGTAAGCGCTACCGGTTCCGCTAGCATGGCCTTGCCGCACGATGAAGGAGGCATCTTGCCGATCTCCCACGACAACCGAGGCGCCGGGGCCATCAACGAAGCCGGGCGCCTGCAGGCACTCGCCGAATTGCAGGTCATGGACACGGCCCCCGAAGCCAGCTTCGACGACATCGCCTGGCTCGCCGCCACGGTCTGTGAGGTTTCCGTCGGCCTGGTCAGCCTCATCGGCGCCGACCGCCAGTGGTCCAAGGCGCGCTGCGGCACCGACGTCGAGAGCCTGCCACGCAGCCAGGCCTTCTGCAGCCATGCGATCGCCCAGCGCGACATGCTGGAGGTGCACGATGCCCGCCTCGATCCCCGCTTTGCCGCCTACGCCATCGTCGTCGGGTCGCCGCACGTGCGTTTCTATGCAGGTATGCCACTCACCGGGCCGGGCGGCTGGCGCTACGGCACGCTGTGCGTGATGGACACCCGCCCGCGCCAGCTCACCGAGGTGCAGCGCGAGTCGCTGCGGCGCCTGGCGGCCCGCGCCACGGACCTGCTGGAGGCGCGGCGCCAGCGCATCCTGAGCGAGAGCCGCGATGCCGCCATCGCCGAGCTGCTGGAGGCGCTGCCCGACGGGGTGGTGACCTGCGATGGCCAGGGCACGCTGAAGGAGTTCAACCGCACGGCCCGCGAATGGCACGGCGTGGACCCGCGCGCCATGCCGCCGTCGCAGTGGCCGGTGCATTTCGGCCTGTGCGAGCCCGACGGCCGCACCCTGCTCGCACCCGAGCGCGTGCCGCTGGCCCGGGCCCTGGGCGGCGAGAAGGTGCGCGGCCAGATCATCGTGATCCGCACACCGGGCGTGGAGCCGCGCACCGTGAGCTGCAACGCCAGTCCGCTGACCGGCCCCGACGGCCACAGCTTGGGCGCCGTGTGCACCATGCACGACGTGACGGTGCAGGCACGCGATTCCCAGGCCATGGAGGCGCTGGCCATGACCGACCAGCTGACCGGCCTGCCGAACCGCACCGCCTGGTTCGCCGAACTCGAACGGGCGCTGGCGCGCACGGCCCGCGCCGGCGCTGCCGCGGTGATGGCCTTCATCGACCTCGACGGCTTCAAGCACATCAACGACACGCATGGCCATGCGGCCGGCGACGAGGTGCTGCGCCAGTTCGCCGCGCGCCTGCAGGACAGCTGCCGACGCGGCGACTTCATCGCGCGGCTGTCGGGCGACGAATTCGTGGTGTTTCTCGACCGGGCTGATCCGTCGCCGCTGGAGCTGTCGAAGGTGGCGGCGCGCATCCATGGCGCGCTGGCGTCGCCGATGCGCGTCTCGGGCTTCGAACTTCGCATCGGCTGCAGCATCGGCTTCGGCACCGCACCCGGCGACCGGCTTGACGCCCACGGCCTGATCCACGCCGCCGACGTGGCGATGTACACGGCCAAGCGGGACAAGTCGCTGCCCTTCGCGGTCGTGCACATGGGCGAGGCGGAGGATCAGGGCGCCACGCGCGCCTGAGCACGGCCGCCAGCATGTGGCGCCCCAGGGCAGACGCGGGCCCCGCTTCCTGGTGGAGCACTGCTGGCTGTCGACCGGGCGGCCCCGTTCACGCCTTCGGCGCCGGCCGCGTGCGTCGTCGCTGCAGCCAGCCGTCGATCGACCAGCGGCCGCCACCGTGCACCAGCAGGTACAGCAGCAACCCGGCCCAGGACAGGTGCGTGGGCCAGGCCGACGGATAGACGAAGAGCTGGATCACCAGGGTCATGCCCAGCAGGCCGAGCGCGGGCAGCCGCGTGAACAGGCCCAGCACCAGCAGCACGGGCAGCACATGTTCGGCCGCGGCGGCCATCTGCGCGGCCAGCTCGGGCGGGATCAGCGGCAGCCGGTAGTCGGTGCGGAACAGCTCGTAGGCGCTGTCGTTGATGTGGAACCAGCCGTCGACCTTGGTGCGGCCCGACTGCCAGAAGATGGCCGCGATGGCCACGCGGTCGATGAGCGCGAGGGCGTCGTGCCAGGCGGCGCGGCGGCCGACGGCGGCGAGGCGCTCGCCGGGCGTGGTGGACGAAGCGGCAGAAAAAGGTGTGGTCATGGGTGGTCCGTCCGGATGGGATCGAGGCTCAGCACCTGCCAGCCGAGCAGTTGGCCGATGAGCGGGGCGATGGCGCAGCCGGGGTCGGCCGCCATGGCCTGGCCGCTGGCTTCGAGCAGCGTCCGGCCGTCGGCGCAGGCGTCCAGGAAGGCACAGCCGGCGCGGTCCAGCGCATGCCACTCGACCGCCTCGCCGGCTCGAACGAGCAGCGCGCCGTCCGGCGCCCAGGGCAGCCCGGCCAGGTCGGTTGCCTCCGCCCCGGCCCGCGCGGCCTGCCATATCGCGAAGGCGGGCATGTCGGCATGCCAGGTCCAGCGGGCCGAGGGCAGGGGGCGCAGCCGCACCTGGCCCAGGGCTTCGGGTGCCAGCGCAGAGAAGAGGCCGGCATCCACCGGCTGCGCGTCGGCCGCCGCGTGGGCGTCGAGCCACAGCCGATCGAGCCGGCACACCGCGCGCAGCCAGGGCAGGCCCGCGGTGGAGGGCAGCCCCGCCAGGAAGTCGGGCAGGCTGTCGCCGTAGCGCAGCAGGCTGGCCTCGGTGGGCCATGCATGCTGCAGGTATTCGGCGGCGGCGCTGCGCAGCCAGTCCTCGCCCAGCAGCCGACCCGTGGCGGGATGGTTGGCGACCAGCGCCTCGATGCAGGCCCGGCGGATGCCGTTGCGGTAGATGGCCAGGCCGGGCTGGTCGGCCAGCGGTCCTGCGGCGTCGGGCGCCAGCACGGCGAGGTGCAGCAGGTGTTCGAAATCGGCCGCCGGGTCGGCCGTGGGCAGCGGCCGCGATGCGACACGTGGCGGGGCGCCCGCTTCGGTCGCGGGAGGGGGCGGTGACGCGGGCCCGGGGAGGGCGCTTCGCGCGTGCGCCGTCATGCCAAGGCCTCCGGCAGGGCGATGCCGTCCAGGCAGCGCTGGGCGCGGGCACGCTCTGCCATCAGCGTCGGGAAGCCGGGCACGTCGCCGTCGCGCTCCAGCAGCACGGGCCGCGGGCCGTGACGATCCACGAAGCGCGCGAGCAGGGCCCACACCTCGGGCGCGACGGCGCGGTCGTGGGTGTCCACGAGCAGGGCCTCGCCATGCACCGGGTCGGGCGCATGGCCGGCAATGTGCAGTTCCATCACGGCCTCGGCCGGAAAGCCGTCGAGGTAGGCCACCGCATCCTGGCCGAGGTTGCGGCAGGACACCTGCACGTTGTTGACGTCCAGCAGCAGGCCGCAGCCCGTGCTGGCCACCAGCTCGGCCAGAAAGTCGGTCTCGGTCCAGCCGTGACCATCCAGGCGCAGGTAGTGCGACGGGTTCTCGATGGCCAGGCGCCGGCCCAGTGCCTGCTGCGCCCGGTCCACGCGCTCCGCGATGCGTGCGAGCGACGCATCGGTGCGCAGCACGGGCAGCAGCTCGGGCAGGTAGCGGCCGCCCGCGCGCGACCAGGCCAGGTGCTCCGAGACCAGCACCGGCTGCAGCCGGTCCACCAGGCCGCGGAATCGCCGCAGGTGGGCGGCATCGAGCGGCTCGCAACCGCCCAGCGACATCGCCACGCCATGCAGCGACAGCGGATGCCGCGCGGCGATGCGCTCCAGCCAGGCCAGGCGCGGGCCGCCGTCGACCATGTAGTTCTCGGGATGCACCTCGAACCACAGGCCGTCGGCATCGGCGGCCAGCGCCTCGTCGAAATGCTGCGGCTTGAGGCCCAGGCCCGCGCCGGGCTGCGGCGGCTGTCGTGGCATGGCGATGCGGCCTGGCGATCAGGACTTCATCGGCGTCAGCGAGCCCATACCCTTGGGCGTCTTCATGCTGGTGCAGGTGCCGGCGGGCACGTTCTTCCAGGCGTTGGCCTGGTAGTCCACCTTGGAGGTGCCGGCGCAGGTGGTGCCGGGGCCGGCGGCGCAGTCGTTCTTGCCGGCCAGGGCGACGCCGTAGCACTTCTCCATCCTGGCCATGCTGTCGGCGGGCTTGCTGTCCTGCGCATGGGCGATGCCGCCGGCCAGGGCGGCGAGCAGGAAGGCGGTGGTGGCGAGGGGACGGGTCGAGGTCATGGTGAAAGCTCCTGTCGAAAGGGTGGAAGGGCGGAATCGGCCACCGCCATTGCGGCGACCGTCTGCTAGTTGTCGAGTTGCAATAGGTTGTTCCCACAAAGGCGGGAGGCTGGGGGCTTGTGCCCCAGAGCGCAGTGCGGGCGCTCGCAGTTGTAGTAGCGCAGGAAAGCTGGCAGCCAGGCGGTGG
>NZ_LDSL01000229.1 GCF_001476815.1 Pseudacidovorax intermedius | reverse complement strand
CAGGTCGGACGCCGCGCCGCCGGCCTGCAGCAGCAGGTTGGCGCCGGCGCTGGCCGCGCTGTTGACGCTCAGGCTGCCCGCCAGGGTGGTGAGCACCAGGGCGCCGCCAGACGTGAAGGCGCTGGTGGCTGCATCCGTCTGCGTGCCGGTGCTGCCCAGGCCGATGCGGTCCACGCTCAGGTCCGCCACCGTGCCCACGGTGAGGGCCGTGGCTTCGGTGAGGAACACGCCGCCGCTGGCGGCGGTGGCCGCCGCTGCGCTCAGCAGCGCCGCCTCGGTCTCCAGCGCATTGCTGCCCACGCCCAGGCTGCCGCTGCCGGCCACCAGGCGCAGGTTGCGCGCATACACGTCCACCGCGTTGGCGATGGCTTCGCTCGCGTTGTCCAGGACGGAGGTGCCCGCGAGCAGGCTCACGTCGCCCCAGTGGCCGTTGGTGGCCGACTGCTGCGTGAGGGTCGTGCCGCTGCGGTCGGCGCTGGTGCGCGCGTCCACCAGGCCCAGCGTCAGCGTGCCGGCCACGGCCTGCACGCGCACGTTGCCGCCGTCGGTGCGCAGCACCGAGCCGTCGGCCAGGTTGACGTCCGTCTGCGCCTGCACGTCCAGGGTGCCGGCGCCGCCGGTGGCGATGGCGGCGCCCGCGGCCAGCGTCACCGACGCGGTGGCCGAGCGCAGGCTGATGCTGCCGCCCGTGGATTGCACGCTGCCGCTGAGCGTCAGCAGGCCGTTGGCCACCAGCGAGACGGTGCCCGAGGCGCTGCCCACGGCCGCGGCCGAGGCGCCGCCGGTGATGGCGTCGATGGCCAGGTTGCCGGCCGTGACCTGCAGCGCGATGCCGCCG
>NZ_LDSL01000228.1 GCF_001476815.1 Pseudacidovorax intermedius | reverse complement strand
CGCGGCCGCGCTGGTCGCCATCGCACTCGGCATGTACAGCCCCGAGCTCGTGGACTTCGTGAAGGGACTCCTGCAATGAACGCCGTCACCGAACGCACACCCGGCACGGAGCTGGCCAGCTTCACTGGCGCTTCCGCTGGCGCACTGCTGCTGAACGAGCCGGCCATGGCTCGCATCGAACGCGTGGCCGACCTCATGGCCAGCGGCAAGACCACCGTCCCGCAGCACCTGCGCGGCAACATGGGGGACTGCTTCGCCATCACCCTGCAGGCCATGCAGTGGGCCATGAACCCCTTCGCGGTAGCGCAGAAAACGCACCTGGTGAATGGCACCCTGGGCTATGAGGCGCAGCTGGTGGCCGCGGTCATCAACAACAGCGGCGTCGTCAAGGACCGCTTCCACTTCGACTGGTTTGGCGACTGGACAAAGATTGTCGGCCGTTTCAAGGAGGTCGAGTCCAAGACCAAGAAGGACGACAACGGCTATCCCAAGAAGTACATCGTCCCCGCCTGGCAGCAGGCAGACGAGCATGGCCTGGGCGTGCGCGTGTGGGCCACGATCAAGGGCGAGACCGAGCCCCGCGTGCTGGAATTACTGCTGACCCAGGCGCGCACCCGCAACTCCACGCTGTGGACCGAAGACCCGAAGCAGCAGCTGGCCTACCTGGCGCAGAAGCGCTGGTCGCGGCTCTACGCGCCTGACGTGATCCTCGGCGTGTACACGCCTGACGAGTTGGCCGAGCCCACCGAGAAGTTCATGGGCCAGGCCGAGGTGGTCGAGCCGCCGCCCCCGCCGCCGCCGGCCAGCTACGACCAGGTGAAGTTCGATACCAACTTCCCGAAGTGGGCCGAGACGATACGCACGGGCCGCAAGGTCGCGGATGCCTACGTTCAGTTCGTCGCGGCCCGCGGCGAGCCCTTCACGACCGAGCAGATCGCAAAGCTGAAGGCGGTCAAGGCCGATCCCGCGGCTACCGCCACGGACGTGCAGCCGAAGGAAGCGCCCGCGGCTACCGCTCCGCAGGAAAAGACCTTCGCGGAGATCGCCGCCCTCATCCATACCGCAGAGACGCAGGAGCACCTGTCGGGCCTGGATGAGCACATCGGCGCCATCGCCGACCCCCAGCACCGCGCCGACCTGGCCGCGCTCATTGAGCAGCGCCGCAACGAACTTCCGCCCTTCTGAGGTCCACCATGCAGATCGTCACCCTCATCCAGGGCACGCCCGAGTGGCATGCCCACCGTGCCCAGCACTTCAACGCCAGCGACGCGCCGGCCATGATGGGCTGCAGCCCGTACAAGACCCGCGCCGAGCTCGTCCGCGAGCGCGCCACCGGCCTGACCGCCGAGGTCGATGCTGCGCAGCAGCGCCGCTTCGACATGGGCCACCGCGCCGAGGCGCTGGCCCGCCCGCTGGCCGAGCAGATCCTGGGCGAAGAGCTGTCGCCGCTGGTGGGCGTGGCCGACCTCGGGCCCTACTCTGCGAGCTTCGACGGCCTGACGCTCATGGAAGACCAGGCCTTCGAGCACAAGGCCCTGAACGACACGCTTCGCGCCGCGATGGTCGAAGGCTGCACCGGCGCCGACCTGCCCATGGCCTACCAGGTGCAGATGGAGCACCAGTGCATGGTCTGCCCCTCCATCGAGCGCGTGCTGTTCATGGCCTCGAAGTGGGGCGAAGACGGTACGCTGATCGAAGAGCGCCACTGCTTCTACGAGCCGAACCTCGCTCTGCGCGCCCGCATCGTGGCCGGCTGGGATCAACTGGAGCAGGACGTGGCCGCCTACGTGCCCGAGGCCCCGAAGCCCGCGCCCGTGGTCGCCGCTCCGATGGATGCGCTGCCCGCCGTCAGCGTGCAGGTGCAGGGCGGCCTGCAGATCGTGTCGAACCTGCCGGCCTTCGGCGATGCGCTGAAAGCCTTCATCGACCGCATTCCGGCCGAGCCCAGCACCGACCAGGAATTCGCCGACACCGAGGCTGCCTGCAAGGCGCTGAAGCGCGCTGAGGACGCGCTGGAGGCCTCCGAGTCCAACGCCTTGGCCCAGCTGGCCGACGTGGACACCATGCGCCGCCTCGTGGCCGACTACCGCGGCCTGGCCCGCACTACCCGCCTGCAACGCGAGAAGCTGGTGGCCCAGCGAAAGGAACAGCTGCGCGGCGAGATCGTCGCCAACGGCGTGGCCGCCCTGCGTGCCCACGTCGACGCGCTGAACAAGCGCACCGGCCGCCCCTACATGCCCACCATCGACGCAGATTTCGGCGGCGCCATCAAGGGCAAGAAGAACCTCGACAGCATGCGCGACGCTGTGGCGACCGAACTGGCCCGCGCCAAGATCGCCGCCAACGAGATCGCCGACCGCATCCAGACGAACCTGGACACCATCCGCAACCTGGCCGGCGGCTACACCGGCATGTTTCCCGACGAGGGCGTGCTGGTTCTGAAGGCACCCGAGGACTGCGAAGCCCAGGTGCAGGCCCGCGTGGCGAAGCGCAAGGCGGACGACGAGGCCAGGCTGCAGGCCCAGCGCGAGCGCATCGCGGCCGAAGAGCGCGAGAGGGCTGAGGCCGAAGCGGCGGCGAAGCTGGAGGCTGATCGCGCACGGATCCGGGCCGAGGAGGAAGAGCGCGCCCGCGCTGCGCAGGCAGCCGCCGAAGCCGAGCGTCAGCGGCAAATGCCCACGCCCGCGCCGCCCGCGCCCGTCGCGCCTCCGCCGGCACTGCAACCCGCGCCCGAACTTCAACCGGTGGCCACGGTCGCGCCGGCAGCGAACGAAGCGCCCGCCGGCCCGCCCACTCTTCGCATCGGCGCCATCGGCGAGCGCTTGGGCTGGACCCTCACCGCCGAGCAACTGCGCGGCATGGGCATCGAGCCAGCAGGCCGCGAGCGCGCCGCCACGCTCTACCACGAGAGCCAGTTCCCCGCGATCTGCGACGCCGTGATGCGCCGCGCCGCCGAAGCCAAGACCGCGCACCAGCAGCGCCAGGCCGCCTAACCCTTCCCACCATCTACCCAGGAGCCCTTCATGCCCCGCCAGTTCACCGCCCCCGCCGCCCTCTCCGATAAGCCCTACGTCGCCATTCAGGCCATCAACGTCGAATCCAACCAGGTCGCCACCATCGGCTACGACGCCGCCACGAAGACGCTGGCCCTGACCTTCACGCGCGGGCCCGGCCACGTCTACCACTACCCAAACGTGGAGCCCGAGCTGCACGCCGAGTTCATGGCCGCCGAGTCGAAGGGCAAGTTCTTCGGCGAGCACATCAAGCCGCTGCCTTTCGACAAGTTCCCCGCGCGAACAAATGCGACAACAAGGAGCGGCGGGGAAGCGACGGCATGATGCGCCTACTGCCCCCCATCTCCGTAAAGTTCCTCGCCGCTCGGCAGCGGCGCGCCGAGGTCCGTTGCAGCTATGCACTCTGGCAGCGCGACATTCAAAAGGTCATTTGCGGAGTCAAGATCTCCTCCCAGTCTCTCAAGCAGTCGCGCAACATCGCCTGGGCTTGCCTCCTCTACCGCAGATCGGCTAAGCGCTTGAGTTTGAAGGCGAACTCGCTCAACGTAGTCAAAGGCTCGAGCAATGCGATGTGCGCAGTTGGTTTCGAGGCCTGTGAGCGCGAAAAGCACGTTGTCATCCGGTCGAAAGCGAATGCCCTCAACCGTCCGAGCGATTCGAAAGATGGCCTCAACTCGCGCCTCGTGCTCCGGAATCGTTATATCGAGAAAGACTGCGGCAAACGAGACAGAGTGGATCTGCTGAGAGACGCTCGACAGGCGCGCGGAAATGCTCGCTGCCGCGAGCCTCGCGCGAAGCCGCGCTTCCGCGGCAGCCCTGCTGTTGGCCCTATGGCCAAGCCACAACGCAACAAGAACGGCCATACACGTGCCTACCGCATTTGCAGCGTTGATCCATGTTTCCGGCGCCATTCCCAACCCCTCCTAAGTGATTGGAGTATGCAGGATGGGGTCGCCGAATGAAGCGTGACGATTTCACCCTCCAGTTGGACTTGGGCCGCGAGCTCATCATCGACAACTTCGCGGGCGGTGGCGGAACGTCTGAGGGCCTGGAAGCAGCATTCGGCCGCCCCGTGGACATCGCCATCAACCATGACCCCGAGGCCTTGGCGATGCACGCCATCAACCACCCGCACACGCACCACCTGTGCGAGTCGGTGTGGGACGTGAACCCTATCGAGGTCACGCGCAACCAGCCGGTGGGTTTGGTTTGGCTCTCGCCCGACTGCAAGCACTTCAGCAAGGCCAAGGGCGGCACGCCGGTCAGCAAGCACATCCGCGGCCTGGCCTGGGTGGGCATGCGCTGGATCGCAACGACGAAGCCGCGCGTGCTGATGCTGGAGAACGTGGAGGAATTCCAGACCTGGGGCCCGCTCATCGTGGGCGCCGACGGCACGGCCAGGCCGGACCCGGCGCGCCGCGGCAAGACCTTCGAGTCGTTCGTGCGCCAGCTGCGCGGGCACGGCTACGCCGTGGACTGGCGAGAGATCCGCGCGTGCGACCAGGGCGCGCCCACCATCCGCAAGCGGCTCTTCCTCGTGGCCCGCCGGGACGGCTTGCCGATCATCTGGCCTGAGAAGACGCATGCCGAGCCCACCGACCGCCGCGTGCTGGCCGGGGAACTGGCGGCCTACCGCACGGCGGCCGAGTGCATCGACTTTCAGCTGCAGGGCGTGAGCATCTTCGGCCGGGCGCGCCCGCTGGCCACGAACACGCAGCGCCGCGTGGCTAAGGGCCTGTGGCGGCACGTGCTGACCAGCGCCAGTCCGTTCATCGTCGGCGCCGGTGGCCCGACCTATGCGGGCAAGCCTCAGAGCATGGGCGCGCCGCTGGGCACGCTGACGGCGGACAACCATCGCGCAGTGGTCGCGCCGACGTTGGCACCCTTCATCACGGAGCACGCCAACGCCAGCAACCAGCGGACCATGGCGGCGAACGAGCCATTGCGCACGCAGTGCGCCCAGGTAAAGGGCGGACACTTTTCGGTCGTAGCGCCGGTCATGGCGCCGCTGCGCGGCACCGAGGAATCGCACCTGCAGGGCGACGACGTGCGCCAGCCTCTGTCGACGGTTTCGGCTGGAGGCACGCACCATGCGATGGCGGCCATGCATATCACCAAGTTCCGCATGGGCAGCAGCGGCGCATGTATGGATGAGCCGATGCCGACCGTGACGGCCAACAGCTTCATCAAGCGCCCAGGAGGCTGCGCGCCCCTCGGCATGGTCGCCGCCCACCTGGTGGACATGGGCCACGGCGAGGGCAAGGTCCCCGGCCGCCGCTTCAGCCACGGCATCCGGTCGATGGAGGTGCCGCTGAACACCGTCACAGCCAGCGGCGCCACGAGCGCCATCGTGGCCGCGTGCATGGAGCAGGCCAACGGCGGCTTCTATGCCGGCGAGGGCCGCAGCGCGGACGCGCCCATGTCCACCATCACCGCTGCGGGCAGCAATCAGCAGCTGGTGATGGCCTACCTCGTGAAGTACTACAGCAGCGGCGGCCAGGATGCGCCGGCCGGCAGCCCGATGCACACGCTGCCCACCAAGGGCCGAATGGGCCTGGTCGAAGTGCAGCAGGTGCCCGCCGCGGCGCTCGCGCCCGAGCACCGGGCCCGCGCGCGCCAGTGCGCCGCGCTGCTGCATGAGCACCTGCCGGAGCAGTTCCCCGAGGTGGCCGACATGGTCCTGATGTCGCACGAGGGCACTTGGTGGGTGCTGGTCGACATCACGCTGCGCATGCTGAAGCCGCGCGAACTGTTCAACGCCCAGGGCTTCCCCGCTCGCTACGTCATTGATGAGATCCCGGACCCGAAGCGCCTATTCGCCGATGGCGTGCAAGCGGCCGACCCGCTGGCCGTCCCACGCATCCCGCTGTCGGCCACGGCTCAGGTGCGCATGTGCGGTAACAGCGTCAGCCCGCCGGTGGCTGAGGCGCTGGTGCGGGCAAACTTTGCCCATGAGGCGCTGATCTACAAGGTTGCCGCGTGACCAAGCTACTCGTCCAGGTCGTACCGCATCTGCAGCTCACGGATGACGCGGGCCACGTCCAGGCGCCACCCGCTTGGCGGCACCGCCGTGCGGATGGTCCAGTTCGGGGCCTCGTCGCCGTGTCCACCCGTGCCCACCACTGCGCCTCGGTGGATGTCCGTCTGCAGCCCTTCCAGGCCTGGAAGGCGCTCGATGCGCTCCAGCACCAGCCGGTGCAGTTCTCTGGCGGTGCGAGTCGATCTGCTCATGAGGCCTCAGTATGAACCGCCATCCTGACGTAGACATCACCAAACCGCCGGCGAACGAAGCCCGATTCGAACTTGTCCTGTCCCCCGATGAGCTGGTTCAGGTGACCGGCGGCTATCGTCGCGCGCACGAGCAGCACGAGGAGTTGATCCGACAGGGCTTCTGGCGCGCACGCCGCTCGCGGCTCACTGGCGAGGTGATCCTGGAGCGCGCCCACTACTTGGCGGTGTGTGCCGGCGGAAGGGCCGACCGAGAATCCGCCGGCCAGTCCGAACCCCGCCTGCGCCCAATCACCCGATGAAGCCCCAGCCTGCTCCCAGGAAGAAGCGCGCCGCGCTCCCAGTCGGCGTCTTCGAGAAACACGGCTCGTTCTACCGCGTGAAGGCCGAGGGTCCGAAGCGACGATGGATCCGCCTGTCGGCCGTCAAAGACGGGCTGCCGGCCATGTACGCCGCCCTCGCAAAGCTGGGCGCAGACGAAATCTCCGGTAACGACCGCATGCCCAAGGTGTGCGAGGACTGGATGAAGGATATCGGCAGCCGGCACAAGCCCAAGACGCAGGCCAACGACCGCACGCACAACCGCGTGATCTCCGAGGCCTTCGCCGAGTTCAAGGCGGCCCAGATCACGCCCAAGGTCGTGGCCGAGTTCCTGAAGCAGTTCCGCAGCATGCCGCGCAGCTACAACGCCTACCGCACGGCGCTGCGTGAGCGCCTGCGCTACGCCGAGTCGAAAGACATGCGGCCGGCCGGCTCCAACCCGGTCGACTCAGTGCCAACGATGGCCACCAAGGCCCGCACACGGTACCTGACCGATTCGGAGGTGCGCCGCATCAAGGCCGCCGCCATGCGGGGCGCTGACGGCCTGCGTACGCGCTCGGGCTTCACCATCTGCTGCCTGATGGACATGGCCTATCTCACAGGCCAGCGCATCGGCGACCTGCTCTCGCTGACTTGGTCGGACATCCGCCAAGACGGCATCCACTTCGAGCCCAGCAAGACCGAAGACAGCACTGGCGTGCGCATCACTATCAAGTGGACGCCGCGGCTGAAGGCGCTGGTGGAGCGGCTGAAGAACCCACCGGCGCTGCCGGCCAAGGCCGGCGAGCCGGGCAAGGTGAAGCCCGTCAGCTCGATCTGGGTGTTCAGCAAGCTCAACGGCCAGCGCTACACCTACGACGGCGCATCGACTGCTTGGACGCGGGCCCGGGACCGTGCAGGCGTGAAGAACGCCCACTTCCACGACCTACGCGCCAAGGCGCTGACGGACGTCGAGGAGGTGGAAGGCATCCGCAAGGCCCAGCGGATGGGCGGCCACTCCACCGAGTCGCAGACGGCCGACTACGTGCGCCAAAAGAAAGCCCGCCAGGTAGGCGCGACACGGTAGCGAAGCTGTCTAACTTCGGTTTCGGCTCCACTCGGAAGTCGGCCGAAAAGCGGGCGTCCAGAAGTTAGACAGAAACGAGCTAAGCCGTTGATTTCAATGGTTTGAAGGGCTGCTTTGGGAGCAGAGGGTCGCGAGTTCGAATCCCGCCGCTCCGACCAGAAAACGGGAATGCCCGCCTTGACGTGAGTCGTGGCGGGCATTTTTCGTTGGGCGAGCGCCGATGGCGCCGCCCAGGGCCTGTGCCTTCGGCGCAGTCAGTGTGCGATCAGCGACCCATGCGGATGGCGCAGATCGTGGTGCTGGCTGCGGCGCAGGCGCTTGGCTTCGCGGCGGTGGAGGCGCATGCCCTTGTCGAGCATGTCGCCGCGGTGGCTGGCCCACGTCAGACCCATGAAGAACAGCAAGGCCACGACTTCGAGTGCCAGCAGGGCAAGAACGACGGGAATCCACATGGCTTGTCTCCTTTGTTGTACTGTGAGACGGAGCTTTGCAGAAAACAACGCGCTTGACCATTCCGGCCTTCACCGTTCTGACGTAGCGCTTTCACCTACTGCTGTGCGCCTTCTCCTAGGGCGGCAGTCGAAAGCCGGTCCTGTGTGTACTTTCGGCTGCTTGTGCTTCACCTATCCGGATGAGGACAAAGAATTCAGAAAGATTTAACGATCATTCGTAAAATCCAGTCCGTTCCGGACACGCGACCAGAGCACCGCAAGCTCGCTCCAAGGGCGCCGAGCCACCCGGACTGCGTCGCTTAAGGTCGGCCCCCGACTTGGAAACAGCCCGTTTGCGTATCTCACCCGCGCGACCCGACAGGCCGACGCCACGTCACAGGAAGGAAAGTTCAGGCATGGATCACAAAAAGTTCGCGGCTCGCCAGCGGGCCGATCGCATCGGCAAGGCGGTGCTGGCGGTGCTGGTGGTCTGCCTTGTTGCGGTAGTGGCAATGCGGATGGGCTGAGCGAGGACGCGCGACGGCCTTGTGGCACGCGTCGTCCTCGCACGGTCCACCCTCCATCCACCCCGTTGCAGTTGCTGCGGCCCTCTACAATCGCGGGCTTCGCACGTCGGGCGGCGCCAGTTTGCCGCGTCGGCGCCGCCTCCCGGCGGCAAGATCGCATCGCCTGCATCACTGCCCGTAGCTCAACTGGATAGAGCAGCTGCCTTCTAAGCAGCAGGTCGGGGGTTCGAGCCCCTCCGGGCAGGCCATCGTTTCCCCTCTGAAAATGCGCCATCCGGCCGGGCGCCGGGCATCGGCTGGGACGATCAGGAGGCCGGCTCCGGCTTCTCGATCATGTCGAGGACCCAGGCAGCGCCGGTGATGATGCACCCACTCCGCCGCGGCGCCCGCAGGCGCCGAACGACCCCGCCGAATGCCGTTCTTCATCACCTCCCCGGCCCCGCCTCCGCGCGCTTCCGTAGACTCCGGGGTTTTCCAAAGGAACCCAATGGCAGAAACCAAGAGCGGCTTCGCACGTCCCATGACCCCCAGCGCCGAACTGGCCGCGATCATCGGCGCGCAGCCGCAGCCGCGTACCCAGGTCACCAAGCTGGTTTGGGACTACATCAAGGCCCACAACCTCCAGAACCCCGCCAACAAGCGCAACATCCTGTGCGACGCCAAGCTCAAGGCGGTGATGGGCAAGGACGAAGTCACCATGTTCGAGATGACCGGCCTGGTCGGCAAGCACCTTAGCTGACGCCGGACCGCCCGGCTTCGCAAGGCCGGCCGAGTGCCGGCCTTTCGTCTCCTGCATGCCGGGCGATGCGCCTCCAGCCCGCCAAGGACCTGCGCTCGCAGGTCTTTTTTTGCCCGCAACGGCTATGCTGCGCGGCGGCGATCCGGGTAGAGACGGCAGTGGCCCTCGGCCTGGCATCGCCCTTAACATCCGAGAGGGAGTCCCACTGGTGCGCAATCACGCAAAACGGTCCGCTGGCACGCCATCGCGGATGGGCGCGCGCCGCCTTCCGCCCTTGCCTCTTTGCGCGACCCAGGGGCCTTTGCCGTGACCTCCGGGTACGCAGGCCAGGGACTGCAGCAGACGCCGCTGGCCGTGCTGCTGCTGGAAGACTCCGCCTTCGACGCCGAACTCCTGCGCGAGGAGTTGCTGCGCTTCTGCCCCCGCGCCACCTTGCGCACCGCCCGCGACGGCCCCGGCTTCGAGGCGCTCCTGGCACAAGGCGGCTTCGATGTCATCCTGTCAGACCACAGCCTGGGCGCCTACGACGGTCTGAGCGCGCTCGCCCTCGCCCGTGAGAAGGCGCCATACGTTCCCTTCATCTTCGTATCGGGCATCGTCGGCGAGGACAACGTGGCCGAGCTCATCCGCAGCGGCGCCACCGACTACGTGAGCAAGGGCCGCCTCGCCCGCCTGCCGCTGGTGCTCGAACGCGCGCTGCGCGAGGTGCAGGAGCGGCGCTCGCGCGCACAGGCGGAAGCCGCGCTCGGCATCGCGCGCGTCGAGACGGAGCGCCTGGCCGCGGCGCTGACCGTGCGCGAAGAAGAGCTGAGCGCCGGCGAGGCCCGCTTCAAGGCCGCCGCCGAGGCCGGTGGCATCGGCATCTGGCAGCTCGAACTGGCCACGCAGCAGCTCTATGCCTCCGACCACTGCAAGCGCAACTTCGGCCGCGACGTGGCGCTCGGCTTTCCCTATGCCGAACTGCTTGCGGCGGTGCATCCGCACGACCAGCAGCGCATGCAGTCGGCCGTGGCACACACGGTCGCCACGGGCGAGGACTACCGCATCGAATACCGCATCCTGCGCACCGACGGCCAACTGGCCTGGGTGCGCGTGATGGGCCGGCTGGAGTGCGGCGCCGACGGCCGCCCCGTGCGGATGACCGGCATCTCGCAGGAGATCACCGACACCATGCTTGCCCGGCGCCGGGGCGAACTGCTCGAGTACCTGGACAGCCGGGTGTACCGAGCCCGGTCGGGGCTCGCGGACATCGCCTACGGCGCCGCGGAGGCCCTCGGCCGCACGCTGGAGGTCACGCGCGCAGGCTACGGGCTGGTCGATCCCGTCGCCGAGTCCATCACCATCGAGCGCGACTGGACGGCCGACGACGCCCACAGCACCACGCTCGAAGGCCGCTTCCGCTTCGGCGACTTCGGCGCCTACTTCGAGGACCTGAAGCGCGGCGAGACGGTGGTGCTGGCCGACGCCTGCACCGACCCGCGCACCCGCGACAGGGCCGAGGCCCTGATGCGCATCGGCGCGCGCGCCTTCATCAACGTGCCCGTGAGCGAAGGCGGGCAACTGGTCGCCGTGCTCTACCTGGCGCAGGCCACCGAGCGCTACTGGACCGCCGAAGAGACGGGCCTGGTGCGCGAAGTCGCCCACAAGACGCGCCACGCCATCGAGCGCCGGCGGGCCGAGGAGAAGCTGCATGCCCTGGCCAACTCGCTGGAACTGCAGGTGCAGCAACGCACGGCGGAACTGATGAAGTCCGAGGCCGAACTGCGCCAGTCCCAGAAGATGGAAGCCGTGGGCCAGCTCACCGGCGGACTCGCGCACGACTTCAACAATCTGCTCGGTGCGATCTCCGGGAGCCTGGAACTGCTCAAGCGGCGCATGGGCCACGAGGACATCGTCGCGCGCTATGTCGACGTGGCGCAGACGGCCACCCGGCGCGCGGCGGCGCTGACGCATCGGCTGCTCGCCTTCTCGCGCCGGCAGACCCTGGAGCCGAAGGCGGTCGACGTCAACCAGCTCATCGGTGGCTTCGAAGACCTGGTGCGCCGCACCATCGGGCCGCAGGTGGCACTGGCGGTGCAGGCAGGCACCGGCGTGTGGTGCGTCCATGCCGACCCGGGGCAGCTGGAGAACGCGCTGCTGAACCTGTGCATCAACGCACGCGACGCCATGCCCGACGGCGGCCATCTGCGCATCGAGACGGCGAACCTGGCCGTTGATGCCCATACGGGGCGTATCGAGGAGATGTCGCCCGGCCAGTACGTGGCCATCTCGGTCAGCGACGACGGCTGCGGCATGCCGGCCGAGGTGGTGGCACGCGCCTTCGATCCCTTCTTCACCACCAAGCCCATCGGCCTGGGCACCGGGCTCGGGCTGTCGATGGTCTACGGCTTCGCCCGTCAGTCGGGCGGCCAGGTGCGCATCGACTCTGTCGTGGGTGCCGGCACCGCGGTGCGCCTGCTTCTGCCGCGGCACCTCGGCGAGGCGCCGGCAGCCGTGGTGCCGGCGATGGCGGGACAGGCGCTGCAGAACGTCGGGCTCGGCGAAACCATCCTGGTGGTGGACGACGAGGCGGCGATGCGAACGCTGATGGCCGAGGTGCTTCAGGAAATGGGCTACCGGGTGCTGCAGGCCGCCCACGGCGGCCAGGCGCTGGAACGCCTGCAGGCCGAACGCGAGGTGGCCCTATTGGTCACCGACGTCGGCCTGCCGGGCGGCATGAACGGCCGGCAAGTGGCGGACGCGGCCCGGACGCTGCGCCCGGACCTGCAGATCCTGTTCGTCACCGGCTATGCCGAAACGGCGGTGCTCAGCCATGGCCAACTGCCGCCGGGCATGCAGATCCTGACCAAGCCCTTCGATATCCAGCAGTTCGCGCAGAAGGTGGTGGCGCTGGTCCGGCCACGGCCGCGCGCCTGATCGGCGGCCCCGCCGGCCGCACCGTTCACCCAGCGTCCGTCAGGCCGGCTCCGTCACACGCCGCCAGGCCTGCAGCCCGAGCAGGTCGCGGAACACGCGCACGCCCTCGGGCGAGGCCGTCAGTGCCCGGCCGCCCGCCGCGCGGCTGAGCCAGCCCTGGTCGAGGCAGTGCCGGCAGAGCATGGCCCCGAGCCGGCCCGCGAGGTGCGCCTTGCGCTCGCTCCAGTCCAGGCAGGGCCGGCAATCGGGTCGCCCCCGGCGGGACCCGGCAGCTTGCACGTCCAGGGCCAGGCCCCATTGCGCCAGCACCTCGGGGGCGCGCTCGGTGAGCTGGCCGCCATCGCCGTCGAACTCGATGGCCCGCGCCGCAAGCAGCGCCTCGGCCATGGCCAGGCCCAGGCGGCCAGCGATGTGGTCGTAGCACATGCGGGCCATGCGCATCGCCTCGTCGCGCGGGCCGACGGCGAGCGGCCGGACGGCAGCCGGCATGCCGGCCAGCCGCATGACGCCTTCGAGCACGCGGGCCACCTCGGCGGATGCAAGCCGGTGGTAGCGATGCCGGCCACGCTGCGCCACGCACAGCAGGCCAGCCTCCACCATCAGGGCCAGATGGCGGCTGCCGGTGGGCGCGGACACGCCGGCCGCCCGCGCGAGCTCGGTGGCCGTGAGCATGCGCCCGTCCATCAGCTGCAGCAGCATCGCGGCGCGTGCTGGCTCGCCGATGAGCGAGCCGATCCGGGCAATCTGGTTGGTGTTCATGGCATTGGCCTCGGCATGAAGCGTAAGGCACCTGGCGTACGGATGCTTTGCTCCGGGGCGAAGTGTCGACGGCGCCTGCGGCCGCAGCATCCGTGCATCGCGGCCTGTGCCGCCCTGCCCTCGGACTGCCCCATGAACCCGTTGCCTTCGCCCATCTTTCCCTGTCCGCACCGCGCCGCGGTCATCCGCGCCGCCTTCGTGGTCGCGCTGTTCGGCTGGGGCGTGGGCTTCTACGGTCCGCCGGTCTTTCTGCATGCGGTGATGGCGCGCACCGGCTGGCCGCTGACGCTGGTGTCCGGTGCGGTCACCGTGCATTTCCTGTTCGGTGCCGCGGTCGTCGCCGGGTTGCCCCATCTCCACCAGCGGCTGGGCATTGCCGCCACCACGTCGGCTGCCGCGCTGCTGCTGGCCGCGGGTGTGCTCGGCTGGGCCGGTGCGGCCCGGCCATGGCAGCTGTTCGTCGCGGCCCTCTTCACCGGCGCCGGCTGGGTTCCGCTGGGCGCCGCGGGCATCAACGCCATCATTGCGCGCTGGTTCGTGGCGCAACGGCCGCTGGCCCTGTCCGAGGCCTACAACGGCGCGAGTGTCGGGGGCGTGCTGTTCGCGCCGCTGTGGGCGGTGCTGATCGAGCGCGCGGGATTTCCGGCGGCGGCCCTGATGGTGGGACTGGCGCTCGTCGTCGTCCTGCTGTCCCTGGCCACACGCGAACTGGCCTGGACGCCCCATGGTTCGGACCACGTGGGCGCGACGACGGCCATGGCCTGCGGTCAGGCTTGGGGAACGCGGCCGCTTGCGCCCACCGCGCCGGTCCTGCGGCGGGACCGCCGCTTCCTCACCCTGGCGGCGGCCATGTCCCTGGGTCTGTTCGCGCAGATCGGCCTCATCGCCCAGCTGTTCGCGCTGATGGCACCGAGCACGGGGGCGCGGCTGGCGGGCGCACTCATGGCACTGGCCACCGGCTGCGCCATCGTGGGCCGGCTGGTCATGGCGAAGTGGTTGCGCCGCGGCACGGACCGGCGGCGCGCCGCCGCAGCCAGCTACCTGGTGCAGGCGGGCGGCACGCTGATGCTGGGCCTGGCCGGGCCAGGCCACCTGGCGGTGTTCGCCGTGGGCATCGTGCTGTTCGGGCTGGGCATCGGCAACGCCACCTCCATGCCGCCGCTGATCGCACAGGCCGAATTCGCTGCGCCCGACGTCGCCCGCGTGGTAGCACGCAGCGTGGCGCTGTCGCAGGCGCTGTATGCCTTCGCGCCGGCCGCGATGGCCGCGCTGATCGCCGGCACTGCAGCCGGCATTGCAGGTCCGGCGCCGACCGGCGGCGCCCCGGCGTGTTTTGCCGTGGTCTGCCTGCTTCAGCTTGCTGCGGCGGCATGCCTGCTGCGGGGCCGGGGTCTGCATCGCTGACTGCGGCCCATCGCCCGTCACCCGCCGCCGCCCCGCGGCAGCGCCGGCCCTGGGCGGCCCCCGCCGACGTAGGATGCGTCCATGCCGCGCCAGAACCGCCCCCCGCTCCCTGCCCTGCCCCTGCGGCTCGTGACATCCCTCCTGCTGCTCGCTGCGGCGGCAGCCGCCCATGCCGACATCCGCCTGGTCATGTTCCGCCATGGCGAGAAGCCGGCCGAGGGGCTGGGCCAACTCGACTGCCAGGGCCTCAACCGCGCGCTGGCCTTGCCGAAGGTGCTGCTGGCGGCCTACGGGCGGCCCGCCGGGCTGTATGCGCCGGATCCCGGTGCCGTGAAGGACGACCTCGGCCGGCCCTACAACTACATCCGCCCGCTGGCGACCATCGAGCCCACGGCCATCCGCCTGGGCATGCCGGTCGACACCCGCTGGGCCTGGCACGACATCGTGGGCCTGCAAGCCGAACTGCTGCGGCCCGAGCACGACGGCCAGACCCTGTTCGTCGCCTGGGAGCACCACAAGCTCCAGGCCCTGGCACGTTCCGTCCTGCAGGCACGGGGTGCCGATCCCGCGCAGGTGCCGGCCTGGCGTGGCGCCGATTTCGACAGCATCTACGTGCTGACGCTGCCCCGCCAGGGCGGCGCCACCTTCAAGGTGGAGGCCCAGGGCCTCGATGGCCTGAGCACGGCCTGCCCGGGCGGCTGAGAGGCGGGGGCCGCCTCAGCCGCCGGTCTGCAAGGCCTGCTGGGCCGCGTTCTCCAGCGCGATGGCCCGGTCGAACCGGGCAAGTCCCACCTCGTTCAGCACCCGCTTGAAGCGCGCCGCCACCTCCGGCTTCAGCAGGGCCAGACGCTGAGCGGCTTCGCGCGCCGTGGCCTCCAGCGCGTCGGGCGGCACCACGCGCCACAGCAGGCCCCAGGCCTGCGCCTCGTCGGCGCCGAAGGCCTCGCCCAGCAGCATCGTGGCCTTGGCGCGGGCCAGGCCGGCACTGGCTGTCAGTGTGGCCGTCAGCCCGCCGGTCACGAACACGCCCAGCGAGGCTTCGGGCAGCTTGAAGCGCGCATCCGCGCTGGCCAGCGCCACGTCCGCATCGAGCATCCATTCGAAGCCGGCACCCACCGTCCAGCCGTGGACCGCGAAGACCACCGGCTTGTCCAGCATTACGATCTGGCGCGAGACCGCCTGCACCAGTTCCAGGTCGCGGTCGGTCGGCGGTGCCGACACGTCGCGCCCGGCGCAGAAGGCGCGGCCGGCGCCCAGCACCAGCACGGCGCGGACGGCTGCGTCCGCGGCAGCGCTTGACAAGGCCTCGCTCAGCGCCTGCGCCAATGGGTTGTCGATGGCGTTGAGCTTGTGGGGCCGGTTGAGCGTCAGGGTCATGACGCCACCGTCGAGGTGGACGAGCAGGGGTGGAGCGCTCATGGGCGATGGGAAAGCATTGGCGAAGCCGCCATTGGAAACCATCTCCGTGCGAATGCACCCACCACCCCGCATGCCGCCGCGGCAAAGCGGCGGCATGCGCGGCAGCGACCGCGCCGCCGCTTACAGCACCAGCTCTTCCTCCGTCCAGTAAGCAAAGCTGTCCGAACCCACGGAGCCCGCGCCACTCACC
>NZ_LDSL01000227.1 GCF_001476815.1 Pseudacidovorax intermedius | reverse complement strand
CGTCGCCATCTTCGGCACCGTCGGTGCCGAAGATGGCGACGAGCATCAGGGCCATCAGGCCGGCGATGATGCCGTACTCGATGGCGGTGGCGCCTTCTTCATCGCGCAGGAAACGGAGGACTGCTGCTTTCATGGGATACCTCTGCAAAGTGGTAACGAAACGACAAGGACAGGTGCCGTCAAGGCGATCTCATGCTAGGACCCCGTAACTTCGTGTATCAATAAGAGGGAAGTTCTCAGATTCGTGTGGCGGGTAGGAGGGATGGCGTCCGGGTTGACCCGCAGAAGACGGCGCAACAAGGCTTCGCCGGGCTTGCCGGGATGCCGCAAGTTCTTGATTGAAAAGGGGTTTTTCGCAGTCCGGAGGCTGCGGGGCGCAGGCACCATCCTGGTGCCGATGGGCGTGTCCGGTGTTACGGGCCCATGGCGCAGCGCGTTACGTGACTGCCACGCGCCTGTCAGCCCCCGAAAATTTCACACAATCGTGACGAAGTTCACGGCACTGTGAATGAGGGCTTTTCGGTCCGGCGTGCGCGAGCCGGGGCGCCGCAGGGTCGGCGCGTGAGGGGCGAGGCGAAGGGCCAGCGGGCGCTCAGCCCGACACGTCCTCGTGGAACAGCTTCCAGCTGTTCGCATCCCGCACCCAGTACTGGCGGCGCGTGCGGCCGGTGCGCTCGCCGGCGACCACTTCGCCGAAGGTGGCCATCACCGTGTCGCTCTTGTCGTGCCACATCAGGAAGGACGTGTCCTTCAGCTGGATGTTGCGGCCCTGCGCGGTCGCCAGCTCCTGGCGCAGCACGTTGTCCAGCGGCGCCGTGGTCGGCCCGCGCCGCGTGGCGCGCTGGTATTGGTTGGCGTAGAAGCTGCGCAGCTTCTCCTCGTTGCCGCCGCTGCGGGCCTGGAGCCAGGCGCTGAGCGCGGTTTCGAAGGGCTCGGCCAGGGTGCGCACCTTGGGCGGCGCCACCCATTCCAGGCTGCGGGCGATCACCACCGGCGTGGCACCCACCTGCACCTTGGCCAGGATCTGCTTGAGGTCGGGGTTGGACAGCACCACGCAGCCGTCGCTGGCCTGCGGCGGCCGGGCGAACTGATCCGGCGGCGTGCCGTGCAGCCAGATGCCGCTGCCGGTGCGCCCGAGCAGGTTGTCGTAGGGGTTGGGATAGTTGATCGGCAGGGCGCCCGCGCCGTAGAAGTCCTTGAGCGAGCGCGGATCCAGGTTGCTGGTGACGTAGTACACGCCCAGCGGCGTGCGGGCATCGCCCTCGACCAGCTTGTCGGTGCCCTGCTTGCCCACCGAGATGTAGTAGTCGGCCACCACCTGCAGGCCGTTGGCCGCGTTCTCCAGCAGGTACAGCCGCGAGCGCGACGCGTCGACCGCGATGGCGTAGCGGCTGCGCTGCGACAGCGCCAGGAACTGCGAGGGCACCGTGCCCGGCGGCGGCCGGTCGCGCAGCGCCTGCAGCCGGCGGCGCGATTCCTCGTGCAGCTCGGTCAGTGCCGGATTGCCGCGCAGGCGCGCGACGCTGGCGGCATCGGCCAGGGCGGTGTTGGGCGGGATGCGGGTCGCCAGCAGGTCGCCGTAGACCAGCTGCGCCAGCTGGAAGTTGGGGTAGGCCTTGACCAGCAGGCGGGCCTTGTCCAGGGCCTGCTGCGTCTCGCCGCGGCCGAAGAGCTGGTAGACCTCGATCAGCTGCGCCTCGGCCGTGCCGCCGGACTGCAGCAGCACCTGCGCGCCACCGCCGCCGGAAGCGACGGCGGCCGCGCCAGGCGCGATCCTGTTGTCGACCGCGCCCATGGCGGGCGGATGGGCCACCACGCGGCTGGTGGCGGCCGTCGCCGCCGCGGTCGCCGCCACGGCGGGCAGGGCGGCGCGCACCGGCGCCGGCGTCCGGACCGCCGTGCGCTCGGCGCGGCGGGCCGCACGGCTGGCAGGCGCGGCGGCGGCGCTGCGCTGCGGCACGGCGCGGCCGGCTTCCTTCTTGGACTTGGCGGCCGGGGCGGCGGCGGCCGACTTGGCGGCGGCGCGGGCCGACTTGCCGTGCGCCTGGCGCTCGGCGGCATGGCCGGACAGTGGCGTGCAGGCGAGCACGCCGGCAGCCAGCAGCGCGGCCAGCAGCGGGTTCAGGGGGCGGGTCCGTACCTGCAAGGTCGGGCGGCTGTGGATGTCGACGGCCTCAGCCGCCGACGGTTTCCTTCACGATGCGCCACTTCCCGTGGACGCGCTGCATTTCCAGCGTCTTGCGGCTGCTGACGTTCAGGCGGTCGGAGCGGTAGCGCTGGCGGAACTTGGCCGTGGCCTTGTCGCCCTGCACGTCGACGTTGAGGCCCTCGACCTGCACGCTGATGCTGTTCTTGCCCACGATGCGGGCGCGGCGCTCCTTCTCCCAGGCGCTGCGGCTGGCGCCGTCGGCCGGGTCGAAGTTGGGCGCGTAGGCGGCCAGGTAGCCGTCCATGTCCTGCTTGGACCAGGCGTTGGCCCAGGCATTGACGGCGGCGGTGATCTCGCTGCGCTCGCCGGCGGCGGCGTCGGGCTTGGGCGCGGGCGCCGGTGCGGGCTCGGCCGGCTTGGGCGCCGCCGTCACCGCGGGGGCGGGTGCCGGCGTCGGCGCCGCGGCGGGTGCCGGCGCAGGGACCGGGGCCGGTGCGGGCGTGGGCGCCGCGACCGGCGGCTTGGCCGGTGCGGGGGCGGGCGCCGGTCGCGGCGCCCACGCCCGCAC
>NZ_LDSL01000226.1 GCF_001476815.1 Pseudacidovorax intermedius | reverse complement strand
GGCCGCGCGCGGCCGCTGAGCACGAGCGCCTTCAAGCAGCAGCAGGGATGAGCCCCTCTCCCCTCGCGGGAGAGGGGTTGGGGAGAGGGTGCGCCTCAAACAACGTGCGCAGGCTCATGACCGCCCGCGCCCCCTCTCCCCAGCCCTCTCCCGCGAGGGGAGAGGGAGCCGAACCGACGGCTGAGCCGGGGCTGACGCGGCGACCGTCCGGCGGCGGCGGCCACCGGATAATCCGCCGCCATGCCCATGCCGCCCCCCGGGGCCGATGCCGGCGCCGATCCACACGGCGCGCCGGCCCGGCCCGAATCCCTCGCCGACCTCTTCTTCTCCTTCACCATCCTCGCGCTCCAGGGCTTCGGCGGCGTGCTGGCCGTGGTGCAGCGCGAGCTGGTTGAGCGCAAGCGCTGGCTGACGCAGGCGCAGTTCATCGAGGACTGGGCCGTGGCCCAGGTGCTGCCCGGCCCCAACGTCATCAACCTGGCGCTGATCCTGGGCGACCGCCACTTCGGCCTGCGCGGCGCCATCGCTGGCCTGGCCGGCATGCTGGTGCTGCCGCTGGCGGTGATCCTGGTGCTGGCCGTGCTGCATGCCCATTTCGCCCACGACCCGCGCGTGGCCGGGGCCCTGCGCGGCATGAGCACGGTGGCCGGCGGCGTGATCGCGGCCACCGGCGTCAAGCTCGTTCCCTCGCTGCGCGCGCATCCGCTGGGCTTCGGCGTGGGCGTGGGCATCGCGGCGCTGGTGTTCGTGCTGATCGCCCTGGCGCGGGTGCCGCTGGGCTGGGTGCTGCTGGCCGTGGGCGGCGGCGCCTGCCTGTGGACCTTCGCGCGGCTCAAGCCCTGAAAGGCCGCGGCCCATGAGCATCACCCTGCACTGGCACGACTGGCTGAACCTGCTCGGCCAATACATGCTGCTGTCGCTGATGGCCGTGAGCGGCGCCATCACCACCCTGCCCGACATGCAGCGCTACCTGGTGGAACAGAAGGGCTGGCTGGACCCGGGCCAGTTCAATGCCTCGGTGGCCATCGCCCAGGCCGCCCCCGGGCCCAACATCCTGTTCGTGGCGCTGATGGGCTGGAACGTGGGCCTGAACGCCGGCGGCGGCATCGGCGCCGGCCTGCATGCGTGGCTGCTCGGGCTGCTGGGCGTGGCCACCACCATGACCGGCATCCTGCTGCCCAGCAGCGTGCTGACCCTGCTGGCCACGCGCTGGGCGCACCGCCACCGCACGCACCGCGGCGTGCGCGCCTTCAAGCAGGGGCTGGCCCCGGTGGCCGTGGGACTGCTGGTGGCCACCGGCTGGGTGCTGGCGCGCAGCAACGAGCAGGAAAGCCACGCGCACTGGCCCGTGTGGCTGCTCGCCCTGGTGGCGGGGGTGATCGTCTGGCGCACGCGGGTGCACCTGCTGTGGCTGCTGGGCGCCGGCGCGGTGCTGGGCGTGCTGGGCGTCGTCTGAGCGCCTGAGCGGACAATGGCGGTCCGCCCGCCATCCCTGTCTCCGCCCTCCCCGCCCGCCCGATGACCGACACGCCCGAACCGATCCGACTCAACAAGCGCATGGCCGACCTGGGCCTGTGCTCGCGGCGCGAGGCCGATGCGTGGATCGAGCGCGGCTGGGTCAAGGTCAACGGCCAGGTCGCGCCGATGGGCTTCAAGGTGGGCCCGGCCGACCGCATCGAGGTCGACAAGCGCGCCCAGGGCCAGCAGGAGCAGCGCGTGACCATCCTGCTGCACAAGCCGGTGGGCTACGTGAGCGGCCAGGCCGAGGACGGCCACCAGCCCGCCGTCACGCTGGTGCAGCCGCGCAACCACTGGCGCGGCGACGGCAGCCGCCAGCGCTTCGCGCCCGACCAGCTGCGCGGCCTGGCGCCCGCGGGCCGGCTGGACATCGACTCCGTCGGCCTGCTGGTGCTGACGCAGGACGGCCGCGTCGCCCGCCAGCTGATCGGCGAGGACTCGGGCATCGAGAAGGAATACCTGGTGCGCGTGAGCTGGCCCATGGGCGGCCAGGAGCGCACGACCGACGTGCAGTCGGTGTTTCCGCGCGAGCAGATCGCGCGCCTGCGCCACGGCCTGTCGCTCGACGGCCAGCCGCTCAAGCCGGCGCGCGTGGACTGGCAGAACCCCGAGCAGCTGCGCTTCGTGCTCAGGGAAGGCAAGAAGCGCCAGATCCGCCGCATGTGCGAGGCCGTCGGCCTGCGCGTGGTGGGCCTCAAGCGCATCCGCATCGGCAACGTGGTGCTGGGCCAGCTGCCGCAGGGGCAGTGGCGCTACCTGGGGGCGGACGAGCGCTTCTGAGCGCCTGCGCCCCGGCCCGGGCACGTCCCAGCGCGCCTCGCCACCGGATCAGCTTGCCTTAAGTCGTGCGGCCTAGCGTGCCGCACCGACAACAAGCGGAGACCCCCATGCGCGCCCTGCTCGTGGAAGACGACGAGATGATCGCGGCCGGCCTGCGCCAGGGGCTGGCGCGGGAGGGCTGGTCGCTCGACTGGGTCGCCGACGGCCTGGCGGGCGAGCGCGCGCTGGCCGACGGCGACTATGCCTGCGTGCTGCTCGACCTGGGCCTGCCCGGCCAGGAAGGCACCGCCCTGCTGCGCCATGCCCGGGCCCGCGGCGACCGCACGCCCGTGGTGGTGCTCACCGCCCGCGACGGCCTGGACGACCGGGTCGCCAACCTGGACCTGGGCGCCGACGACTACCTGCCCAAGCCCTTCG
>NZ_LDSL01000225.1 GCF_001476815.1 Pseudacidovorax intermedius | reverse complement strand
TTCTACGACGCCGACGGCGACGGCATCCGCGACCCCGACGAAATCTTCACCACCACTGACGCCAAGGGCAACTTCACCCTGACCGGCTTCGCCAAGACCGACATCGGCCGGCTGGTGGTGGAGGCCGGTGGCGTGGACGCCGAAACCGGCAAGACCGTCGGCCTGCTGATCGCGCCGCTGGCCGAGGGCACGTCGGTGATCTCGCCGCTGAGCCTGCTCGTGGCGCTGAACCCGGGGCTCGACCAGGCCAAGCTCAAGGCCGTGCTGGGCATCGACGCCTCGGTGGACCTGCTGACCTACGACCCGATCGCGGTCATGGACACCGGCAATGCCGCCGCCGCAGCCATCGCCGAGAAGGTGTTCTCGGCGCAGCAACAGATCTATGCCGTGGTGCAGGCCGCGACCAAGGCGGCGGCCGTCGCGGGTGGCGGCGCCGTCGACCTGACGGCGGTGAGCACCGCCATCAAGGCGGTCGGCGAAGCCATCGGCAGCAGCAGCGGCGACCAGAGCGGCTCGGCCGCCATCAAGGCCATCGCCAGCGTGGCGATCGAGAAGGTGGTGGCCGACCCGGTCCAGGCCGCCAAGATCGTGGCCGCCACGCAGACCGCCGTCACGCAGATCGACATCGCCTACAGCACCGCGCCCGGCGGCCTGTCGCTGTCGGAATCCCGCAAGCTGCTGCAGTCGGGCGACACGTCCAACCCGGAGTTCGCAGCGGCGCTCGCCAAGGCGGCGCAGGCCAAGGCCGCCGCCGCCGTGTCGCAGGACCTGCTGCTGCAGGTGGTGGACAAGGTGGCCACGGGGCAGCCGGTGGATGTCGATGCCATCCAGCAGCAGATCGCCACCGCGGTCACCAGCACGGCGCAGACCTACGAGACCTACCTGCACGGCAAGGTCGTCGACGGCTACGTCAAGAATGCCACGGTGTTCTACGACGCCGACGGCGACGGCGTGCTCGACAGCAACGAGTTCTCGACCACCACCGACGCCAACGGCAACTTCGCGCTCAACGGCTTCCTGAAGTCGGACATCGGCAAGCTGGTGGTGGCCGCGGGCGGCATCGACGCGGACACGGGCAAGGCGCTGGGCATGATGAGCGCCACGGGCAATGCGGACGGCGCGACGATCATTTCGCCGTTGACGATGCTGCTGTCGCTGGACCCGAACCTGACGCAGGCCGCGCTCAAGTCCTTCCTGGGCATCGGCAGCAGCGGCGCGAATGTCGACCTGCTCAAGTTCGACGCCATCGCGGCCATGAAGAGCAGCGACCCCGCCACCGCGGCGGCGGGCGAGGCGGTCTACGCGGCCCAGCTCAAGGCCTATGCGGCGATCCAGTCCCTGACCATCGCGGCCGGCGCCTGGGACGGCGTCGAGGGCGACGCGTTGAGCTATGCCAACCTCAAGACGGCCTCGCTGGCGCTGAGCCAGGCGATGGCCAGCGGCTCGACGCTGCAGGCCGCCATGTTGGCGGTACTGCCCGCGGGCGGGGACTCGTCGAGCGACGCCTCGGCTTTCGCACTGGCCCTGGCTACGCCCATTGGACTCTGGGGACGGATCGATTCGGCCATGGCCGGCGGCAGCATCTCGCTGTCCGAGGCGCGCCAGGTGCTGGCAGTCGAGAACCCGCGCGGCGATGCGCGCTTCGATGCCGCTGTGGCCAAGGTGGCTGCCATCGACGGCGTCGCGGCTGCCGTGCAAGAAACGGTGCTTCAGCAGGTCGATGCGTTGATCGCAGACCACAGCACGCCTTTCGGCGTCAGTGTTCCAAACGCGATCATCGGGGAGCTGGACGCGGCCATCGCGGGCTACACGAGTGCTTACGCGCAGGCCATTCAGAACTCGTTCCCGGCTCCGACGCCTGCGCCCACGCCAGCTCCGACGCCTGCGCCCACGCCGGCTCCAACGCCCGCGCCCACGCCGGCCCCGACACCTGAGCCGACGCCGGCTCCGACACCTGCGCCCACACCGGCTCCGACACCTGAGCCCACACCGGCTCCGACGCCCGCGCCCACGCCGGCCCCGACACCTGCGCCCACGCCGGCTCCGACGCCTGC
>NZ_LDSL01000224.1 GCF_001476815.1 Pseudacidovorax intermedius | reverse complement strand
CGTGCTGGCCGGCTTCGGCCACACCACCGGCCAGGCGGCCATTGCGCAGCGCGCCGTCAAGAAGGTGGTGTTCATCGGCTCGCCGGCCACGGGCGGCAGGATCGCCCAGGCCGCGGCGCAGCGGGGTGTGCCCTGCGTGCTGGAACTGGGCGGCAAGTCCGCCAACATCGTGTTCGAGGACGCCGACCTGGTGCGCGCCGCCATCGGCGCCCAGGCGGCCATCTTTGCAGGCGCGGGCCAGAGCTGCGTGGCCGGCTCGCGGCTGCTGGTGCAGCGCAGCGTGTACGACCGCTTCGTCGCCATGGTGGCCGAAGGCGCGCGCCGCCTGCGCACCGGCGACCCGCAATCGCCCGACACCGAGGTCGGCCCGATCCAGAATGCGCGCCAGTACGGCCACGTGATGGCCATGATCCAGTCCGGCATCCGCGACGGCGCCGAGGTGGCCGAGGGCTCGGACGGCGAGCGCCGCGAGGGCGGCTACTACGTGCGCCCCACCGTGCTCAAGAACGTGCGCAACGACATGGACGTGGCGCGCACCGAGATCTTCGGGCCCGTCGTGGTGGCCATTCCCTTCGACACGGAAGAGGAAGCCATCGCCATCGCCAACGACAGCGACTTCGGCCTGGCCGGCGCCGTATGGACGCAGGACGTGGCCCGTGCCCACCGCATGGCCGCGGCGGTGCGCGCCGGCACCTTCTGGATCAACACCTACAAGGTCATCAACGTGGCCTCGCCCTTCGGCGGCTACGACGCCAGCGGCTATGGCCGCTCCAGCGGCGTCGAGGCGCTCCATGAATACACGCAGGTCAAGAGCGTGTGGGTGGAGACGGCCGCGAGCCCCGCGGCGGCCTTCGGCTACGCGCCGGGCGTGGGCAACTGACGCCGGGCCCCGCACGCGGCGTCGCACCTTCTACCAACCCAGGAGTCCTTCATGGCCCATACCGCCACCGTGATGCCCAGCCTGCCGGCTGCCGACAGCGCCGCCGACAAGACGCGGCTCTTCCTGATCGCCTTCGTGCTGGTCCTCGTGGCCGAGTTCATCGGCAACATCAACGTGCCGCTGGGCCCCGCCAAGATCGTGCTGCTGCCCTTGCTGTGGGCGCTGCTGATGGGCGCGGCGATCGGCCTGGCCAGCCGGCGGCTGCCGGCCGGCGTGCGCGTCGGTACCGAGCTGCAGCGCGTGGCGGCGGGCATCCTGCAGCCGGCGCTGCTGCTGTTCATCGCCAAGCTGGGACTGCTGGTGGGCGGCTCGCTGCCCAAGATCGCGGCCTCGGGCCTGGGGCTGCTGTTCCAGGAGTTCGGCCACTTCTTCGGCACCATGGTCTTCGGCCTGCCGGTGGCGCTGCTGCTGGGCATCAAGCGCCAGGCCATCGGCGCCACCTTCTCGGTGGGCCGCGAGCCCAGCCTGGCCATCATCGGCGAGCGCTTCGGCATGCAGTCCCCCGAGGGCCAGGGCGTGCTGGCCGAGTACCTCACGGGCACGGTGTTCGGCGCCGTCTTCATCGCGGTGCTGGCGGGCTTCATCACCAGCCTGAACGTCTTCGACCCGCTGGCCCTGGCCATGGGGGCGGGCGTGGGCTCCGGCGGCATGATGGCGGCGGCGGCCGGCTCCATCGCCGCGCAGCAGACGCCCGAGGTGGCCAAGGAGGTCGCGGCCTTCGCCGCCGCCAGCAACCTGATCACCACCACCATCGGCACCTACTTCACGCTGTTCCTGTCGCTGCCCTTCACCATCTGGGCCTACAAGGTGCTCGAGCCCCTCATCGGCCGCACCACCCGGGCCAGCGTGCAGCCCGAGCTGGACGCCACGGCCACCAGCGCGGCGGCGCACGAGACGCCGGTGCTCGGCCTGCCCACCCAATTGCTGGTGTGGGGCCTGGTGGGCGTGTTCGCGCTCTTCGGCAACTGGATCAACTACAAGACCTCGCCCGTCGACCCGATGGTGCTGGGCGGGATGGGCGTGATCGTCGGCGTGGTGGTGGCCGGCTATGCGCTGTACCTGGCGACGGCGCGCAAGCTGCCGGCCGTGGTGTGGGTGTCGCTGGTGGGCATGCTTCTGACCTACCCGGGCTTTCCGGGCGCGGCGCAGATCGCCGCCATGACGGGCAAGATCAACTTCCTGGCCCTGGCCACGCCCATCCTGGCCTTTGCGGGCCTGTCCATCGCCAAGGACGTGCCGGCCTTCCGCCGGCTGGGCTGGCGCATCGTCGTGGTGTCCTTCGCGGCGAATGCGGGCACCTTCCTGGGCGCCACGCTGATCGCCCAGTTCTTCATGCACAAGCCGCCGGTCTGAGGGGCTGCGCGGCGGGCGTGGCGGGCGTGGGGCGTGGCCCCCGGCCCGTATGATCCGCGGGCGTGCAAGACGCCGCCGGGTCCGCGGGAAGGGTTCAACCCACTTGCTTCCAACCAGGGCGCCCATCGCGGCGCCCTTCCTTCATCTGCCCACCTCGGGTGCAGCCGGTTTTGCGGGCCATCGGCGATCCATGCACGGAGGTGTCCATGAAATCCCTTCCCTCCCGGCCCGACGTCGGCCATCTGAAGAAGCAGGCCAAGGCCTTGCTGGCGGCCTGCCGGCAGGCCGAGCCCGAGGCGCTCCAGCGCTTTCGCGCCGCCCTGCCGGCCGCCCGCGGTCGGGACGATGCCGCCCTGATGGCGCTGGGCCTGCGGCTGCACGACGCGCAGTCCTGTCTGGCGCGCGAACACGGCTTCGATGGCTGGGCCGACCTGCTGCGCTTCGTGGAGGCGCGGCGGGCGCAGGCGGACGATCCGCAGGCCGAGCGGCTGCGCTGGCTGCGCCTGGTCTATGACGGCGACCTGGCCGGCGGCAGCCAGGCGCGGCGGCCCGCCGTGGCCGCACGGCTGCTGGCCGAAGAACCGTCGCTGGCGCCTGATGGCGACCCCTGGCTGGCCTGCGCCGTGGGCGACGTGGCCGTACTGCGTGCCGCCACCCGGCGCGACGCGGGCTGGGTCCATCGCCCGGGCGGCCCGCTGGCGCTGCCGCCGCTGGTGGCCGTGACCCATTCGGGGCTGGCCGAGCTGCCCGCCTTCGCCGACGGCCTGCGCGCCTGCGCCGCGCTGCTGCTGGAGGCCGGTGCCTCGCCCGACCAGTCCGCCGGCAGCCGCTGGCCGCCGGCCTCGCTGGCGGCGCCCGATGCCGCGCAGCCGCTGTCGGCGCTCTGCGGCGCGGCCGGCAAGGCGCGCGACCCGGAACTGACGGCGCTGCTGCTCGCGGCCGGTGCCGATCCCGACGACGGCGAGTCGCTCTACCACGCGCTCGAATCGCCGGCCTGCACCGGCCTGCTGCTGGCCGCCGGCGCGCGCATCGCCGGCACCAACGCGCTCTACCGGGCGCTGGACCTGGACGACCCGGCCGCGCTGCGCCTGCTGCTGGCCCATGGCGCCGATCCGAACGAGGCGCCGTCCGGCCCGCCGACCGCCGACTGGGCCGCGCCGCTGCTGTGGGCCATCCGTCGCCGCTGCACGCCGGCACACGTCGCGGCGCTGCTGGAGGCCGGCGCACAGGCGCATGTCTGCACGCCCGACGGCGTGCCGGCCCGCACGCTGGCGCTGCGCTTCGGGCTGACAGAGGTGGCGGCGTTGCTGCCGACGCCGGCGCTCGGCGATCCCTCGCTGCCCGGTCGCGGCATGCCGCTTACCGAGGCCGACCGTGTGGAAGCCTTCGTGGCCGCCTGCGCGCGCGGCGACCTGGAGGCCGCGCAGGCCCTGCAGGCGGATGGCTGCGCACTGGCCGATCGGCTGGACGCCGCGCAGCAGCGCCTGCTGCCCGAACTGGCCGCCGCCGGCTGCGACGCCGCGGTCCGCACCCTGGTCGCATGCGGCTGGCCGCTGGAGGTGCGCGGCGGCGACATCGACGGCACCGCCCTCAACCAGGCGCTCTTCCGCGGCGACGCGGCGCTCGTGCGCTTCCTGCTGGCGCGCGGGGCCGACTGGCGCACGCCGCACGGCTTCGGCGACGACGCACGCGGCACGCTGTCCTGGGCGTCGCTCAACCGGCCCGTGCCGGACGGCGACTGGCCCGCCTGCGCGCAGGCCCTGCGCGACCACGGCCTGCCGCCCGCCCGGCCCGATCCGTCCGATCCGGACGCCGTCCTCATCGAGGGCCGGCCTTATTGCTTCGAGGAGGAGGTGGCGCAGGTGCTCAGCCAGATGCCGGTATGCAGCGCACCATGACCGTCGATCGCACCGCCACCTCGGCCACGTCCGGCACCGACAGCGGGACCGGCGCGCCGGGCGCCTGGCGGTAGGCGACGCGCTGCGCGTCCAGAAAACCGCGCAGCGTCTGCGGCGACAGCGCGAAGTTGATGTTCTGCGGAATGTCGCCGGTGATGGCCGCGGTGCGCATCGCATTGAGGCGGCTGACCACCACGCCCACCACGCGGCCGCTGGCATCCAGCACCGGCCCGCCGCTGTTGCCCGACTGCACCGGCGCCGAGATCTGGAACACCCGGGCATCGCCGCGCAGGCCGGCCAGCGCGGTCACGCTGCCGGTGGTCACCTGGTGGCCCTGAGACAGCAGGCCGGGCAGCGGAAAGCCGACGACGACCACCGTCTCGCCGAGGCGCGGCCGCTCGGCGGCCAGCGGCAGCCAGTCGGCCTGGGGGTCGACGTCGACAAGGGCCAGGTCGGCGGCGGTATCGACCGGCCCCAGCCGCGCACTGGCGCGGCCGACCACCTCCACGCGCGCACAGCCATTGACCACGTGCGCGTTGGTCACCACCTGCGTGGCCGACACCGCGAAGCCCGAGCCGGTGCGCACCGCCGGCGGCCGAGCCGGCACCGCATCGCCTGCGGCCACGGCGGTGGAGACGCCGCGCAGGTAGGGCGACGGGTCGACCGCCTGGCCCGAGAGCCGCACCTCGAAATGCAGCTTGACCCGGTCGGTCTCGGAACTGCCGAGGTCCGCGATGCGCTGGCCGCGCAGCACGCTGTCGCCCACGCGCACCAGCAGCCGGTCGTTGTGGGCATAGGTGGTGAGCAGGGTGTCGGAATGCTTGAGGATGACCAGGTTGCCCGTGCCGCGCGGTCCCGGCCCTGCGTAGGCCACGCGGCCAGCGGCGGCGGCCACCACCGGATCGCCGCGGCTGCCGCCGAAGTCCAGGCCGCGATTGCGGTTGCCGTCGAAGGCCGCGATCACCGGGCCGGGGGTGGGCCGGACCAAGGCGGTGGCGGCCTGGGTGGCCCCGCTTCCGGGCGTGGTGCCTGTGGGCGCCGGCGTGGTACAGGCGGCCAAGCATGCGGCGGCGAGCAGGGCGGCTGCCGGGCGGCAGCGGCGGGCGAAGGGCGTCATTCGGCGATGGTAGTGACCGTTCGTGACCTGTGCGACAAATCGCAGGCTGTTGCAGGACTCGTCTCACGCGGATGGGGGCGACGGCCGCACAGACGCCGCCCCGCCGACTTTGCCAAGGTGACGCCAGACCGGTCGAAAGGCGGCCGGTTCACAACAGTGACCATCTCAGGAAAGGAAAGTCACCATGAAGCAACGACAACAACGAATCCTCGCCAGCGCCCTCCTGAGCGGCCTGCTGGCCGTGGGCGGCTACGCTCAGGCGCAAGGCGTCGGCGTTGGCGTGGGCGTCAATGCAGATGTGAATGCCTCGGGCAGCGCCGCGGGCCAGCGCGCCGGTGCGGGCGCCTCGACCGGCACCAAGGCAGGCGTGAATGCCGGCACGACGCACGGCGGCGCCCACGCGGGCAGCGGCGGTAGCGCCCATACCGGCGGCAGCGCTGGCGCTCAAGGCCAGACCAGCGGTGCCGCGGGCGCTGCAGGCGGCGTGGGCAATGCGGTCGGCGGCGTCCTGGGCGGCGTGACCGGTGCGGTGGGCAATGCGCCCAATGCCGTGGGCGGCGTGGCCAACACGGCGCGCGGCGCGGCAGGCACCGTGGGCGGTGCGGCCAATACCGCGACCGGTGCTGCCACCTCGGCCGGTGGTGCCGCCAACGGCTTGACCAACACGGTGGGCGGCTCGCTGCGCGGCGCCACCGACGCGGCCGGCTCGGTCGGCGGTGCGGTCCGTGCCCCCGGTGCGGCCGTCAACGGCAGCGGCAGTGGCAGCGCTCAGGGCTCGGGCGGGCTGAACCTGCCCAAATAACTGAGGCTGCAGTCGGCCTCCTGAGGGAGGCGAGGCCCGCGGTGCCCGAAGGCGCCGCGGGCCTTTTCGTTGTATCGCGGCACGTGCGGCCGGCTTTGCTGGACGGTGCCGGCACACCTTGCAGGCGGTGCGTCGTCCCAGCCATTACCAGGGGCTCAGCCGCCATCCTTCTTCCTCCGCGAGCAACCGGTGCGTCAGCCCCAGCTTGTCCAGGAACACTTCGTCATGCGACACCACCACCAACGCGCCCTGATAAGAGCGCAGCATGGCTTCCAGCGCCTGGGTCGAGGGCAGGTCCAGGTGGTTGCCGGGTTCGTCCAGCAGAAGGAGCTGCGCGGGCGGATCGGCATAGAGCACCAGGGCCAGGGCGGCCTTCAGGCGTTCGCCGCCGCTGAGTGAGGCGCTGGGCACGGTCACCTTCCGGGCGTCCAGGTCCAGCTGGGCAAGCCGCATGCGCAAGTCGCCCTCGGCGGCCGTGGGATTGGCGGCCTGCATCTGCGCGAGTACCGTCTGCGCCGCTGCCAGATTGGCGAGCCGCTGGTCCAGGCAGACGGATGTCGCAGCGCGCCGGCACACACCCGCCACGGGATCGAGCCGGCCCGCCATCACCTTCAGCAAGGTGGACTTGCCGCAGCCGTTCGGCCCGACGATGCCCACCCGCTGCTGTCCACTCAGGCTGAGGTGGACGTGGCGCGTGGCGCCGGTCAGGAAGGGCAGTTCGACCCGCGCCAGTTCCAGGACGACGCGCCGCCGGTTGGCCGGCACGACGGGCAGCGCATGCAGGGCGATGGGCGCTTCGTGCTGCACCTGCTGCGCGGCCTCGCGCACCTGCTGGTCGAGCCGTTGCTGCGTGGCCGCCTGCTGCTGGTGCAGCTTGCCCGCGGACTCCTCGCTGCGCGCCTTCTGGCGGCCCAGAAGAATGCGGGCCTGATTGGCGTCCTTGCCGCTTCGGTGGCCGCGGGCCTGCCGGCGCGCCATGCGCTCGCCTTGCTCGCGCAGGGCCTGCACCTCGCGCTGCCGTTCGAGCTTGCGCTGTTCCAGCTGCTGCAGCGCGCCGTTCCGCTCGCGTTCCTTGGCTTCGGCATAGAAGCCGTAGTTGCCGCCGTAGCTGGCCAGGCCCAGCGACGACAGCTCGACGATGCATTCCATGGTGTCCAGCAGTTGCCGGTCGTGGCTGACGACCAGCAGCCCATGCGGCCAGTCCTGGAGCTGGTCGATCAGTCGCTGCCGCTGCGGGCGGTCCAGGTGGTTGCTGGGTTCATCCAGGATCAGCCAGTCGGCCTCGGACAGCCAGGCGCCGAGCAGCGCGACGCGCATGGCCTCGCCGCCGCTCAGCGTGTGGGCCGGCGCATCGATGTCCACGTGCGCCAGGCCCTGCCGGTCCAGCGCACTGCGCAGGCGCTGGCGGATGTCCCACCGGTCGCCCACGGCGTCAAAGTCGGCCGGGTCGCTGCTGCCGGCCTCGATGCGGCGCAGGGCATCCAGCCGGCCTTGCAGGCCTGCGTGCCCGGCGACGGTGGCGTCGGCCGACGGGGCGATCTGCTGCGCCAGCGCATGCACGCGGCCGGTGCGCACGCAGCGGCCACGGCTGGGCGCCAGCTGCCCGGCCAGGATGCGGGCCAGCACCGACTTGCCGACGCCGTTGCGCCCGACCAGCCCGGTGCGGCGCGCGTCGAAGTGGTGTTGGAGATCGGAGAAGAGCGTCCTGCCGTTCGGCAGAACAAAAGACACGCCGTCCAGCGTGAGAACGGGATTCGCCATGCGTGATTCCAAAGATGCCATGAACTCCCCCTGCGGATGGGGGCCGGTGGAGACTGGCCGTCAGGGTGACGGCGGCATCAGTGGCGCATGGGACGGGACCTCTTCAAGGGATAGGTGGGCCCACGATTCTAGGAAGCGGCCTCGAAGCCCTGGTGCTCGAAGGGGCGCAGGTCACCGCTTCATACAAGCTCTGGCACGGATGATGCAAGGGAAAGCCTGAATGTCGATTGTTCGACAATCCAACAAAATGCGGTCCCGGCCGCTTTTGCTTTGCCACTGCTGCCGGACCCTTCACTGCCTTCTCTGCGCACGCCAACGCCCGCCATGACCGAGCCCATCCTCCGCATCCGCGGCCTGCACAAGCGCTTCGGCGACCATGACGTGCTGCGCGGCATCGACCTCGACGTGCAGCCGGGGGACCGCGTCGCCATCCTGGGCGCCAGCGGCTCGGGCAAGAGCACCCTGCTGCGCTGCCTCAACTTCATGGAGATGCCCACCGCCGGGCGGCTCGAGTTCCAGGGCCGTCCCATCGGCAAGGCGGCGAGCGACGGCGCCGTGCGCTACACCCAGGCCGAGCTGGCCCAGGTGCGCCGGCAGGTGGGCATGGTGTTTCAGCAGTTCAACCTGTTCCCGCACATGACGGTGCTGGGCAACGTGATGGAGGCGCCCGTCACCGTGCGCGGCCTGCCGGTCGCCGCGGCGCGCGAGAAGGCGCTGCACGAGTTGGACAAGGTGGGCATGGCCCACAAGGCCGACGCCTATCCCGGCCATCTCTCGGGCGGGCAGCAGCAGCGTGTGGCCATCGCCCGTGCGCTGGCCATGGAGCCCGAGGTGCTGCTCTTCGACGAGCCCACGTCCTCGCTCGATCCGGAACTGGTCGGCGAGGTGCTCACCGTCATCCGCGACTTGGCGCAGGAGGGCCGCACCATGCTGCTGGTCACCCACGAGCTGGGCTTTGCCTACCACTACGCCAGCAAGGTGCTCTTTCTGGCCGATGGCGCCTTCTACGAGACCGGCACGCCCGACGAGGTGCTCAAGAACCCCCGCAAGGCGCAGACGCAGCGCTTCCTCGAACGCTTCACGGCGTTCAGCTTCTGAGCCTTCCACCGCCGGCCGAAGCCACTTTTCTTCAGGTTTCCCATGCAGCTTTCCCCCCAAGCCTCCACCACCAGCTCCCAGGCCTACCGGGCCGACGACCGCAACGCCCAGGTGCAGGTCTACCTCAACGGCGACTTCGTGCCGCGCAGCGAGGCCAAGGTGTCGGTGTTCGACGCCGGCTACGTCTGCGGCGACGGCGTGTGGGAAGGCGTGCGCCTGGTCAACGGCCGCGTGATCTCCTTCGATGCCCACATCGACCGCCTGTTTGAAGGCGCCAACGCCATCGCCATGGACATCGGCCTGACGAAGCAGCAGGTCAAGGACGTGATCCTGCGCACCTTCGAGGTGAACGGCATGCACGACGGCGCGCATGCGCGCCTCATGGTGACGCGCGGCCTCAAGAAGACGCCCAACCAGGACCCGCGCTTCATCATCGGCAGCGCCACCGTGGTCTGCGTGGCCGAGCACAAGGTGGTCGACACGGCCGCCAAGAAGCGCGGCCTGGCGCTGCACACCAGCACCATCCGCTGCAGCACGCCCGACGTGTTCGACCTGCGGCTCAACTCGCACAGCCGGCTCAACTTCATCCAGGCGCTGATCCAGGCCATCCATGTGGGTGCCGATGAGGCGCTGATGCTGGACACGAACGGCTTCGTCTCCAGCTGCAACTCCACCAACTTCTTCGTCGTGCGCGGCGGGGCGCTGTGGACCTCGTCGGGCCGCTACTGCTTCAACGGCATCACGCGCGCCACCGTGCTGCGGCTGGCGCGCGAGAACGGCATTCCGGTGCACGAGGGCGACTACACGCTGGCCGAGGTCTACGCCGCCGACGAGGCCTTCGTGACCGGCACGCTGGGCGGCCTGACGCCGGTGGCCGCCATCGACGGCCGGCGCCTGCCCACCGAGGGCTTCGGCCCGCTGACGCAGCGCCTGGCCGACCTGTACCAGGCCTACATCACGGCACCGGCCGCCTGATTCCCCTTTTCCAACTGTCCACCTCGTAGGAGCGACGAATGAACATCCTGTCCCGCTTTGCCGCCGTCCGCCGCGGCCTGCTGTTCGGCCTGGTCGGCCTGGGCCTCGTGGCCACTGTGCCCGCCCAGGCCCAGACGCTGGAGAAGGTCAAGAAATCCGGCGAGCTGCGCATCGGCGTGGCGCCCGGCGACCCGTGGTACTACCGCGACCCCGCCACCGGTCAATGGACCGGCGTCGGCGTGCTGATGGGCGAGCAGATCGCCAGGAACATCGGCGTGAAGATGGTGCCGGTGGAAACCACCTGGGCCAACAGCGTGGCCGGCCTGCAGTCGGGCCAGTTCGACGTCATGTTCGTGCTGGACGCGACCGAGGAGCGCAAGCGCGCCATCGACTTCCCGGCTGCGCCCATGCTCTGGTACGCCCAGGGCGTGCTGGCCAAGGACGGCCTGACGGTCAAGAACTGGAGCGACCTGGACAAGCCCACGGTGCGCGTCGGCGTGGCCCTGGGCACCGCCACCGACCGCGACCTCACCAAGCGCCTGCCCAACGCCAAGATCGAGCGCTTCACCAACACCGACGAGACCGTGGCCGCCTTCAACGCCGGCCGGGTGGACGCCATCGGCTTCTACCACTCGGTCCTGACCATTGCGTACTCGAAGATCAAGAAGGGCAGCGTGCAGATTCCGCAGCCGGTGGTCGCCATCGCCACCAGCGCCGGCGTGCGCAAAGAGCAGGACCCGGCCTTCCGCGACATGCTGGACGAGCAGTTCAAGAAGCTCTATGCGTCTGGCCAGACGCAGGCGCTGTATGCGCAGTACCTGCGCACCAAGGGGCTGGACCCGGACAAGATGCCGGGCGTGACCAAGGAGTCGCTGGAGAAGTAAAGCCATGCGGCGGCGGCCTCTCGCCGGAGCGAACCGCCGTCCTCGCCACGCGCTGCCAGAGCCCCTCTCCCCTTGCGGGAGAGGGGTTGGGGAGAGGGGG
>NZ_LDSL01000223.1 GCF_001476815.1 Pseudacidovorax intermedius | reverse complement strand
CGGGCGTGGCCCTGGCCTTCGGGCTCACGGTGCTGACGGGCGCCTATGCGCTCGGGCCCATTTCGGGCGGGCACTTCAATCCGGCGGTGTCGCTGGGCCTGACGGTGGCGGGGCGCTTCTCCTCCAGCCGGCTGCCGGGCTACGTGATCGTGCAGGTGCTGGGCGCTGCGGCCGCCGCGGCCGTGCTCTACCTCATCGCCACCGGCAAGTCGGGCGCGCAGATCGGCGGCTTCGCCACCAACGGCTACGGCGAGCATTCGCCGGGCGGCTATTCGATGGACGCCGCGCTGCTGACCGAGGTGGTGCTGACGGCGGTGTTCCTGGTGGTGATCCTGGGTGCCACGGCGCGCCGCTCGGCCGCGGGCTTCGGCGCCCTGGCCATCGGCCTGTGCCTGACGCTGATCCACCTGATCTCGATCCCGGTGACCAACACCTCGGTCAATCCGGCGCGCAGCACGGGCGTGGCGCTGTTCGGCCCGGCCTATGCCGCCAGCGAACTCTGGCTGTTCTGGGCCGCGCCGCTGGCCGGCGCGGTGATCGGCGCCCTGGTGTGGCGCCTGGTGCTGGCAGGTCGGGACGACTGAGCGACCTGCTTCAGGTTAAGGCGCTGCGTGCACCAGCGGCGCGCAAGACGGGCGCAGCAACAACGATCAGAGGGCCGCGGAGCAGGCCAAGCCAGGGCACCCGAGGAACTGGCTTTGCCAGGCCTCGGGGTGCGCCCCCCTCCAAGCCGAAGGCGCGAGGGAGGGGGGAGCCGCGAAGCGGCATGGGGGGTGTTGTCCGTTCACATGCCGGGCATGGGCATGGCGGTCGACTGGCCAATGGCCTCGGTGCCGCTGGCATGGGCGGCTGCAATGGCGTCGGCCTGGGTGCGGCTGGCCGCGCCCTGTTCGAGCAGCGCCGGGGCGATGGTCGACTGGCCGACGGCCTCGGTGCCGACCGCATGGGCGGCGGCGACGGCGCCGGCATTGACCTCGTCGCGCGACAGCGTGGAGTTGAGCATCGGCGCCACGGTGGACTGGCCGATGGCCTCGCTGCCGCCGCCGTTCCAGGCGGACTGGGCGAAGGCGCCGGCCGAGGCGGCGGCCAGCAGGGAGCCCACGGCAAGGGTGGCGGCGAGGCGGGTGACAGCAAAGGTGCGCATGGAAGATCTCCGTGAGTGGGTGGCGATGAAGGTCTGGCCGTGCACCGCGTGCGGTGCGCCGGCCTGCCGCCCACTCTAGGCCGCGTTTCTGAGTTGGAAATGAGCCAGGTGCACCCGGGCGCGCAGCCCGCCCTGGCCTTCCTGGCTGCGCCGGTCGCTCAGCACGATGCGCAGGCCGTGGCGCCGCGCCACGCTCTGCGCGATGGCCAGGCCCAGCCCATGGCCCCCGGCCGGCGCGCCGGCCACCCGGTAGAAGCGGTCGAACACCCGCGGCAGCAGCTCGGGCGGAATGCCGGGGCCTTCGTCCACCACGTCTACGGCCACGCCGCCGTCGGGCAGGCGCTTGAGCAGCAGGTCCACGCAGCCGTGCGGCGGGCTGTGTCGGATGGCGTTGTCGAGCAGGTTGTCGAACAGGCTGCGCAATTCCACCGGCGAGCCCTGCAGGCGCAGGCCGTGCAACTCGTCAGGCGCGCCGAAGCCCAGGTCCACGCCGCGGTGCTCGGCCATGTCGGCGAACTGCGCCAGGGCGTCGCGCAGCAGCGGCACCAGGGCCACGGTCTCGGCCTGCAGCGGCTCGGCCGCCTCCTGGCGCGACAGGCGCAGCAGCTGCTCCTGCAGCCGCTGGGCGCGGGCCACGCCGGCCTCGAGCTGGGCGAAGCTGCGGCGCGCGGGGCCGTCGGCGATGTGCGGGCGCAGGTTGTCCAGCTGCAGGCCGATGGCGGTGAAGGGTGTGCGCAGCTCGTGGGCGGCGTCCTGCACGAAGCGTCGCTGCGCCTGCAGCGCGGCGCGCAGCCGCGCCAGCACGACGTTGTAGGCCTGCACCAGCGGCTGGATCTCGGCCGGCACGCGCTCGGGCCGGATCTCGCGCGGGCTGCGCTCGTCCTGCGCCGCCACCTCGGCGGCCACGGCCCGCAGCGCGCGGGAGGCGCGCCACACCACCGCCCACTGCAGCAGCAGCGCGGCCGGCAGCAGCGCCAGGATCGGCAGGCCCTCGGCCAGCGCCCGCCACAGCGAGCGCTGCTGGCGGAAGGCGCGGCTCTGCAGCACCTGCACCCGCAGGTGGCCGGGGCCGGTGTCCGGCGCGGTGTAGACGCGCCAGCGCTGATCGGGCAGCGGGCCGGTGCGCACTTCGGCAAAGCCGGCACGGGGCTGCAGGGACACCGGCACGGCGATCGAGGCGGCCTCCAGCCCGCGGCCGCCGGGCTGCCACAGCTGCACCACCAGCGCGCCGCGGCGGGCGATGGCCTCGGCATCCACGGCCGGCAGCTCGCGCACGTGCCGCCGGCCGGCATAGGACTCGGCCAGCACCCGCATCTGGTCGTCGCGCAGCCCTTCGATGATGCGGCCGTACACCGTGTAGGCCGCCATGGCAGCCAGCAGCCCGCCCACCACGTGCAGCAGCACCAGCCAGCCGAAGAGCCGCCGGCGCAGGGAGGGCGCGGTGCGGGACGGTCGCGGCGCCGCGACCG
>NZ_LDSL01000222.1 GCF_001476815.1 Pseudacidovorax intermedius | reverse complement strand
GCTTCTGCGCGATCACCAGCTCGCCCAGGCGCAGCATGAAGCCGGCCAGGACCCGCAACAGGCCTGGCTGGCCGGCTTCATGCTGCGCCTGGGCGAGCTGGTGATCGCGCAGAAGCTGCCCGAGCGCATCGACGAGATCGAGCGCCTGCCCCACCTGGCGGGCGGGCGCTGGGAGCGCGAGCAGTCGATGCTCGGCTTCACCGAGGCCAGCGTGACCGCCGAACTGGCGCGGCGCTGGGACTTCCCGCAGCCGATCGCCCGGGCCCTGGAAACGGCCTCCGCCCCGCTCGACGCCGAGCCCTTCTGCCGCCTGGGCGGGCTGCTGCACCTCGCCACGCTGCTGGCCGAGCTGGCGCTGGACGAGCACAAGTCCAGCCAGGACGCCATCGGCGCGCTCCCGCCGGATCTGGTCGGCGCCCTGCAGCTCGATCCGCAATGGCTGATCGACCACATGCCCGAGGTCAGCAGCTTCATCGACACGCCGGTGCAGGCCTGAGCAAGGCCACAGCCACAGCCACAGCCACCGGCACCGTGCGACGGCCGGCTCCGGCGCGCACCGGACACCGGCACGCCATCGCGCCACGGCCCGGCCGTGCCCGCCAGCGCGCAGACGCGGCCTTGTCTGGCACAGAAGCGGTCACGAACTCGTAAGAATTCGCAACGCCATCCACGTGCGTGCGGCCCTGCGCTGCGCGCCTGCGGCGCCTCTTCCGCCGGCCTCCTCCTCCCTCCCCCCGCGATCCACACCATGTCGAGCTTCGCCAACGCGCCCGTTCCGCCCCCCGACGCCGTGGCCCCCGCTTCCACGGCTGGCGCCTGGCCGCCGGCCGGCGGCGAATGCGGCGGGCTGATCCGCAGCCGCGCTTGGCAGGACACGCCGCTCGGCGGGCTGGAGGACTGGCCCGTGACCCTGCGCACGACGGTGTCCAACATCGTCAACTCGCCGGTGCCCAAGGTGCTCGTCTGGGGCCCGGCGCAGATCACGCTCTACAACGACGCCTACCGCGCCCTGCTCGGCGACCGGCATCCGCAGGCACTCGGCAGCCCCGCGCAGTCGGTGTGGTCCGACAGCTGGGACTGGCACGGCGACGCGCTGTCGCGCTGCCGCCAGGGCGAGATCGTCTGCTTCCGCGAGCGCCCCATGACCCTGCTGCGGGACGGCGAGGCCTCGCCCAGCCCCAGCGTGCTGGACCTGTTCTACACGCCCGTCTTCGCCGCGGCCGACGCGGTGGAGGGCGTGATGTGCACCGTCGTCGACGTCACCCAGCGCGCCAGCCAGGCCGACGCCCTGCGGGTGAGCAACCGGCGCTTCCGCACCGCCATGGACGCGGTGCACGGCGTGCTCTGGACCAACAGCGCCGACGGCCGCATGACCGGCGACCAGCCCGGCTGGGCCGCCCTGACCGGGCAGACGCCCGCCGAGTACGAAGGCTACGGCTGGGCGCAGGCCCTGCATCCGGACGACGCCCAGGGCGCCATCGCCGCCTGGAATGCGGCGGTGGCCAGCCGCAGCATGTTCATTCACGAGCACCGGGTGCGCCGCCGCGACGGCGCGTGGCGCAACTTCGCGGTGCGCGGCCTACCCATGCTGCGGGCGGACGGCAGCATCGAGGAATGGGTGGGCGTGCACACCGACATCACCGAGCAGCGCGCTGCCGAGCGCAGCCTGCTGGCCCAGGCCACCGCGCTGGCGGCCGAGGTGCGCCAGCGCGAGCGGGCCGAAGAGCAGCTGCGCACCCTCAACGAGAACCTGGAGGCGCGCGTCATCGCCGAGATCGAGGAGCGGCACCGCGCCGAGGCCAAGCTGGCCCAGGCGCAGAAGCTTGAATCCATCGGCAAGCTGACCGGCGGCATCGCGCACGACTTCAACAACCTGCTGCAGGTCATCTCGGGCAGCCTGCACCTGCTGTCCAAGGACATCGCCGGCAACGACCGCGCCGAGCGCCTGGTGGGCAATGCGCTGGCGGGCGTGTCGCGCGGGGCCAAGCTGGCCTCGCAGCTGCTGGCCTTCGGCCGGCGCCAGCCGCTGGAGCCCCGCGTGGTCAACGCCACGCGCATGGTGCAGGGCATGGACGACATGCTGCGCCGCGCCATCGGCGGCGCGGTGGAGATCGAGACGGTGATCGGCGGCGGCCTGTGGAACACCTTCGTCGACCCGAACCAGATCGAGAACGCGGTGCTCAACCTGGCCATCAACGCGCGCGACGCGATGAACGGCTCCGGCCGGCTCACCATCGAGCTGGCCAACGTGCACCTGGATGAGGACTACGCCCGCCGACACGACGAGGTCTCGCCCGGCCAGTACGTGATGCTGGCCGTGTCGGACACCGGCTGCGGCATGCCCGCCGAGGTGATCGCCCGGGCCTTCGACCCCTTCTTCTCGACCAAGCCCGAGGGCAAGGGCTCGGGCCTGGGGCTGTCGATGGTCTACGGCTTCGTCAAGCAGTCCAACGGGCACATCAAGATCTATTCGGAAGTCGGCCACGGCACCACCGTCAAGCTGTTCCTGCCGCGCGCCATGCAGGCCGAGGACATGCCCGTGCGCCAGGACGCCGGCACCGTGACCGGCGGCGACGAGGTGATCCTGGTGGTGGAGGACGACGCCGAGGTGCGCGAAGTGGTGGTCGCCATGCTGTCCGACCTGGGCTACCGCGTGCTGCAGGCCTCCGACGCGGCCAAGGGCCTGGCGGTGATCGAAAGCGGCATTCCGGTCGACCTGCTGTTCACCGACGTGGTGATGCCGGGCAGCCTCAAGAGCCCCGAGATGGCGCGCCAGGCGCGGCTGCGCATCCCGCACCTGGCGGTGCTGTTCACCTCGGGCTACACCGAGAACTCCATCGTGCACGGCGGCCGGCTGGATGCCGGCGTGGAACTGCTGTCCAAGCCCTATTCGCGCGAGGCCCTGGCCCGCAAGGTGCGCCACCTGCTGGGCAACCGGGCCCAGCGGCAGGCGGCGCAGGCGGGTGCAGCGCCCGCTGCGGCGACGGTTGCCCCGGCAGCGGCATCGGCCGCGCCCTCCCCGGCGGCTTCGCCCGCGGCGCACACTGGTGCGGGGGTCGTGCTCTTCGTGGAGGACGACCCGCTGATCCGCGTCACCTCCGCTGCCATGCTGCTGGACGCCGGCTACACCGTCATCGAAGCCGGCAACGCCGAGGAGGCGACATGCCTCGCCCGACGGCACCGGCCGCAGGTGGTGGTGACCGACATCAACCTGCCCGGCGCATCGGGCACCGAGCTGGCGGCCCAGCTGCGCGGCGAGGACCCGTCGCTGGTCGTCATCTTTGCCAGCGGCGAAGCCTCCCCCTTGCCTCGTGGCGAGCTGAGCGGCAGCCTGATCCTGGGCAAGCCCTACACCTCCGCCGACCTCGTGGCGGCCGTGCAGTCGGCCCTGCAGCCGCGGCAGGAAAAGCGAGGCTGAGCGGCGGCGCCTTTCGGTCGACCGGTCGGCGCCGGGCCTGTGGATCGGCTCAGCCCGAGCCCGCCGCTCCAGCACAGGGGCGGCCCCGCAAGCCAGCGCATCTGGCGTTTGAGGCCACGAACCCGGGCACCGATAGAATGCGATCCATTCGCATTCAATGCCGCCAATCGGGTTTCCCGTGCCGTCCGACACCGCTCTCCTCCAGCAGCGCATCCACGTCCTCTACAGCGACCACCAGGGCTGGCTGCAGGCCTGGCTGCGCAAGAAGCTCGGCTGCCACCACCGCGCGCAGGACCTGACGCACGACACCTTCGTGCGCCTGCTCGGCGCCCGGCTGCCGCGCGAGCTGGAGGAGCCCCGGGCCTACCTCACCACCGTGGCGCGGCATGTGCTGTTCAACCACCAGCGGCGTCAGAAGCTGGAGCAGGCCTGGCTGGCCGAGCTGGCGCAGTTGCCGCCGGCCACCGTGCCCTCCGTCGAGGAGCGGGCCATCGTGCTCGAGACCCTGCTCGCCATCGACGCGCTGCTGCAGGGCCTGTCGACCCGGGCGCGGCAGGCCTTCCTGCTCAGCCAGCTCGACGGGCTGGGCTATGCCGACATCGCACAGGAGCTCGGCGTGTCGGTGAGCCGGGTGCGCCAGTACATGGCCCAGGCCCTCGCCCGCTGCTATGCCGCGCTCTGAGGCCGCCGCGCACCGGGGCCTGCCGGCGGCGCCGGACCCCGGCGATCCGGTGGCCGAGCAGGCCATCGCCTGGGCCGTGCAGCTGCAGTCCGGCACGGCCACCGCGGCCGACCGGGACGCCTTCGCCGCCTGGCAGCGCGCCGACCCCCGCCACGCCGCCGCCGCCGCGCACATGGCACGCGCGCTCGGCCGGCTGGACGCCCTGCCCGGAGGCGCCGGGACACGCCAGGCGCTGCACCGCAGCCTGCTGGCCGCACCGCCGGGCCGGCGCGCGGTGCTGCGCCACACGCTCGCCCTGGCGGCCGTGGGCGGCACGGGCGGGCTGCTGTGGCTCCAGGCGCAACGGCCGCTCGGCGGCCTGGTGGCGGACTTCTCCACCACCACCGGCGAGCGCCGCGTCGTCGCGCTGGCCGATGGCAGCCGGCTGTGGCTCAACGCGCGCAGCGCGGTCGACCAGCACTTCGACGCCGGCATCCGCCGACTGCGCCTGCGCACCGGCGAACTGATCGTCGAGGTGTCCCCCGACGGCGCGGGCCGCGCCTTCGTCGTCCAGACGCCGGAGGGCGAGGCCCGGGCGCTGGGCACTCGCTTCCTGGTGCGCCGCGAGGCCACGGACAGCCTGGTCGCCGTGCTGCACTCCGCCGTGCGGGTGTCGGCCGGTGCCGGCGCGCCGCTCACGCTGCATGCCGGCCAGAGCGCCCGCCTGACGGCCGGCGGTGTGCAGCCGGACACCCTGGCGCCCCAGGCCGCCAGTGCCTGGGAGGACGGCTTCGTCGAGGTCCACGACCGGCCGCTGCGCGAGGTGGTGGCGGCCCTGCAGCCCTACCGGCCCGGCGCGCTGCGCATCTCCGACGCAGCCGGCGCCCTGCGCGTGACCGGCAGCTTCCCGCTGGACGACAGCGACCGCAGCCTCGCGGCGCTGGCCCAGGCCCTGCCGATCACGGTGCACCGGCGCACGCCCTGGTGGATCGCCATCGATCTGCGCTGAGGCTGCCGCGCCACGGCGCCCGCGACACTTTTTTTCCCACCCCCCTGTCGTTTTTCTCCGCTCGCGGTTCATGGCTGGTGAACACCCCGGCTTCGGCCATTCCCCTGCCTTCGGAGGATCTCCCATGCGTTCCAGGCGTCCCGCCGCATTCCCCGCCCACCGGCCCCGTC
>NZ_LDSL01000221.1 GCF_001476815.1 Pseudacidovorax intermedius | reverse complement strand
CGCCGCCCGCCATGCCGCTGCCATGGCGCCGCTGTACGAACGCTGCGGCGTGCGGTGCGCCGTGCTGCTGCCGCAGGCCCCCGACGAGGCCCTGACCAGCGCCTACGAGGCGCCGGTGCTGCTGACCACCGCGCGGCGGCTGATGGCCGACTGCCTGAACGACCCGGCCCTGTGGCGCCGCCATGGCGGCGAGAACCGCCACTGGGCCCTGGTGGACGATGCCGACCGCGTGCTCATCGACGACGCGGTGCAGCCGCTGGTGCTGAGCGCGCCGGGCCACAACCCGCTGCTGCTGGAGGCCGTGGTGCAGGCGCGCGAGATGGCGCAGGCCTTCCGCCGCGGCGAGCATTACGAGGACCGCGCCGGCGTGCTGCGCTTCACCCCCGCCGGCCAGCGGCTGCTGGACGAGCGCGAGGGCGTGCTGTCCACCTTCTGGCGCGCGCCGCGCCGCCGCGACGAGCTGGTGATGCAGGCCCTGGTGGTGCGCGACCGCTTCGTGCGCGGGCGGCACTACCAGGTGCAGTCCGACCCTTCCGGCGCGCAGCGCATCGTGCTGGGCGGCGACACCCCGGTGGCCGCGCTGGTGCCGCAGCGCACCCTGCACACCGGCCTGCTGCAGGCGCTGGAGGCGCGCGAGGGCCTGCCGCCTTCGGACCCGCCGGTGGTCACCGGCCGGCTGTCGCACCAGGAACTCTTCGGCCGCTACCGGCTGCTCGGCGGCATCGCCTCGACGCTGGGCGGGCTGGAGGGCGAGCTGTGGCGCATCTACGGCGCCGTGGTCCTGCACCAGCGCCGCGCCGACGCCGGCCCGGCCGTGCAGCACGCGCCGGCGCCCGACCACGAAACCGCCTATGCCGTGGCCGCCGAGGCGGCCGCGCAGGCCGTGAAGGCCGGCGCCGCCGTGCTGGTGGCGCTGCGCCGGCCCGACAGCTTCCGCGCCTTCGCCGAGGCGCTGCGCGTGCGCGCGCTCACGCCGGCCATGCTCGGCGCCCCAGCGCCCAGCCCCGAGGACGGCGTGCTGGCGCCGGGCCAGCTGCTGCTGGTGCCCGATCCGCTGCTGCCCGGCCTGGACGTGCGCATGGCGCCGCCCGGCACGCCGCTCTTGCTGCTGCAGCCCGAGGCGCTGGAATCCGCCCGTGCCGAAACCCTGTTCGCCGCCCGCGGCCTGCGTGGCGCCACCGAGCGCCGCCTGCTGCGGCTATGGCCCGTGTCGCCGGCCGAGGGCGCCGCGCCCGCCCTGGGCCGCGCGCCGGCAGTGCTGCGCCTGCCGCTGCTGCGCATCGCGCTCGGCCTGCAGCGCCGCCGCCGCGCCCGCCAGGCGCGCCTAGTGCGCCGCCAACTGTTCCTGCAGGAGCAGCAACTGCTGCTCCAGCTCGCGTTCGCCGCCCGCGGCGATGTTTCCCGTTCTCCGAGGTGATGCACATGGTCCTGAAATCCTGCTCGACGAGCCCCTCCCTGCTGCGCTGGTCCCTGGCCGCGGCGGCCGTTCCCGCCCTGCTGGCCCTGTCGGGTTGCGGCGGCGGCGGCGGCGGTGGCGGCGGCTTCTTCTTCATTCCGCCGGAGCCGGAGACGCCGCTGGTGCTGCGCATGTCCGACGTCACCGCCCTCGAATCCGACGGCAAGCTGGTGTTCACCGTGCGCGTCGAATCCGGTCCCAAGACCGACAAGGTGGTGAACTACAGCACCGCCGACCTGTCGTCCTCGCTCGCCACCCGTGCCGTGGTGGGCTATGCCCGCGGCGGCGCCAGCTGCGCCAGCGGCATCGACTACGTGGCCGCCAGCGGCGCCGCGCTCACCGTGCCGGCCGGCGCCACCAGCGTGAGCATCACCATCCCGGTGTGCAACGACGGCACCTACCAGGCCAACCGGCGCTTCCGCCTCAGCGTGGCCGGTGCGTCCAACACGCCCAGCGCCACCGGCACCATCGTCAACGACGACGCGGGTGGCCTGAACGACACCGGCATCGCCGCCTGCTACAACGCCGCCGGCAATGCGGTGGCCTGCCCGGCCAGCGGCCTGGCCGGCCAGGATGCGGAGACGGGCCGCGACCCCAACCCGCTGACCAATGCCTCCGCCGACGGCCCCTTCGGCTTCAGCTATGCCAAGCTGGATGCCAGCGGCCAGGCGCTGGCCGCCAACGCCGCCGGCCCGGCCTGCGTGCGCGACGCCGTCACCGGCCTGCTGTGGCAGGTGCAGCAGGGCCGCAGCCAGCCGGCCGCGGTCAACTTCACCGACATCCAGGCACAGGTCGATGCGGCCAACACCGCCCGCCTGTGCGGCGTGAGCGACTGGCGGCTGCCCGAGGTGGCCGAGCTGGACAGCCTGGTCTATGCCGGCGCCACCACGGGCGTCACGATCGCCACGGACTGGTTCTCCGACATGGCTGGCGTGAGCACCCAGAACCCGGCCATCTTCTGGAGCAGCACCACCACCCCGAGCGACGCGCAGACGGCCTGGGTCGTGAACTTCAACGGCGGCGCGGTGAGCACCCGCAACAAGGCCACGTCGACGGGCAACGTCGTCTCGGCCCGCCTGGTGAGCGGTGCATCGGCCTCCGCGGCGTCCTCCGTCGCCCCCTGCACGGCCGGCACGGCGCGTGCCGCCTCCGACCGCTACAGCGCCCCGGGCGACGGCACCGTCACCGACAAGCGCACCCAGCTGATGTGGGCCCAGTGCACCCAGGGCCAGAGCGGCGGCAGCTGCGAAGCCGGCGCCCCGGCCAGCATGGGCTGGAGCGGTGCGCTGGCCCAGGCCGCGTCCGCCAACGCCTCGGCCTACCTCGGCTACACCGACTGGCGCCTGCCCAACCGCAACGAGCTGGCCTCGCTGGTCGAGCGCGCCTGCAGCGCGCCGTCCATCAACCTGGCCTACTTCCCCAACACCGCGGGCGCGAGCTACTGGAGCAGCTCGCCGGCCGTCACGGCGGCCGGCCAGGCCTGGTACGTCGACTTCGTCGACGGCGGCGTGGCGCCCGTGGACATGTCCGGCAACCGCCGGGTGCGCCTGGTCCGCGGCGGCCAGTGAGACGGGTGGCCGGCGCCCCCGGCACGGGGACGCTGGCACCTTTTTCCGCGCGCCTCCGGCGCAGCGTTTCGTGACCGCTTGATGTACCGATAAACCCCAGGTCAATCAGCGGATGCCTACACCTGGGATGCCAAATTGTTTACATTTGTGTCTTTGCCAGACACGCAATCGCGGCACCTGAAAGGCCGCGTCCGGGCACCCTCGTTCCGCCCGGCTTTCAACCGCCAGCAGGAGAAGTCCTTTGTTCGAAAAAGTGGTCCCCGTCAATAAGGATCGTCACGCCAAGAAGCGCATCAAGGAGATCACGGGCTTCGGGTTCGCCTCCAAGTTCCACATCGCCTACGTGACGATGCACGAGTTCGCCCGTGCCGCCGCCATCTACCCCATCGTCTTCCTGGAAGACAAGGAAAAGGACGAGTTCCGTCCCGTGGCCCTGCTCGGCCTGGACGCCGGCAGCAACCTGTTCGTCGGCGCCGACGGCAAGTGGGATGCCTCGTACGTCCCCGCCATCATCCGCCGCTATCCCTTCGCGCTGGCCGGCTCCGACAAGGAGAACCAGTACACGATCTGCATCGACGAAGGCAGCGAACTGGTGAGCGACACCGAAGGCGCGGCCCTGTTCGACGACAAGGGCGAACCCACCCAGGTGATCGAGAACGTCAAGCGTTACCTGTCGGAACTGCAGCAGATGGACGCCCTGACGCGCGACTTCTCCAAGTTCCTGGCCGAGAACAACATGCTCACGCCGCTGAACATGCGCGTGCGCGAGAACGACGGCGTGAAGAACATCGCCGGCTGCTACGTGATCAACGAAGAGCGCCTGAACAACCTGTCGGACGAGCGCTTCCTCGACATCCGCGCCAAGCGCTACCTGCCCGCCATCTACGCCCAGCTGATCTCGCTGGCGCAGATCGAGCGCCTGGTCAACCTGGCCGACAAGCGCGCCGGCAAGTAAGCCGATGACGCCGAGGCCAGTGCGCATGCCCTGGCCCCGGCACCCGGGGTTTCCCGAACCTCCGCCGGCCCGGCCCCGCATCGCTGCGGGGTGCGGGCCGGCCGCCGTAGCGGCCTCGCGCCAGGCCCTGCGATCCGTCCCGCCCCCGCGGCGCGACGGCCCCGTGTCCCCCTTCGGATGCCACGCGGTTTCCGGCGCATGCACGCCGGCCGCGAGCGCGTCGTCCGCCCCCTGGATTGCCCCTGCGGGACGGCGTTTTTTCCTACGAATTCGATGGACGGGCGTCCGACGCCCGGCGACACTCCGTAACGTTTGTTTGCGTTTAGTCGCGGTGGGGAAGCCGCGCCGAACGTACGACCTGATTTGCTGGGCGCAGGGGGACCGACAGGATCGGTCCCCCTGCGCCCGTGCCTGTTGTGTGAGCCGCATTGCCTGCAATGCAAAGTGCCCCGGCCCGGGAAGCCGCCGCACCTCGAACCGGGGTGCCGCGGACGTGGGGGCCGGGCGCCGAAGGACGTTGGAATGAGAAAAGCCCTGAAGACGAAGGTCGCCCGCATGGTCCGTGACGGCTGGCGTCTGGAAGCCCTGGAACCGCGCGTCCTTCTGTCGGCCGACCCGGTGCTCGGGGCGATCCAGAGCGTGGTCACCGACGACCGCGGCCACGACCAGGCCCTGCACGGCGCCTACGACTTCGACCATCCCGCGCCCACCAGCGCCGAGCCGCTGCTCTCGCGCGAGAGCTACGACAACCTCATCAACCAGCCGGTGCACGCCAGCGTGCCGGCCACGGTCTTCGACGTCGGCGACCTGCAGGCCCAGGGCTTCTCGGCCAGCACCCTGACCGTGGCGGCCAACGAGACCCTGCGCGGCAGCGGCACCCTGAACGTGGCGGTGCTCAACACCGGCCTGGTCAGCCCCGGCCATTCGCCGGGCGTGGACAACGTCAGCAGCTACACCCAGAGCGCCGGCGGCACGCTGACGCCCGACACAGGCGCACGCACCGCCCG
>NZ_LDSL01000220.1 GCF_001476815.1 Pseudacidovorax intermedius | reverse complement strand
GCCGCCGCGGCGGCCGCCTTTGCCTTCAGGAACTGGGCGAAGCCGGGGTCGGTGTAGGCGGCGGGGGGCAGATCGTCGGTGAGCAGCGCGGCATCCACCTCGGCGAGCTCGGCGGTGCGGCGCTCTTCCTGGGTGAGGCCGATGGTGAGCAGCCCGACGGCGAGCGCCACAAGCGGAATGGCGGCCATGGCCCGGCCCCACCAGCCGGACTGGCCGAACACGGCGCTGCCGCCGGCAGAGACGAGCACGGGCGCGGTGTGCAGGATTTCCCGCTTGCGATTGGCCATGGCCTGCATGCGCGCGGCGCGCAAACGCTCGCTGATGTCGCGCGGCAGGGCATCGGTACCGTCATTCAGGCGCGCCGCGATGGCGCGGCCGAACAGGTCTTCGGGGCGGGAGGAGGAATGAGGGCGTGTCGAAGAAGAAGTCATGGCGGCAGAATCCCCTTCGCCTTGAGGGCGCGGCTGAGTGCCTGGATGGCCCGGGAACAGTGCGTCTTCACACTGCCTTCGGAGCAGCCCATCGCGGCGGCTGTCTCGGACACATCCATCTCTTCCCAGTAACGCAACAGGAATGCCTCCCGTTGACGAAGCGGCAGCGCGGCGATCTCGGTTTCGATCTGCCGGAAAACCTGGGCGCGGCGGGTGACGTCCTCGGCGCTTTCGGTTTCCCGCGTGTCGAGGTCGCCGTTGAAGCTGCCGAGCAGGTCGAAATCGCCCGCATCGTCGTCGTCGGTCTCGAAATCGCTCAAGTTGGAAAACAGCGCCCGGCGCGTCTTCTGCCGGCGGAACCAGTCCAGCGTGCAGTTCGACAGGATGCGCTGGTAGAGCATGGGCAGCTCGCCGACGGGCTTGTCGCCGTAGTGCTCGGCCAGCTTCATCATGCTGTCCTGGACGATGTCCAGGGCGGCCTCTTCGTCGCGCACGTGATAGAGCGAGCGCTTGAACGCGCGCTTCTCGACGCTTTTGAGGAAGTCGGAGAGTTCTTGTTCGGAGGCCAAGCGCAGGGTGCCAGGGGCGCGTGTGGGGTCGGTCGGTCGGCGGCGGGCGCTCTGCTTGCGTGAGAACTTTGCCCGCAAAAAGTCGCGCGGATTATGGCATCGGCATTTCTGCCGCCCGCGTTGCGGCGGGCAATGCCATAATCGCCGGCTCGCAGTCAAAAGGCAAACGGGTCAAGATCCGGCGGTTTATCTGTCCGCCCATGGTTTTGGCCTCAAGTCCTGGCGCGGCCCCACAAGGGCTGGCAAGGGGCACCCAAGGTTTTTCGTTCCCGAAAACTCGGAAGGTTCATCAACATGGAAATCTCCAAGGCAGAGACCGCCGCGGTCGCGGCTGGCCAACCTCAAGAACTCATGGGCTCTGAAGTGCTGATCAAGGCACTGCAGGCCGAAGGCGTCAAGTACATCTGGGGCTACCCCGGTGGCGCCGTCCTCTACATCTACGACGCGCTCTACAAGCAGGACACCATCCAGCACGTGCTGGTGCGCCACGAGCAGGCCGCCGTGCACGCGGCCGACGGCTATGCCCGCGCGACGGGCGATGTCGGCGTGGCGCTGGTCACCTCGGGCCCGGGCCTGACCAATGCGGTCACCGGCATCGCGACCGCTTACATGGATTCGATCCCCATGGTGATCGTCGCCGGCCAGGTGCCCACCGCGGCCATCGGCCTGGACGCCTTCCAGGAATGCGACACCGTCGGCATCACGCGCCCCATCGTCAAGCACAACTTCCTGGTCAAGGATCCCAAGGATCTGGCGGCGACCATGAAGAAGGCCTTCCACATCGCGCGCAGCGGCCGCCCCGGCCCGGTGGTGGTGGACGTGCCCAAGGACGTCTCCTTCAAGAAGGTGGCCTACCACGGCTATCCCGAGAAGGTGGAGATGCGCTCGTACAACCCGGTGCGCAAGGGCCACGGCGGCCAGATCCGCAAGGCGTTGCAGTTGCTGCTGACGGCCAAGCGCCCCTACATCTATACCGGCGGCGGCGTGCTGCTGGGCAATGCGACCAACGAGCTGCGCACGCTGGTCGACATGCTGGGCTACCCGGTCACCAACACGCTGATGGGCCTGGGCGCCTATCCGGCGAGCGACCGCAAGTTCCTCGGCATGCTGGGCATGCACGGCACCATCGAAGCCAACAATGCGATGCAGAACTGCGACGTGCTGCTGGCCGTGGGTGCGCGCTTCGACGACCGCGTGATCGGCAACCCCAAGCACTTCGCGCAGAACGAACGCAAGATCATCCACATCGACATCGACCCGTCGAGCATCTCCAAGCGGGTGAAGGTGGACGTGCCGATCGTCGGCGACGTCAAGGACGTGCTGACCGAGCTGATCTCCATGATCCGCGAGAGCGGCACCAAGCCCGACGGCGGTGCGCTGGCCGACTGGTGGAAGACCATCGAGACCTGGCGCAGCCGCGACTGCCTGAAGTACGACCGCGACAACCAGGACGTGATCAAGCCGCAGTACGTCGTCGAGACGCTGTGGAACATGACCAAGGACGTCGAGGCCTACGTGTGCTCCGACGTCGGCCAGCACCAGATGTGGGCTGCCCAGTACTACCGCTTCGACGAGCCGCGGCGCTGGATCAATTCCGGCGGCCTGGGCACCATGGGTGTGGGCATCCCCTACGCCATGGGCATCAAGCTGGCCAAGCCGGAGGCGGAGGTCTTCACCATCACCGGTGAAGGTTCGGTGCAGATGTGCATCCAGGAACTGTCGACCTGCCTGCAATACAACACGCCGATCAAGATCTGCTCGCTCAACAACCGCTACCTGGGCATGGTGCGCCAGTGGCAGGAGATCGAATACTCCGGCCGCTACAGCCACAGCTACATGGACGCGCTGCCCAACTTCGTGAAGCTGGCCGAGGCCTATGGCCACGTCGGCATGCTGATCGAGCGGCCGCAGGACGTCGAGCCCGCGCTGCGCGAGGCCCGCAAGCTCAAGGACCGCACGGTGTTCATGGACTTCCGCACCGACCCCACCGAGAACGTGTTCCCGATGGTCCAGGCCGGCAAGGGCATCACCGAGATGCTGCTGGGCAGCGAAGACCTCTGAGCCTTCCAGCGGGGCCGGCCGTGCGTGGCCGGCGCCGCGTTTTCCTTCCCCTTCCAGACGAATCTATTGCCCGCCGAGCCTGCGCATTACCGTGCGCAGGGGAGGGCGGCGAAAAGAGGAATCGACACCATGAAGCACATCATTGCCGTGCTGCTCGAGAACGAGCCCGGCGCACTCTCCCGCGTGGTGGGCCTGTTCTCGGCCCGCGGCTACAACATCGAGTCGTTGACGGTGGCCCCCACCGAAGACCCGAGCCTGTCGCGCATGACCATCCAGACCCAGGGTTCGGACGACGTGATCGAGCAGATCACCAAGCACCTGAACCGCCTCATCGAGGTGGTCAAGGTGGTCGACCTCACCGAAGGCGCCTATACCGAGCGCGAGCTCATGATGGTGAAGGTGCGCGCCGTGGGCAAGGAACGCGAGGAGATGAAGCGCATGGCCGACATCTTCCGCGGCCGCATCATCGACGTGACCGACAAGAGCTACACCATCGAGCTCACCGGCGACCACGGCAAGAACGACGCCTTCCTCGACGCCATCGACCGCAGCGCCATCCTCGAGACGGTGCGCACCGGCCCGAGCGGCATCGGCCGCGGCGAACGCATCCTGCGCGTGTGACGGAATCGGGGCTCGGTCCTTGTCCGTCCGGTCCGAGCCTGTCGAAGCCCCGCAAGCCAGCCGGCCGCGGGTCTGCAATGAGCCCTTCGACAGGCTCAGCACGGACGGCAACCACCCATCGCAACCCCTTCAGCTAAACGGAGAGAAGACATGAAAGTTTTTTACGACAAGGACTGTGACCTGAGCCTGATCAAGGGCAAGACCGTCGCCATCATCGGCTACGGCTCGCAGGGCCACGCGCACGCGCAGAACCTGAACGACAGCGGCGTCAAGGTCGTGGTCGGCCTGCGCAAGGGCGGCGCCTCGTGGGACAAGGTCGGCAAGGCCGGCCTGAACGTGCTCGAAGTGAACGAGGCCGTGAAGTCCGCCGACGTCGTGATGATCCTGCTGCCCGACGAGCAGATCGCCGAGGTCTACAAGAACAACGTCGAGCCGAACATCAAGGAAGGCGCCTCGCTGGCCTTCGCCCACGGCTTCAACGTGCACTACAACCAGGTCGTGCCCCGCGCCGATCTGGACGTCTGGATGGTCGCGCCCAAGGCTCCCGGCCACACCGTGCGCTCCACCTACGCCCAGGGCGGCGGCGTGCCCCACCTCGTGGCCGTGCACCAGGACAAGTCCGGCAAGGCCCGCGACCTGGCCCTGAGCTACGCCATGGCCAACGGCGGCGGCAAGGCCGGCATCATCGAGACCAACTTCAAGGAAGAGACCGAAACCGACCTGTTCGGCGAGCAGGCCGTGCTGTGCGGCGGTGCGGTCGAACTGATCAAGATGGGCTACGAGACGCTGACCGAAGCCGGCTACGCGCCCGAGATGGCCTACTTCGAGTGCCTGCACGAGCTCAAGCTGATCGTCGACCTGATCTACGAAGGCGGCATCGCCAACATGAACTACTCGATCTCCAACAACGCGGAGTTCGGCGAGTACGTGACCGGCCCCGAGGTGATCAACGAGCAGTCGCGCGCCGCCATGCGCAACGCCCTCAAGCGCATCCAGAACGGCGACTACGCCAAGATGTTCATCCAGGAAGGCCGCCTGAACTACCCGTCGATGACGGCCCGCCGCCGCAACACCGCCGACCACTCCATCGAGCAGGTCGGCGGCCAGCTGCGCGCCATGATGCCCTGGATCGCCAAGAACAAGCTGGTCGACCAGAGCCGCAACTGATCGGCCTTGTGCGGGGCTTCGGCTCCGCTGCCGATCCAGAGGCCACCGCCTGCGGTGGCCTTTTTCTTGCCTGCGTGCGCGGGGCGCTGCGGCTGCCGATGTCCCTGCGCGGGCGGGGCCGAGGGCGCAGTGCGCCCGGCACCTTTGACTACACTGCCACGTTTCCCGGAAGGCCGGAGGCCGAACTCATGCACGACCCCATTCCCTTGAACGATGCGCCGATCCGCAAGCGCCGCAAGGGCATCTACGTACTGCCCAACATGGTCACGCTGGCGGCCCTGTTCGGCGGCTTCTATGCCATCGTCATGGCGATGAACGGGCGCTTCGACCTGGCCACGGTGGGCGTGTTCTGCGCCATGGTGCTCGACAGCCTGGACGGCCGGGTGGCGCGCATGACCAACACCCAAAGCGCCTTCGGCGAGCAGATGGATTCGCTGGCGGACATGGTGTCCTTCGGCGCGGCGCCGGCCCTCATCGCCTACGAATGGTCGCTCAAGGGCCTGGGCCGCTGGGGCTGGATCGCGGCCTTCGTGTACTGCGCCTGCGCCGCGCTGCGGCTGGCGCGCTTCAACGTCAACACCGGCGTGGTCGACAAGCGCTGGTTCCAGGGCCTGCCCTCGCCAGCGGCCGCGGCGCTGGTGGCGGGCTTCATCTGGCTGATGACCGACTGGGGCCGGCGCGGTGCCGACGTCTGGTATTTCAGCTGGACGCAGATCACCTGGATCACCTTCTTCTTCACGCTGTACGCGGGCCTGTCGATGGTGACCAACGCGCCCTTCTACAGCTTCAAGGACATGCAGATCCGCAAGAGCGTGCCCTTCGCCACCCTGGTGCTGATCGCGTTGGGCATCGCGGTGATCAACATCCATCCGCCCACGGTGCTGTTCTGCCTGTTCGTGCTGTATGGGCTGAGCGGCTACGTGATCTATGCCTGGCGCAAGGCCAAGGGCCAGCCGGTGAGCATGATCAGTGTTTCCACCGACGAGCCCGACGAGCGCGGCTTGCACGAATGACCGCCCGCTGTGATAGAGTCGCAACCCTCATGAACGTTTTCGCCCTGGCCCTACTACTGATTCCCCCCAACGGGCGGAGACGGTAGAGCGCACGCGCAAAACACCCTCGACACGGCCCGTTTGCACCAGCAACGGGCCGTTCGTCTATGGGGTTGCTGGTCGGTTCCAACCTCTTGCAGAGAAATCGACATGCTCCAGCAGCCTCACACCAAGTACCGCGCCTTCGCACCGATCGGCCTCAAGGACCGCACCTGGCCCGATGCCGTCATCACCCGGGCGCCCATCTGGCTGTCGACCGACCTGCGCGACGGCAACCAGGCCCTGGTCGAGCCGATGGACCTCGAGCGCAAGATGCGCATGTTCGAGACGCTCGTGGAAATTGGCTTCAAGGAAATCGAAGTCGGCTTTCCCTCCGCCTCGCAGACCGAATTCGACTTCGTGCGCAAGCTGATCGAGGAAGACCGCATTCCCGATGACGTGACAATTCAGGTGCTGACCCAGGCGCGCGAGCACCTGATCGAACGCACCTTCGAATCGTTGCAGGGCGCGCCGCGCGCCATCGTGCACCTCTACAACGCCGTCGCGCCGGTCATGCGCCGCGTGGTGCTGGGCCTGGACGAAGACGGCATCGTCGAGCTCGCCGTCACCCATGCGAAGATGTTCAAGGACCAGGCCGCGCGCCAGCCGGCCACGCAGTGGACCTTCCAGTATTCGCCCGAGATGTTCTCCGGCACCGACCTGGCCTTCTCCAAGCGCGTGGTCGATGCGGTCACCGCGGTCTGGGCGCCGACGCCCGAGCGCAAGTGCATCGTCAACCTGCCGTCCACGGTCGAGCATTCCACGCCCAACATCTTCGCGGACATGATCGAGTGGATGCATCGCAACCTGGAGCGGCGCGATGCCATCGTGCTCTGCGCGCATCCGCACAACGACCGCGGCACCGGCACGGCAGCCGCCGAGTTCGCCGTCATGGCGGGCGCGGACCGGCTCGAGGGCTGCCTGTTCGGCAACGGCGAGCGCACCGGCAACCTCGACATCGTCAACGTGGCGCTCAACCTCTACACCCAGGGCGTGTCGCCGGGGTTGGACTTCTCGCACATCGACGACATCCGCGCCACGGTCGAGCATTGCAACCAGATCCCGGTCCATCCGCGCCACCCGTACGTGGGCGACCTGGTCTACACCTCCTTCTCGGGCTCGCACCAGGACGCGATCAAGAAGGCCTTCTCGGCCCGCAAGGATGGCGACATCTGGGACATCCCCTATCTGCCCATCGATCCGAAGGACGTGGGCCGCAGCTACGAGGCCGTGATCCGCGTCAACAGCCAGTCGGGCAAGGGCGGCATCTCGTACCTGCTCGAAAGCGAATACGGCCTCGAACTGCCGCGCCGCCTGCAGATCGAGTTCAGCCAGGTGGTGCAGCAGGTGATGGACGTGCAGGGCAAGGAGCTGGGTGCCGCCGACCTCTGGAACATCTTCCGTGACGAGTACCGCATGGATGGCGCGCAAGGCCTGCGCCACCGCGTGCAGTCCGTGGAAGGCGAGGGCGACCAGGCGCTCACCGTGCTGCGCGGCGAACTCGTCTGGGGTGGCGAGGCGGTGGCCATCGAAGGCCGCGGCAACGGCCCCATCGACGCCTTCAGCCGCGCTGTGGCCGAAGCCACGGGCCAGCCGATCCGCGTGATGGACTACCACCAGCATGCCATCGGTGCGGGTGCCGATGCGCGGTCGGTGGCCTATGTGGAAATGCGCATGGGCGACTCGCGCACGCTGTACGGCGTGGGCATCGATGCCGACACCACGGCGGCGGCACTGAAGGCCATCGTGTCGGGCATGCGGCGTGCCGCGGGCGATGGAGCGCAGCAGGCACAATCGCCGGCTGCCGCCGAGACGGCCTGACGCAGAACGTACACGGACAAGGAGCCCAACGATGACCGACCAGCTGATCATTTTCGACACCACCCTGCGCGACGGCGAGCAGTCGCCCGGCGCCTCGATGACGCGTGACGAAAAGCTGCGCATCGCGCGCCAGTTGGAGCGGCTCAAGGTCGACGTGATCGAGGCCGGTTTCCCGGCCAGCTCCAACGGCGACTTCGAGGCGGTGCAGGCGATCGCCAATGCCATCAAGGACTCCACCGTGTGCGGCCTGTCGCGGGCCAACGACCGCGACATCTCGCGCGCCGCCGACGCCCTGGCCGGTGCCGCGCGGGCGCGCATCCACACCTTCATCGCCACCTCGCCGCTGCACATGGAGAAGAAGCTGCGGATGACGCCAGAGCAGGTGCTGGAGCAGGCCAAACTGGCCGTGCGCTTCGCCCGCAACAAGGTGGCCGACGTCGAGTTCAGCCCCGAGGACGGCTACCGCAGCGACGTGGACTTTCTCTGCCGCGTGCTGGAGGCCGTGATCGCCGAGGGCGCCACCACCATCAACGTGCCCGACACGGTGGGCTACGCGGTGCCCGAGCTCTACGGCCACTTCATCAAGACGCTGCGCGAGCGCATTCCCAACAGCGACAAGGCGATCTGGTCGGTCCATTGCCACAACGACCTGGGCATGGCGGTGGCCAACTCGCTGGCCGGCGTCAAGATCGGCGGCGCCCGCCAGGTCGAATGCACCATCAACGGCCTGGGCGAGCGCGCCGGCAACTGCTCGCTCGAAGAGATCGTGATGGCCGTGAAGACCCGCAAGGACTACTTCGGGCTCGAGCTCAACATCGACACCCAGCACATCGTGGCCGCCAGCCGCATGGTGAGCCAGACCACCGGCTTCGTGGTGCAGCCCAACAAGGCCGTCGTCGGCGCCAACGCCTTCGCCCATGCCTCGGGCATCCACCAGGACGGCGTGCTCAAGGCTCGCGACACCTACGAAATCATGCGTGCCGAGGACGTGGGCTGGACCGCCAACAAGATCGTGCTGGGCAAGCTCAGCGGCCGCAACGCCTTCAAGCAGCGCCTGCAGGACCTGGGCGTGTCGATGGACAGCGAAGCCGACCTGAACGCCGCTTTCCTGCGCTTCAAGGAGCTGGCCGACCGCAAGGCCGAAATTTTCGACGAGGACATCCTCGCCCTTGTCAGCGCCGAGCAGCAGTCGAACGTTGACGAGCAGTTCAGTTTTGTGTCTCTGGCGCAGCACAGCGAAACCGGCGAGCAGCCCAAGGCCCGCATCGTCTTCACGATGCACGGCAAGGAGGTGGTCGGCGAGTCGGGCGGCAATGGACCGGTCGATGCCTCGCTGAAGGCCATTGAATCCCTGGTGAAAAGCGGCGCCGAAATGGTGCTGTACTCGGTGAATGCGATCAGCGGATCGACCGAAAGCCAGGGAGAAGTAACAGTTCGGTTGCAAAATGCCGGACGCGTGGTCAACGGTGTCGGTGCCGATCCGGACATCGTCGTGGCCTCGGCCAAGGCCTACCTGGGTGCGCTGAACAAGCTGCACAGCCAGACTGAACGCGTGGCCGCGCAAGGCTAGTTTCGGGCGACTCTGCATCGTGGATGAGAAAGAGGACGCAAGTAACTGATTTGCGTCTCTTTTTTGTATTCGATAGACTGCGGCACCTTTCGATGTCCTGCCGCTGGAGTTGTTGATGGCCGAAGCCCCTGCGCTGCCTGTTTTGCCCCGAGTGTCTTCCCAGCGGTATCTTCCCGCGCTGCGCGTGCTGGCCGTGGCCCTGTGTGCCGCCTCCTTCCTCACGCCGATGGCCCATGCCAACGGCAAGAAGCAGCACGCCAGCAGCAAGAAGCCGGCTGCCGCCAGCAAGGCGGTGGCCAAGACCACCAAGGCGCGCGCCGAGGAGCGCACCGTGCGCGGCGGCCGCAACGTGGTCGCCACCGTGCGCAAGAGTGGCGGCAAGACGGTGGTGGCCGTGCAGCGCCGCTCCGTCGTGCGCGTGGCCGAGCCCGCGCCGGTGCGGCAGTCCTTCGGCCAGATGGCGGGACTGCACAACGCCATCGATCCGCTCGACCTGAAGTCCAGCGTGGCATTGGTGCTCGACCAGGACACGCGCGAAGTGCTCCTGAGCAAGAACGACCACGCCGTGCTGCCCATCGCCTCGATCACCAAGCTGATGACCGGCCTGCTGATCAGCGAGGCCAAGCTGCCGATGGACGAGCCGATCACCATCACCCAGGACGACGTCGACACCGAGAAGTTCAGCCGTTCGCGCCTGGCCGTCGGCACCACGCTGCCGCGCGGCGAACTGCTGC
>NZ_LDSL01000022.1 GCF_001476815.1 Pseudacidovorax intermedius | reverse complement strand
CTCCCCCAGAGGGGGAGGGAGCCGAACCGCAGCGTGGAGCGCGTTGCATGAATCGCCTCGCCACCTTGCCGCTGCGCCGCCCCGCCCGTGCCGCCATCGCCCTGGCCTGCGCGCTCGCCTGCCTGCCGGCCGCGACGCAGGTGCAGATCCGCCGCCAGGGCGTGCCCGTGGCGGTATACGACGAGCAGGGCCTGCGGCTGGCGACCGCGACGCGGCTGTCCGCCAGCGAGGAACCGGTGGCACCGGCAGGCGCCGCCGCCGGCGCGCCGCCCGCCCTCGTCGTCACCGGCCAGACCCAGCGCTTCAAGCAGGCCCTGCGCACGCTCGCGCTCGAACATCCCGAGGTGCTCGCCGCCGATGCCGCCGCCGCCACCAGCGGCTTCGAGGTCGAGGCGGCGAAGAAGGCGCGCTATCCCCGCTTCAAGGTCGGCACCGCCAGCGGCACCTACAGCAGCGGCCGCGAGGGCGCGCCCACCGAGAACTACACCCTGCTCACGGCCGAGGCCCGCATGAGCGTGATCGACGGCGGCGCCATGAGCGCCCGCGAGCGCGCCGCCGAGGCCGGCAGCCGGGCCCAGAGCGAGGCCGTCCGGACCACCTCGCAGAAGGTGGTGCTCGATGCCCTCACGGCCTACATGCAGGTGCAGCGCTTCGACCTCAAGCGCGAGATCGCCCGCCGCTCCACCGGCATCGTGCAGGACCTGGCGAAGAGCGAGGAGCGGCGCGTGGCCCTGGGCGGCGCCGGCCAGAACGACCTGCGCATGGCCAGCGCCCGCCGCGCCGGCATCGCCGCGCGCGAGGCCGACTTCGACGCCCAACTGGCCGAGGCCCTCGCCAGGTTCGACAGCTACTTCCGCTTCGTGCCCGACCCGGCCCGCCTGCCGCTGCTGCGCACGCCGCCGGACTGGCGCATCGCCTCGCAGCCGGAGGCCATCGCCCGCGCCGAGTCGCGCAGCAGCGAGCTGGCCGAGGCGCAGGAGCGCGTGGCCCGCGCCCGCGAGCTGGTCGAGCAGCAGGAGGCCAGCATCTGGCCCACCGTCGATGCGGTGCTGGTCAAGACCAAGGACCCGCGCGGCGTCACCACCTCCGAGCCCACGCGCGCTGCGGTGGAGCTGAACTGGAACTTCGGCAGCGGCTTCGACCGCCAGCTGCGCGTCAGGTCGGCCCTGGCCGAGGTGCAGAACCAGGAGGCGAAGCTCGACGGCGTGCGCCGCAACCTGCTGGAGCTCACCGCCGCGGCCTGGGGCCGCGCCGCCAGCGGGCGCGAGCGGGAGCAGCAGCTGCGCGAGGCGGTGGCCGAATCGGGCGAGGCCTTCCGCGGCCGCAGCCGCCTGCTGGAATTCGGCCGCGAGACGCTGCCCAACGTGCTCGACGCGCAGCTGGACCACAACAACCTGCTGCTGGACTACGTGGACGCGGTGTTCGACCTGCGCATCACCGAATTCCGGCTGGCCCGCGCGACGGGCGAACTGCGGGTGGAGCCGGACGGCGCCAGCCCCTGGATCGACACGCTCGTCGGCGCGCCGGCGCGCTCGCTGCTCGGGCCGGACGGGCTGGGCATGGCGCCGGTGTCCGCGCCGGCGGCCCCGGCGGCAGGCGGCGCCTTGTCCAGGCGCATGGCGTTGAGGGCGGCGCTGCGGCTACAGTAGCGCCGCCGCCGCGACCCCACCCCCGCCTTGAACGACGCCGATCCGATCCTTGCCCAACGACGCGTCGAAGCCCTCTACGACACGGCACCGCTGTCCGGCGTGATGGGCCTGGCCGGCGCCACCATGCTGGCGACCGTGTTCTGGCGGCCCGATCGCCATGTGCTGGTGGTGGGCTGGCTGATCGCGTCCTGGACGCCCATCCTGCTGCGCCTCGCGCTCGGCGTGGCTTACCGGCGGCGCCGCCGCCGGCCCGGGCCACCGCCGGGCCTGCGCTGGGCCTGGGCCTCCTTCGCCGCCATGGCCCTCACCGGCACCGCCTGGGGCGCCGGCCTGGCCTGGATGCTGGTGCACGGCGAAGCGGGAGAGATCCCCATCGTCGTCGGCACCGCGCTGGGTGCGGTGACCATGACCACCACCAACATGGCTTTCTGGCAGATGCTTGCCGCCTTCCAGGTGCCCATCCTCTGCGGCCAGGCGGCGGCCATCCTGATCGCACGGCCGCCGCATGCGGGCCTGCTGGCCGGCGCCACCCTGGTGCTGTGCCTGGGCCAGCTGCTGGTCGCGCGGCGCATGGCACGGGTGTACGTGCAGGTGCTGCGCGTCTCCCTGGACAACCAGCGCCTGGCGACCGACCTGGCCGCGCGCAGCGGCGCGCTGGAACAGGCCAACCTGGAGCTGGAGCTGCTCAGCCGCGCCGACCCGCTCACCGGCCTGGCCAATCGCCGCAGCTTCATGGAGCGCCTGGCGGCCGAATGGGTCCACGCCGCCGCCCACCACGGCCCGCTGGCGCTGCTGTCGGTCGACGTGGACCGCTTCAAGCGCTACAACGACGCCCACGGCCATGGCGCCGGCGACCGCTGCCTGCAGGCGGTGGCCTCGGCCCTGGCACTGTCCTGCCGCAGCGAACGCGACCTGGCCGCGCGCCCGGGCGGCGAGGAGTTCGCGATCCTGCTGCCCGGCGCCGATGCGGGGGAGGCCCTGCAGGTGGCCGAGCGCGTGCGCCAGGCCGTCATCGATGCCTCGTCCGACCCGGACTGGGCGCTGCCGGGCGGGGTGACGGTGAGCGTGGGCGTGGCCTGCCGCTGGCCGGGCGACGGCGGCGACACCGCCGCGCTGCTGCGCGAGGCCGACCAGGCGCTCTACCTGGCCAAGGACAACGGGCGCAACCGCGTGGCGCAGTTGCCGCCGCCCTCCGCCGCGCCCCTTTCGCCGCCGGCGCCGGCCGCCGCCTGAGAGATAGGCCGGGCGCGGTGCGCGCCCTCACGGCGGCTCCGGCGCCTCGGGCAGCTCCGGCACGCCCGGCTCGCCGTCGCTGATCTGGTATTTGCGCATCTTCTCCCACAGCACCTTGCGGCTGATGCCCAGGTGCTGGGCGGCGTCCTGGCGGCGCCAGTCGTTGACCTCCAGGGCCGCGATGATGCGGTTGCGCTCGCCGGCGTTCCAGCCGCGGCGTTCCAGGCCGGCGGCGGCCGGCGCCGCATCCACCGGCCGGGCCAGGGCCAGCGCGCGCTGGATCAGCGCCGCGTCCCACTGGCCGGTCTGCCGCGCGATCACGCCCACCCGCTCGGCCAGGTTGCGCAGCTGCCGCACGTTGCCGGGGAAGGGGGTCGAGGCGATGGCGTCGGTGAGCCAGTGCGGCGCCTCGCCCAGCTGCTGCAGCAGCGGCTCGCCCAGCACGCCGGCGAGCACGGCCTTGAACAGGGCGATCTTGTCGGCCTCGCCGCGCTCCTCCAGGCTGGGAATGCGCAGCTCGATCACCGCCAGGCGGTAGAACAGGTCGGCGCGGAAGTCGCCCGCCGCCACCATCTCGCGCAGGTTGCGGTTGGTGGCCGCCACCAGGCGGAAGTCCACCCGCAGCGGCGTGGCCGAGCCCAGGCGGGTGACGGCGCCGTCCTCCAGCACGCGCAGCAGCTTGACCTGCTGGTAGCGCGGCAGGTCGCCGATCTCGTCCAGGAACAGCGTGCCGCCGGTGGCCTGCTCGAAGTAGCCGCGGTGCGCATGCACGGCGCCGGTGAAGGAGCCCTTGGCATGGCCGAAGAAGAGCGATTCGAAGAGGCCGTCGGGAATGGCGCCGCAGTTCACGGCCACGAACGCACCCTTGCCGTAGGTGGGATGGCCATGGTGCAGCAGCTGCGCCACGCGCTCCTTGCCCACGCCGGTCTCGCCCTGCACCAGCACCGAATGGTCGCTGCCGGCGAAGGTGTCGACCTCGGCCAGCAGCGCCTTCATGGGCTCGGACAGGGCCACCAGCGCATCCGGCGCCGGCGCCTCGGCGGCGCGGGCCCGCAGCTGCCGCACTAGCTTGGCGACCATGGTGCGCAGCTCGGCGCAGGTGAAGTCGTAGGGCAGGATGTGCAGGTACTCGGGCGGGTAGTTGCGCGGGTCCCGCTCGCGCGTGGCGGCGCCGACCCAGATCACCGGCATGCCCTGCAGCAGTTCGGTCGCATGCGGCAGGCCGCCGTCGATGGCGGTGACGCTCATCACGGCCAAAGACGGTCGCAGCGGCTGCGGCCGATCGGGCAGGTTCATGAAGCGGTCGTCGGCGCGGATCACCTCGACGTCGAAGCTGGACATGCAGCGCGCCACCCGGTCCAGGATGTCGGCCTTGCCCTCCCAGACGTAGAGGTCGAGTTCGTCGAAGGCGACGGAGGCGTTCATCGGGGCCCTCAAAACACCAGCTCGGCGCCGCGCCGGCAGCTCAGGCGCGCGCCGACCTCGGTGGCGGCGACGTCGATGCCCAGGGTGTCGAGCAGCACGTCCAGCAGCGGGTCGAGCAGCGGCGACAGCAGGCCGCCGATCACCGTTTGAAGCGAACCCAGCAACCCATTGATGACACTGACGCTACTTGCCAGCAGATTGCCCAGGGTGCCGCTGGTGTCGCTGCGATAGGCCTGAATGTCCACTCGGGCCAGCGTGCTGGAAAGGCTGCCGACCATGCCCGTGGACGAGATGGACTGGTACGCAGGTGCGGCGGCATCGATCTCGGGCAGGTTGGCCGCAGCGGGCGCGACGTACCGCAGCGTCTGGTTGGCGCCTACGGCAGTCGTGTCGGCGCGCAGCCCGATGGCCGAGACGACATTGAGGTCGCCTTGCTTCTGAATCGTGGTCCAGCCTGACCCTTTGGCCCACCGGCCCGTCGGGCTGCAGATGAACAACGTACAGGAGTCGGGCTGGAACGTCTGGCTGCCAATCTCGATGATCGACACCGGGCTTGTTTGGGGTAGCTCGGTCGACGAGAAAAAGATTGTCTCGGCGGCGCTTGTCGTGTTGCCGAAGCTGCCGATCTGCAGTTCTCCGACGGCAGTCGATGTCGGAACCGTCAGGCTTTTGCTATCACTGCTGCTACAAGAAAAATCGCTTACATAAGCGCGCCCTCCGCCCACCCCCAGACCGATGTCGATCCGCGGTGCTGGGGCGACCTTGGCGTAGATGACGTTGGGATTGCTTTTGCAGGGCGCCAGCAGCCCGCAGACAGCCCCATTGAGGATGCTGGTCACTGCGTCGATAAGTTTGAGATTCAGAGCGTTGTTGAGGAAAGTTGTGAGCGGCGAGAGTGTGCTCAATACAGGGTTGAGCAATGCTTCGGTCGTACTGCTCAAAGGGGCCAGCTCCACCGACACCAGCGTGCGCACCTGCGCCGTGCGCACGAAGATGCGGTTCTCGCCCATCGGGTCCAGCCGCGCCAGCGCCGGGTTGCCGACGGCGGTGATCTGCGCCGGCTCCACCACCCGGGTCTTGACCGTCACGCTGCCCACGCCGGGCAGCACGACCGGTACCGAGGCGAACACCGCGCTCTTGCTGTTGGCGGCCTGCACCACCGCCTGCACCAGCTGGAAGAGTTGCACCGGCACCTCCAGGCCGGCGGCGGGCGTGCCGGTCTGCACCGCCAGCAGTTCGCCCAGCCGCAGCGGCACCATGCCGCCGGCCTGCGCTGCCAGCCGCACGGCCTGCAGGGCGCCGACGGCGGCATCCACCGTGCCGCCCGTGGGACTGCTCTGCAGGGCGGTGATGGCGGCGTCGAGCAGCACGCCGGCGGTGGCGTCGGTGCGCAGCAGCGTGTCGTAGTCGCCCACCGCCACGCCCAGGTCCACGGCCAGCGCATCCAGGTAGCGCAGCAGCTGCACGTCGGTCTGCAGCAGGCCGTTCCAGCCGGCCACGCCGACGTCGAGCGAGCCGCCCAGCAGCCCGCCCACCAGCGCGTTCAGCAGCCCGGCGCGCGAGGCATCGACGCTGAGCAGCGTGCTGCGGATGCTGAGCGCCGCCTGCGGCTGCTGTTGGGCGGCGATGGCCTCCACCGCCAGGTCGGTGGCGGCATTGCCGGGCAGCGCCGGCAGGATGGCGGCCGGCGTGCGGCGCAGCGCCACGCGCACCGCGTTGAAGGGCTGCACGCCGGGCTGGAAGCGGCGGCCGGTGGGGTCGGCCGTCTCCGCCTCCCAGCGCCCGCATTCCACCTCGCCCGCCGCCAGCGCGAATTCGCGCGGCAGGTTGCGGGCCGTGTCCTGCGTGCCGCCGCCGTTGGCATTGGCCAGCGCCGCCTGCTGTGCCGGCGCGCAGGCCTGGGCCTGCACCTGCTGCGCACCGGCCAGGGCGGCGAGGTCGGCGGCCTTCTGCAGCTCGCGCTTGGTCAGCAGCAGGTAGCCCAGCTCGGTGCCCAGCAGGCCGACGACCAGCACCGCCAGCGCGAGCACGGCGTTCACGACCACCGAGCCGTGCTGGCGCTGCGATGCCGTGGGCGGTCGCAGCGGCGCGGTTCGACCCCCTCTCCCCTCGCGGGAGAGGGCTGGGGAGAGGGGGCCGCAGCGATGGCCCGGTGCGCGGCCGATGGCCAGGGCGCGCCCCCTCTCCCCCACCCCTCTCCCGCGAGGGGAGAGGGGCTCGGCCGGTGCCTGGACGGTGAGGTGCTGCATCACGACGGCCTGGCTGAGCTGGCGCGCGCCTGCAGCGTCTCGGGCACGAAGCGGTCCGCCAGCGGCAGCAAGGGCAGCAGCGCGTTCTGGCGGTAGGCGTAGCGCACCGTCACCACCACCGGGTCGCTGGCCGTGGTGGCGCTGATCTCCAGGCCCGGCGCATCGGCCAGCGGCAGCGCCAGCGCGTCGCGCACCACGCCCTGGATCTGCGCCTCGGTCGGTGCGGCGTACATGGCGGCGGCCCGTGCGCCGTCGGCCGCCGCGCGGGTGATCTGGTGCCGCGTGTAGAACACCGAGCCGAAGGTGGCCAGGCCGTACAGCACGACGAAGAGGGCGATGAACACCAGGCCGAATTCGATGGCCGCCACGCCCCGCTGGGCGGCATGCGGCGCGCACCGCCGCCGGCTCACAGCGACCTCCCGTCGAGCAGCACCCGCGCCTGCGCCGCCAGCACGTCGGGCAGCGCGAAGACGGGAAAGGGCGGCAGCACGGCGCGCAGCCCGGGCGCGCTCACGGTCACCTCGATGCTGCAGCGGTTGGCCAGCTGGGCGTCGCAGCTGCTGCCGTTTTCGTACACCACGCGCGCGGCCACGGCCGGCGTCACCGGCAGCCAGCCGGCGGCCTTGCGCGTGGCCTCGGCGCCGGCGGCGGCCTGCCGCGCGGCCAGCGTGGGCTGGTAGCGCAGGGCGGCGCGGGCGCCGTCCTCCGCCGCGTTCTGCAGCCCGAAGCGCAGCGCGAACACGATGGCGAAGCACACGATGCCGTAGACGAAGCCGAAGAAGAGCAGGAACACCAGGGCGTACTCCAGCGCATACATGCCGCGCTGGCGCTGCACCGGACCCGGCCCGCGCGCCCGCCCGCGCGCACGCAGGCGGCGCGGGCGGCGGACGGTCGGGGCGTGCATGGCGGGGCGGCGTCAGCGGGTCGTGCCGAGCGGGGTGCCGCCGCTGCCGGTCGCGGGCCGTGCCGACACCGAGGAGCCGAACTTCTCGGGGATGGGATGGTTGAAGCTGCCCAGATAGCGCTCGTAGCTGCGGTGCGCCACCTCGCCCGCGATGGGCCGCGGCGTGGCCGAGGCCAGGCCGCCCTCCCGCTGCAGGGCCAGCAGGCGCTGCGTGGCGGCGCCGACGGGCAGGGCGGCGGCGTTGCCGGCGGGCGGCGCGTCGCCGGCCGCCGCTGCACTCTGGGCCTGCACGCTGCCGGCGACCATGCCGAAGACGCCGATCACGGCGAGAAGGAGGTGGGTGGCGGTTCTCATGGCGTCCTTCCGATGAGGGGGGCGGTGGGCGCCGCCTCGGCACTGGCATCCGCCGCCGCGGCGGCGCTGCGCGGCAGGCTGGCGCGGGTGGCGGTGCGCAGGGCCAGGCCGCCGGGCGAGAAGCCGGCCAGCAGCTCGGCGGCAGGCGTCGGCGCAACGCCGCCGGCCAGCTCGCGCGCGGCCTGGCGGATGGCGGCGCGGCTGGCGTCGGGCAGGCGCTGGGCGTCCATCAGGGCGGTGGCCTGGTCGGTGCGGCCGCTGGCCTGTAGGTACAGCGCCAGGTTGGCCTGCACCTGCGGCTGGTCGGGCCGCAGTTGCGCCGCCTGCATCAGCGGCACGCGGGCATCGTCGGTGCGGCCGGCGCGCAGCAGGGCATAGCCCAGGTCGCTGAGCAGCAGGCCGTCGGTGGGCGTGCTGCGGCGGGCCTGCGCCATCAGGCGTGCGGCTTCGGCGAAGTCGCCGCGCCCGCCGGCCAGCAGGCCCAGGCCGTGGTAGCCGGCGGCCTCCAGCGGTGTGCCCACCAGCCGGCGGTAGGCCGCGGCGCTGGCGGCGTCCTGCCCCGTCTGGCGCAGCGCGTCGGCGCGCAGGCGCGTGGAGGCGGGCAGCACGCCGTGGCGGGCCTCCAGCGCGTCCACGTGCGCCAGCGAGGCGAACCACAGTCCGTCCTGCTGCATGCGCGCCACCAGCCGCAGGTAGGTGCCCGCGCTGTCGATGGCGGCCGACCCGTCCGCGCCCGTGGCCGCATCGGCCGCGGCCTGCGTGCTCTGCCGCTCCCGCGCCGCCTCGGCGCCGGGGTACTGCGACTTCGGTGTGCCGCTGCATGCAGCCAGGCCGACGCAGAGAAGAATGGGCCCAAGACGTGAGAGAACTGCGCCGGCTCGACCACGTGCCTCGCCATCGCCAAGGGCGTTGAGCGCAGCCCTGATCGAATGGCCGCGGAGCAGGCCACGCCAGGGCACCCGTGGAACTGGCTTTGCCAGGCCACCGGGTGCGCCCCCCTCCAAGCCGAAGGCGCCAGAGAGGGGGGAGCCGCGAAGCGGCATGGGGGGTGTCATCTCATCCCTCCTACGGACCGAATGATGGCGAGGAAGCCCGGCCCGGCCGTGACGACCAGCAGCGCCGGCAGCAGGGTCGTCACCATGATCACGGTCATCTTCACGGTGATGCGCCCGATGCGCTCCTTCATGGCCATGCGGCGGCGCTCGCGCAGCCGTTCGCTGAAGATGCGCAGCGGCTCCTGCACCGCGCCGCCGTGGCGGTCCACCTGCACCAGCAGCAGCACCAGGCTGGCCAGGTCCTCGTTGCCGTGCAGCGTGGCCAGCCGCTGCAGCGAATGCTCGCGGCTGCGGCCCTGGGCGTACTGCCGGTTGGCGATGTCCAGCTCGAAGCCCAGCACGCGCAGCACGCTGGCGAAGTCGCCGGCCATGATCTGCAGGCTCTGGTCCAGGCTCAGGCCCACGCCCTGCAGCAGGCGCAGCAGGTCGACGAAGAGCGGCAGCTCCTGCGCCACCTGTTCGCGGCGGCGGGCGGCACGCCGCGCCAGCAGCCACTTGGGGCCCATGAAGCCCAGCGTGAAGCCGACGCCCAGCCCGGCCAGCGCCCGCGCCGGCGTCTGCTGGCCGGCCCAGCCGGCATACACCAGCGCCGGCAGCAGCAGGGCCAGGCCCAGCCGCAGCAGCAGGAAGATGAGCTGCGCCCGCACGGCCGGAAAGCCGCACTGGTCGATCAGCCGCCGGTCCTCGTCGGCCACCAGGGCGCGGCCCAGGCGGGTGTCCAGCCAGTGCACCGGCAGCGCTCTGGCCGCAGGCGTGCCGGGGGCGGCCAGGCCGCCGGGCGCGGCCGTCTGGCCCAGGCTGGCGCCGTGCGCCAGGGCGCGGTCCAGCGCGCGCTCGTGGCGCAGGCGGCGCAGCTCGGCACCGATGAGCGCGGCGCCCAGCACCAGCAGGCCCAGCGCGAGCGCGGCCACGCTCAGGGCGGCGAGCAGGGTGGGGTTGAGCGCCGGCATCACAGCCTCGCCACCCGGTAGAGCAGCACCGCGCCCAGCAGCTGCAGGCCGGCGCCGCCGAAGACCATCATGCGGCCGGTGCCGTCGTGCCACATGCGCAGGAAGTAGTCGGGGTTGTTGGTGACGATCAGCCCGCCCACGATCAGCGGCAGCAGGCCCAGGATCCAGGCCGACAGCCGCGTCTCGGCCGACAGCGCCTGCAGCTCCTGGTCGGCCTGCTCGCGGTCGCGGATGAAGTGCGCCAGCCGCTCCAGCAGCAGGTCGGCGCGGCCGCCGTAGCGCACGCCCAGGCCGAGCACGGCGGCCATCAGGTGCAGCTCCTGCAGGCGCACGCTGTCGGCCGTCTGCTGCAGGGCGCGGTCCAGGTCCACGCCGGCGCGCACCAGCACGGCGGTGCGGGCCAGGTAGGCGCGCAGCGGCTCGCGCGCGCTGGGAATGGCCAGCTGGAAGGCCGCCTGCGTCGAATTGCCGACGGTGATGAGCCGCACCATGGCGTCGATGAAGCCCGGCAGCTGGCGCACCAGCCGGCGGCGGAATTTCTGCACCCGCCACCACAGCACGAAGACGCCCAGCGGCATCAGCACGGCCAGCGCGGCCACCACGCCGGGGGCGGCGGCCAGCACGCCGGCCAGGGCCACCAGCACGGCCAGGGCCAGCAGGCCCAGGCCGAACTGCGGCGGCGAGACGGCGCCCTGCAGCCAGGCGGGCAGCAGCGCATCGAGGCGGCCGCGGACCGTGGGTGTGGCGAGGGGCGTGTCTTCGGCGCCGGCCCAGGGATCGACCAGCGCCCCGTCCGCGGCGGTTGCGGCCGGCGCTGCCGTGCCGGCCGCTGCCGAGGCGGCCCGCGCACGGGGCGCGCCGCCGTCGGCCGCCAGCCCGGCCAGCTGTTCGTCCAGGTGGCGCGCGGCCACGGCCCGGCTCTGGCGCGTGGCCGCCCACTGCCACAGCAGCAGGCCGGCCGCGGCCAGCATCAGCGCCACGGCCGCGAGCAGCAGCAGGCCGATGCGCGGCGCCTCAGCCACGGCGGCCCTCCGGCGAGCCCTGCGCCGAGCGCGCCATCGTCTGCCGCAGCCGCGCGATCTTGGGCGAATGCGGCGCGATGCCCAGCGACACCCAGCGGTCGCGCTCCTCGCCGTCGGGCCCGACCTGCGGCTCGTAGCGGTAGAGCTCCTGCATGGCGACCACGTTGTCGTTGACGCCCGTCACCTCCGACAGCGACAGGATGCGCCGCTGCCCGCCCGACAGCCGGCCGATCTGCACGATGAAATCGATGGCGCTGGCGATCTGCCGGCGCAGACTCACCTCGCTGCCCTGGTAGCCGGCGAAGCCCGCCAGCATCTCCAGCCGGTAGAGGCATTCGCGCGGCGAGCTGGCGTGGATGGTGCCCATCGAGCCGTCGTGGCCGGTGTTCATGGCCTGCAGCATCTCGATCACCTCGGCGCCGCGCACCTCGCCCACGATGATGCGGTCGGGCCGCATGCGCAGGCTGTTGCGCAGCAGGTCGCGGATGGACACCACGCCCGCGCCGTCGAAGCCGCCCTGGCGGCTTTCCAGCCGCACCACGTGCGCATTGGCCAGCGACAGCTCGGCCGTGTCCTCGATGGTGATGACGCGCTCGGTGTCGGGGATGAAGGTGGTCAGCGCATTGAGCAGCGAGGTCTTGCCCGAGCTGGTGCCGCCCGAGACCAGCACGTTGCAGCGTGCCCGCACCGCCATCTCCAGCACCTGCGCCATGCCGGCATCGAAGGTGCCCAGCCGGACCAGCTCGGCCGGCGTGAGCGGGTCCTTGCGGAACTTGCGGATCGACACCGACATGCCGTCCAGCGCCAGCGGCTCGATGACGGCGTTGATGCGGCCGCCGTCGGGCAGGCGCGCGTCGACCATCGGATTGGACTCATCCAGCCGCCGGCCCAGCGGCGCCAGGATGCGGCGCACGATGCGCAGCACGTGCTCGTCGTCCGAGAAGCGGATCTGCTCGCGCACCAGGATGCCGCGGCGCGAGACGTAGACGTTCTTGTGGCCGTTGATCAGCACGTCTTCCACCGCCGGGTCGGCCAGCAGGTCTTCCAGCGGGCCCAGGCCGGCCAGCTCCTTGGTGAGCGCATCGGCCACCAGCTGGATCTCGCGCTCGTTGATGGGCACGCGCTGCAGCCGCACGAAGCTGTCGAGCTCCAGCTCCACGAACTGCTGGATCGAGGCGCGCGACCAGCGGCCGAACTCGGCGCCCAGTTCCTCGATGCGGGTGAGCAGGTGCTCGTGCGTCCAGTTCTTGATGTCCTGGAACTGCTGCGAATGGACGAAGCCCTGGTCGTCGTCGGCGAACTGGATGTCGGGGGACATGGGGCTCAACCTTCCTTCTTCCACAGGCTGCCGATCTGCCGGCCCAGGGCGCGCCAGCCGGCCGCAGGGGTGGCCGCAGGGCGCGGCCCGTCGGCGGCGGCGCCCGAGGGGCCCTCGCGCAGGCTGCGCGCCATGGCGGCCACGGCCTGGCTGAACGGGTCGCCGCGGGCGGTGCGCACCAGCATCTCGCCGCGGGCGGCGGCGGCGTTGAGCGGCGCTGCGCGGGCCGGCACCACGTGGGCCAGCGGCAGTTCCAGCCGGTCGGCGATCTCGCGGGCGCCCAGGTCCACGTGGGCATCGAACTTGTTGACCACCAGCGCGAAGCGGCCCAGGTCCACGTCCCTGGCGCGCAGGTCCTTGAGCAGCGCGGCGGTGGAGACGATGGCGCCGATGCTCTGGTCGCACACCATCCATACCGGGTCGGCCTCGCGCACCGCCTGGACGATGAAGTCCACCGACGAGAAGCCGCCCAGGTCGGCCACCTGCAGCTCGAAGAAGTCGGCCAGGCGGCGGATCAGCTGGGAGGCGTCGGCATGCGAGATCTCGCGCACCTGCGCCAGGCTGGCGGGCAGCGGCAGCAGCGCCACGCCGCTGTCGTGGTGGGCCAGCGCGGTCTGCAGCAGCGTGGGGTCGATGCGGCGCAGGCTGCGCACGCCGTCGACGAAGCTGAAGTCGCTCGGCGTGTCCAGGTAGAGCAGCGCGTCGCGCGCCGGCAGGCCCAGGTCCAGCAGGGCCACGTCGCGGCGCGGCGTGGCGGCGCCGGCGGCCGGCCGCCCGGCCGTGGCCGGGCCGCCGGCCTGCTCCTGCAGCAGCAGCGCCAGGCTGGCGGCCAGCGTGGTGGCGCCGACGCCGGCGCGGGCGCCCAGCAGGGCCACGGTGCGCCCGCGCGGGCCGCGCGACACGGCCGCACGCCGCTGCACCAGCGCGCGCAGCGTGGCCTGGGCGTCGGCCGGCGCGCCGCCCAGGTCCACGAAGTCGTCCACGCCGGCGCGCAGCGCACCCAGCGTCGCCACCGGGTCGGCCGCCAGGCCGGCGGCGGCCACCGGCAGGTCGGGCCGTGCCTGGCGCAGCCGCTGCAGCAGGGCGCCGGCCTCGTCGGTGGCGCTGTTGGTGCCCTGGCCGAAGTCGATCAGCACCGCCTGGGGCGCCAGCAGCGCGATGCGTTCCTCCAGCCCCGGGCCGGGCCGCAGCGGCACCACCACGCCCTGGCCCGCGAGGGCGTCGGTCATCCAGGTCACGCGGGTGGCGTCGGTGCAGACGAAGGCATAGGTGGCGCCGCCGGGGTCGGGCAGGCGGTCGCGCAGGGCATTCATGGCGAGGTCCGTCACACCTTCTCAGCGCGAGAAGCCCGGCACGGCGCCGCTGCCGGGCACGTCGCCCGAGAAGATGGTGCGCCACACCGGCCCGTCGCGCTGCTCGCCGGCACCCGGCAGGTAGGGCGTGAGGTCGGTGCCGCGGGCGATGGGCCGCACCAGGTGGGGCGTGACCACGATCACCAGCTCCTTCTCGCTCATCTGGTAGCGGTTCTGCTTGAAGAAGCTGCCCAGCACCGGCAGGTCGCCCAGCAGCGGCACCTTGTCGGCATTGGAGGTGGTGCTGCGGCTGACCAGCCCGCCGATGATGAAGCTCTCGCCGTCGCCCAGCTCCACCGTGGTGTCGGCGCGGCGGGTGCTGATGGCGGGCACCGGCACGCCGTTCAGGCTCAGGGCGTTGGCATAGTCCAGGTCGCTCGCCTCGGGCGCCACCTTGAGCGCGATGCGCTCGTTGGCGAGCACGGTGGGCGTGAGCGTCAGGCCGATGCCGAAGGGCTTGTATTCGATGGAGGTGGTGCCCAGGCCCTGCGGCACGGGAATGGGCAGCTCGCCGCCCGACAGGAAGCTGGCGCTCTGGCCGGACAGGGCCACCAGCGTGGGCTCCGCGAGCACCCGGGCCAGGCCGTTGCCTTCCAGGAAGCCGACGTTCAGGCCGATGCCGGCGCGGCCGAAGTTGAACAGCAGGTTGAAGGCCTGCGACAGCGGGTTGTTGGCATCGGTGGTGATGCCGCCGTCGGCGCCGTAGCTGCTGGTCTTGAGCGAGGTGGGCGTGAACACGCCGAAGCTGAAGCCCTGCGAATTGGCGCGCGTGCTGAAGATGTTGAGGCCGGCCTGCTTGAGCACGCTGCGGTTGAACTCGACCACCTTCACGTCCACCTGCACCGTGTGGCTCTTCACCTCGACCACCGAACGGTCGGTGAGGACCGTCTTGTCGGGGAAGGCGGCCAGGGCACTCTCGCGCGCCTGGCGGTGCTCGGGCAGGCTGGCGCTGCGGCCTTCCAGCACGGCGGTGCGGCGCTGCACCTCCACCGCATAGCTGCGGCCGGCCGGCCGGCCCCGTTCCCACACGATGAGCGAGGTGCCGCCCGGCGCCTTGCCGGTGAGCACCAGCCGCGCTGCGGGCGAGCCGGCGCTGCGCCGGGTGAGCGTGACGCTGGCCACGGATTCGTCGGCGATGGCGATGCGCTCCACGCCGGCGTCGAACACCAGTTCCTTTTGCGTGCCGGCGACCAGCACCAGGCGCGTGGGTTCGGCGGCGGGCGCCGTGGCCGGGCTCTGGGCCTGGGCCTGGGCCAGCGGCGCCGTCGCCGGGACCAGCAGGCCGAGCGCCGGCAGCATCGGGAGCGGGAAGCGGGCGCGGCGCGGGCGGTGGGTCGGCGGCATGGGGCGGAGAAGGGGAGAAAGAAGGCGAGGCATGCCGAAGGCGTCAGTAGCGCAGCGTTTCGCGGCGTTCGCCGCGGATCACTTCGACCTCGATGCCCGTGGGCGCCGGGCGGCCGGCGCGGCCCTCGGCCGGCGCCGCCGCCACGCGGCGCAGCGGCCGGCCGCCAGTGGCCAGGTCTTCCATCGCCAGGCCGCCCTGGGCGCGGTCGATGCCGGCCAGCGGCAGGCGGCCGGCGGCACCGCGCACCGCCAGCGGCTGCAGGGCGGGCGGCAGGTCGGCGAACAGGGCGGGATCGGGCTCGGCCGTGTCGGCCGGATGGCGCAGCGCCAGCATCAGCCGGCCGCTGCCTTCGGCCAGCACCAGGCGGTTGACGTCCTCCACCGGCACCGCGAGCACGGCGGTGCGGGCGGCATCGGCGCGCGCGCCGCTGGCGGCGCTGCTGCGCACACGGCCGCTGGCCGGCGGCGCGTCGGCCTGGGTCGCCGCGCCGTCCACCGACAGCGGGCCGAAGGCCAGCACCCGGCGGCGGGCGACGAGCAGGCGCGACTGGCTGCGGGCGATGTCGCGGCCGTCAGCCTTGAGCGCGAAGAACACGTCCACGTAGTCGCCGGGCACCACGCGGTTGCCGACGCCGATCACTTCGTCCACGCGCACGGCCAGGGCGCGCTCGCCCTCGGCCAGCTTGAGGGCCAGGCCGGTGCTGAGCTGGCCCTCGACCACCGGCGTGCCCTCGCCCAGGTCGAGCACCGGCACCCGGCCGACGACCTCGGACGGGTCGCCGAAGGCCCCGGCCGGATTGATGGGCAACTGCGTCAGCCGCAGCGCGTCGGCGGGAATGGGCTGCCCCGCGGGCACCGCCTTGGCCGTCACCACCACGGCATGGCTGGCAGGCTGCAGCGAGGCGGCCGGCGTGTTCGTGGCGGGTGCCACCACCGCGCGCACGGGGGCCGGCTTGCGGCTGAGCAGCCAGGCATAGACGGCCAATGCCAGCGCCAGCAGCACGAGCAGGACGGCCAGGATCTTGGAAAAGCGCAGCATGGCGGTCAGTCGGAAGAAGAGGGGGGCCGGCCCACCAGCGCCGGGGGCGTGTGTTCCGCCGGTGCGCTGGTCCGGGCGGCCGTTCGCCGCGGGGCCGCCATCAGCGTGCCCCTCCCCAGGCCAGCCAGGCCAGCGTGGCCAGCGCGAGGTAGGCGGCATAGGGCAGATGCCGCCGCGCCTGGGGGGCGGCCCGGCCGTCGGCGCCGCGGCCGCAGAGGGCGAGCGCCAGCCGCGAGTCGGGCGCGCTGCGGCGCAGGGCCAGCAGGACCAGCGCATGGCCCATGGCCAGCATGCTCCCGAGGGCGCCGATGGGCAGGAGCGGCGCCGGGCCCACCCACAGCCCCAGCGCCGCGGCGAACTTGACGTCGCCCGCGCCCATGGCGCGCGCCGCATAGAGTGGCAGCAGAACGATGAAGGCGACGGCGCCGCCGCGCAGCGCCGTCGCCCAGTCCAGCCCCGGCAGCGCGGTGTCCGTGGCCAGCGACAGCAGCGCGGCAGCCGCGCTGCTGTCGCTGGC
>NZ_LDSL01000219.1 GCF_001476815.1 Pseudacidovorax intermedius | reverse complement strand
GGGAGAGGGTTGGGGTGAGGGCCGCGGCCCTCATGAGGCGCGGCATCGTGCGAGCACGCGCAGCCCCCACCCAGCCTCCCCCAGAGGGGCGGGGCAGCGGCCGGCGGTCGGGTGCGTGTCAGGTGCTGGGCTGAGCCGAGCCGGTGTCGGCATCGCCCCCAAAGCGCGCCGCCCAGGCCTGCGGCCCCACGCCGTACTGCTTGTGGAAGCTGCGCCGCAGGCTCTCCGGATGGCCGAAGCCGCACAGCCGCGCCACGGTGGCGACCGAGGCCTGGCCCTGGGCCAGCAGGGCGCTGGCCGTCTCCACGCGCAGCCGCTCCACGTAGCGGGCGGGCGAACTGCCCAGTTCCCGCTGGAAGGCACGGGTGAGCGTGCGCGGTGGCAGGCAGGCCTGCGCGGCCAGCCGTTCCAGCGACAGGTCACTGCCGAGCTGGCCGGGCAGCCAGTCGAGCAGGGCGGCCAGTCGCGGCGTGCGGCGCGGCTCGGGCGCGAGCAGGGCGCTGAACTGCGCCTGTCCGCCCGGGCGGCGCAGGAACATCACCAGCTGACGCGCCACGGCCAGCGCCATGGGCCGGCCCAGGTCGGCCTCCACCAGCGCCAGCGCCAGGTCGATGCCTGCCGTGACGCCCGCCGAGGTGAACACGTGGCCGTCTTCGGCATGTCCCGCATCGAAGGTGTGCAGGCAGTCGGGCTCCACCCGCACCGCCGGATGGCGCTGGCGCAACTGCGCGAGCCGCGACCAGTGCGAGGTGGCCCGCCGGCCGTCGAGCAGGCCCGCCTCGGCCAGCAGCAGGGCGCCCGAGCAGACCGAGCCCAGCCGCCGCACGGTGGGCTCGGCGCGGCGCAACCAGTCAAGTAGCGGCGCGTTGCCGCGCTGGGCGATCACG
>NZ_LDSL01000218.1 GCF_001476815.1 Pseudacidovorax intermedius | reverse complement strand
GTGCCTGCGTTGGGGTTGATCGACGCGCATGTGCGTCGTGCACCTGAGCCCCTCTCCCCTCGCGGGAGAGGGGTTGGGGAGAGGGGGTGTCAAACCACCACTGCGCTTCTTGCGTGACACCGCGCCCCCTCTCTCCAGCCCTCCCCAACCCTCTCCCGCGAGGGGTGAGGGAGCAAGCGCAGACGGTCCCAGAACACCAACGCCGGTCACCACGCGCCGGCACCGGGCCCAGGGCGCGCGGGCGATTTCGGGGTCGGCGAGGCGCGCAGGATGGACGGGCTGCAGGCCTGCCGAAGGACAGGCCTGCTTCGTGATCTGACTCGCGGAAGTTGTCTGAGCGAAGCGCGTCAGCGCGTAGCGAGTTCTGCCGCGCAGCCCGTCCATCCGAGCACCGCAGCGCAGTCGGCCCGCAGGGCCGACCGACCCCGTATGAGCCCGCGCGCCCTGGGCCCGGCGCCGGCGCGCACCCCGAACCGAACCCAACCGGACCTGGCCGAACAGACCCAGCGCACCACGGACCCGGCCGGACACAACCCGGACTGGCCGAAGCCAAGCCTCACCCCCAGCGCGGCGCCGGCTCGTCCTTCAGCACCTGCCGGCGCTGCGCATAGTCCGGCAGCACGCGCCCCACCTCGTCCCAGAAGCGCGGGCTGTGGTCCATCACCCGCAGGTGCGCCAGCTCGTGCACCACCACGTAGTCGATGATCGGCAGCCGGTAGTGGATCAGCCGCCAGTTGAGGCGGATCGAGCCGTCCGCGCTGGCGCTGCCCCAGCGGGTCGCGGCGTTGGACAGCGAAAGCTTCGTCCACTGCACGCCCAGTTGCGGCGCGAAATGCGCCAGCCGCTCGGTGAACACGCGCCGCGCCTGCCGCGTCAGCCAGGCCTGCGCCGCGTCGCGGATGCGGGCCTCGCCGACGTCGGGCGACAGCGCCAGCCGCAGCAGCTGCGGCGCGTCCGCGCTGCCGTCGCCCACGTCCAGCAGCCCCCCGGCACCGGCCTGGCGGTCGGTGGGGTCGAGGCGCAGGGTGACCAGGCGACCCAGGAAGGGCAGCTGCGCACCGTCGCACCAGGCGATGCGGCCAGCCTCCTGCCGCGCCTCGCGCTGGCGCGCCTCGGACAGCTTGCGCAGGATCCAGTTGGCCTTCTCGTGCAGGGCGGCCTCCACGTCGCGGATCGCGGCCCAGCGCGGCGCGCGCACCGCCAGACCCTCGGTGCCGACCGAGAAGCCGATGGTGCGGCGATGGCCGCGGTCGAAGGCATAGGCGATGCGGGCGTCGCCGAGCACAATCTCGCGCGAGGCCCGGGGATGGGTGAAGACCAGCGTGCGGCCGTCGGGCCCGCCGGGCGCGGGGCGAAGCGCGGGGTCACCGGCGGGCGCGGCGCCGGCACCGGGCGGCACTGGCAGCGGGGTATTGCCCAATGGCGGCAGGGCGGCGGTGCCGGGCAACGGCTCGCGCCCCTTGGCGCCTGCGGATGTCCCGGGCGCACGCGGGCCGCCGGGGCGCGCCGGCGCAGCGGGCACGGCGGGCGCGGGCCCATCGCCGAACAGGTCCAGCGTCAGCTGCAGCAGCCGCTGCACCCCGCCGGCCGGGCCGTTCTTCGCCTTCAGCGGTAGGCCTCCGGGTCCAGGCGGCGCATCTCGGCCTCGATCCACGCCTGCACCTCGACCATGAGTTCGTCCGCCTTGCGGCCCGCGCTGGGGATGGCCGGGCCGATGGACACGTGCACCGTACCCGGCGTCTTGACGAAGGCCTTGCGCGGCCAGCAGCGGGCCGAGGTCACGGCGATGGGAATGACCGGTGCGCCGGTCTCCACCGCCAGCCGCGTGCCGCCGGTCTTGTACTGGCCGACCTCGCCGCGCGGGATGCGCGTGCCCTCGGGGAACATGATGATCCACACGCCCTTGGCCAGCAGCTTCTTGCCCTGCGCCACCACCTTCTGGAAGGCCTGCGTGCGCTGCTTGCGGTCGATGTGCACCATGTCCAGCCGCGACATGGCCCAGCCGAAGAAGGGCACGTAGAGCAGCTCCTTCTTGAACACGTAGGCCAGCGGATGCGGCATGAGCGTGGGCATCAGGAAGGTCTCGTAGGTGGACTGGTGCTTGACCAGCAGCACGGCGCCGGCCTCCTTGTCCTGCGGCAGGTTCTCCATGCCGATGACCACGGGCCGGATGCCGAGGATCCAGCGCGCACCGCCGATGGCGACGCCCAGCCAGGCGGCGGCGATGCGGTAGAGCGGCTCGCCGCGCACGAAGAGCGAGGCCCCCAGCAGGGCGATGGCGTAGGGGACGACGGTGACCGCCATCCACAGCACGTGAAGGGTCGAACGGAGAAAGGCCATCGGGAGCGGGGGAGGAAGGTGGAAGAAGCGGGATGCGCGGCGTCAGCAGGCTCGGCGCAGGGTGGCGCGGCGGAGGGACATGGACCCGCAGAGGCCGCGCGCGTCAGCCGCGCGAGGGGATGGGCGCAGGCGCCGCATGCGCCTCGCGCGCCAGCAGGAAGCGGACGAAGTCGGCCAGGTCCTCGTGCACCTGCGTGCCGGCCGGGAATTCCGGCGGCAGCGGATGCACGCCGCGGCACGCGGCGCCCATGCCGGTGAGCAGCAGGTGCGGCTCGCAGCCCGCGGCGGCGCCGGCCTGCAGGTCGCGCAGGCTGTCGCCCACCGTGGGCACGCCGCGCAGGTCGATGCCGAAGCGCTCGCCGATCTGACGGAACAGCCCGGGCTTGGGCTTGCGGCAGTCGCAGTCGTCCTCGGGGCTGTGCGGGCAGTAGAAGATGGCGTCGATGCGGCCGCCGAAGGTGGTCAGCATCTTCTGCATCTTGGCGTGCATGGCGTTGAGCGAGGCCACGTCGAACAGGCCGCGGCCCAGGCCCGACTGGTTGGACGCGATCACCACGTGCCAGCCGGCCTGGTTGAGCCGCGCGATGGCTTCGAGCGCGCCGGGCAGCGGCGTCCACTCGGTGTCGCTCTTGACGAAGTCGTCGCGGTGCTCGTTGATGCTGCCGTTGCGGTCCAGGATCACCAGCTTGAGGGCCTGGCTGCGCTGCTGCTGGCGGGCGTTCTCGGGCATGGGGGTGGACTCGCGGGTTGAAGGACGAAGGGCGGCGGCGCGATCAGGCGGCCAGGCGCTCCAGCAGCGCCACACGGTTCATCGCCCGGTGCAGCGCCGCCAGCAGGCCCAGGCGGTTCAGGCGCAGGTCCGCCTCGTCGGCATTGACCATCACGCCGTCGAAGAAGGCGTCGACGGGTGCGCGCAGCGCGGCCAGGGTCTGCAGCGAGGCGGTGTAGTCGCCGGCGGCGAACTGCGCGTCGGCCTGCGGCACCACCTGCTGCATGGCCTGGTAGAGCGCCTGCTCGGCCGGCTCGCGCAGCAGGCCTTCGGTGACGTGGGCGTCGGCCTCGGGCGACTTCTTGAGGATGTTGCCGATGCGCTTGTTGGCGGCCGCCAGGGCCGGTGCCTCGGGCAGGCGGGCGAAGGCGCGCACGGCGGCCAGCAGGCGCGGCACCTCGGCCAGGCGCGGCGGGCGCTGGCCGAGCACGGCGTCGACCTCCTGCGCGCTGGCGCCCTGCTCGCGCAGGCTGCCGGCCAAGCGGTCCTGGATGAAGTCCAGCAGCTGGGTGCGGGCGTTGGCGTCGGTGGCCAGCGGGCCCATGGCGCCGAGCGCGATGTCGATCAGCGCGGGCAGTTCCAGCGGCAGGTCGCGCTCGATCAGCATGCGCACCACGCCCAGCGCATGGCGGCGCAGCGCGAAGGGGTCGCGGTCGCCGGTGGGCAGGTTGCCGATGCCGAACATGCCGGCCAGCGTCTCCAGCTTGTCGGCCAGGGCCACCGCCAGGCCGACCGGGCCGCGCGGCAGTTCGTCGCCGGCGAAGCGGGGCTTGTAGTGGTCCTCGATGGCATCGGCCACGGCCGTGGACAGGCCATCGTTGAGGGCGTAGTAGCGGCCCATGGTGCCCTGCAGCTCGGGGAATTCGCCCACCATGTCGGTCACGAGGTCGGTCTTGGCCAGCCGCGCGGCCTGCTCGGCCTGGGCCGCCAGGGCACTGTCGCCCAGCTGGGCGGCGATGGCCTTGGCGATGGCCACGACGCGCTGCACGCGCTCGCCCTGCGTGCCCAGCTTGTTGTGGTAGACCACCTTGTCCAGCAGCGGCAGGCGCGATTCGAGCGTCTTCTTGCGGTCCTGGTCGAAGAAGAACTTGGCGTCGGCCAGGCGCGGGCGCACCACGCGCTCGTTGCCGCCGGTGACGGCGCTGGCGTCGTCGGGGCGGATGTTGCTCACCACCAGGAAGCGGTGCGTCAGCCGGCCGTGCGCGTCCAGCAGCGGAAAGTACTTCTGGTTGGCCTTCATCGTCAGGATGAGGCATTCCTGCGGCACGCCCAGGAATTCCTGCTCGAAGCTGCAGGTGAGCACGTTGGGGCGCTCGACCAGGGCCGTGACCTCGTCCAGCAGGGCGTCGTCGCGGATCGGCTCGCAGCCGTTGCCCACGGCCAGGGCGGCAGCGGCCAGCTGGCGGGCGATCTCGGCGCGGCGGGCCTCGAAGCCGGCGATGACGGCGCCCTCTTCCTCCAGCTGCAGCGCGTAGTGGTCGGCATCGCGCAGCACGACCGGATCGACCGCGGCCTCGAAACGGTGGCCGTGGGTGTCGCGGCCGGCCTCCAGGCCCAGGGCGGTGACGGGCACCACCTCGGCGCCATGCAGCGCCACCAGGCCGTGGGCGGGGCGAACGAAGCTCACGCTGCTCCAGCCGGGCAGCTCGCAGCGGGCTTCCAGCTGGTAGCTCATGACCTTGGGGATGGGCAGCTTGGCGATGGCCTCGGCCAACGCCTTCTGCAGGCCCTCGGCCAGGGTGGCGCCAGCCACGGTGCTGTCATGGAATAGGGCCTCGGCCTTGCCGTCGGGCGCGCGGCGCAGGCCGGCGGCGGCCGACGCAACCAGTCCCAGCGCGGCGAGCTTCTTGGCCAGGGCGGGCGTCGGCTGGCCGGCGGCATCCAGGCCGACGCTGACCGGCATCAGCTTCTGCGACACGGCCTTGTCGGCGGCGCGCGGCGCAACGTTCGTGAGATGCGCAGCCAGGCGCCGCGGCGAGGCATAGGCCGTGAGCACCGAAGCGCCGCTGGCCAGGCCCTGGGCGACGAGCTGGTCGCGCAGCACGCCGGCGAAGGCGTCGCCGAGCTTCTTGAGCGCCTTGGGCGGCAGTTCCTCGACGAAGAGTTCGACGAGCAGGCTGGGATGCGAGGACGTGGCGTTCATGGCTCAGGCTCCGGCTTTCTCGCCGGCGGCGGTGGACTCGTTGTTCTTCTTGGGAATCTGCGCGACCCATTCGCGCGGTGCCAGCGGGAAGCCCAGGCGCTCGCGGCTGTCGTAGTAGCTCTGCGCCACGGCGCGGGCCAGGTTGCGGATGCGGCCGATGTAGGCGGCGCGTTCGGTCACGCTGATGGCGCCGCGCGCGTCCAGCAGGTTGAAGGTGTGGGCGGCCTTGAGCACCTGCTCGTAGGCCGGCAGCGCCAGCTTTTCCTGCATGAGGTGCTTGGCCTGCTTCTCGTGCGCACCGAAGGCGGTGAACAGGAAGTCGGCGTCGGAATGCTCGAAGTTGTAGGTCGACTGTTCCACCTCGTTCTGGTGGTAGATGTCGCCGTAGGTCACGCCCGGGGCGTATTCCAGGTCGAAGATGCTTTCCTTGCCCTGGATGTACATGGCCAGGCGCTCCAGGCCATAGGTGATCTCGCCCGTGATCGGGCGGCAGTCGATGCCGCCCACCTGCTGGAAGTAGGTGAACTGCGTCACCTCCATGCCATTGAGCCAGACCTCCCAGCCCAGGCCCCAGGCGCCCAGCGTGGGGTTCTCCCAGTCGTCCTCGACGAAGCGCACGTCGTTCTTCTTGAGGTCGAAGCCCAGGGCCTCCAGGCTGCCGAGGTAGAGCTCGAGGATGTTGGAGGGCGCGGGCTTGAGCACAACCTGGAACTGGTAGTAATGCTGCAGCCGGTTGGGGTTCTCGCCATAGCGGCCGTCCTTGGGGCGGCGGCTGGGCTGCACGTAGGCGGCCTTCCACGGCTCGGGGCCCAGGGCGCGCAGGAAGGTGGCGGTGTGGCTGGTGCCGGCCCCCACTTCCATGTCGTAGGGTTGCAGCAGGGCGCAGCCCTGGGCGTCCCAGTAGGCCTGGAGCTTGAGGATGATCTGTTGGAAGGTCAGCATGGTGCGGGAGGAAGGCAGGCCGGGCGGCAATCGCAGCGGCGGCGCAGGGAACCGGGCATTTTATGGGTGCGCCCGCCGCACGGGGCGGCGGCGGGCATGAGGGGCCGGCGGGCGACTACACGGGCTGGCGGCGCGCGGCGCTG
>NZ_LDSL01000217.1 GCF_001476815.1 Pseudacidovorax intermedius | reverse complement strand
GCATGCAGCACCTCGATGCCGGGCGTGGCGCCCAGCAGCCCGGCCAGCACCTGGCGCACCACGGCGGAGTCGTCGACGATCAGGACGGTGGTCTTGCGTGTCATGGTCTGTGTCTCTTCTTTCAGTTGTCCAGAGCGCCGCGCGGCACCGACGATCGAATGGCCGCGAAGCGGCATGGGGGGTGTTTCATGAGACAGAAGGAGGAATCTGGCGCACCCAGACGGAGCCGCTGGCGATGTCGAAGATCACCTGCCGGTGGCCGTCGCCGAACAGGTGCTCGCGGCGCACGGGAATGCCCATGCCGGCCAGCATCTCGCGCGCGGCATGGCCGTTCTGCATGCCGATGGGATGGGCGCCGCCCTTGGCCGTGCGCGAGGGAAACATGTTGCCCCCGCCGAAGATCTTGGCCTCGCACTCGGCCGCCGGCACGCGCTCGCGCCTGAGGCCCTGCACCATCAGCGCCAGGGCCTCGTCGCCGTAGCGGCCATCGAGTTCCTCGCCGCCGCGGGCGATGCGCCGGCGCTCGCCCAGCAGGAAGTGGCACATGGCGCCCACCTGGCGCTTGGGATGCCACAGCGTGATGGCCACGCAGGAGCCGAGCATGGTGCGCAGGCGCAGCGTGGCGTCGCCCACGAACCATTCCCCGGGCTGCAGGAAGATGTCCATGGGTTGGGGGGACAGGGACATGCGGGTCGGTCGCGGCTGGAAGGGAATTCAGGAGACGGCGGCACACGCAGCCCGCTCAGGGCTTGCGGTAGACCGACGGCGCGATCTGCTCGACGGCCGTGGAGACGCCGTGCAGGCTCTCGGA
>NZ_LDSL01000216.1 GCF_001476815.1 Pseudacidovorax intermedius | reverse complement strand
GCATGCAGCACCTCGATGCCCGGCGTGGCGCCCAGCAGCCCGGCCAGCACCTGGCGCACCACGGCGGAGTCGTCGACGATCAGGACGGTGGTCTTGCGTGTCATGGTCTGTGTCTCTTCTTTCAGTTGTCCCGAGCGCCGCGCGGCACCGACGATCGAATGGCCGCGAAGCGGCATGGGGGGTGTTTCATGAGACCGATGGAGGAATCTGGCGCACCCAGACGGAGCCGCTGGCGATGTCGAAGATCACCTGCCGGTGGCCTTCGCCGAACAGGTGCTCGCGGCGCACCGGGATGCCCATGCCGGCCAGCATCTCGCGCGCGGCATGGCCGTTCTGCATGCCGATGGGATGGGCGCCGCCCTTGGCCGTGCGCGAGGGAAACATGTTGCCCCCGCCGAAGATCTTGGCCTCGCACTCGGCCGCCGGCACGCGCTCGCGCTTGAGGCCCTGCACCATCAGCGCCAGGGCCTCGTCGCCGTAGCGGCCGTCGAGTTCCTCGCCGCCGCGGGCGATGCGCCGGCGCTCGCCCAGCAGGAAGTGGCACATGGCGCCCACCTGGCGCTTCGGATGCCACAGCGTGATGGCCACGCAGGAGCCGAGCATGGTGCGCAGGCGCAGCGTGGCGTCGCCCACGAACCATTCCCCGGGCTGCAGGAAGATGTCCATGGGTTGGGGGGACAGGGACATGCGGGTCGGTCGCGGCTGGAAGGGAAATCAGAAGACGGCGGCACACGCAGCCGGCTCAGGGCTTGCGGTAGACCGAGGGCGCGATCTGCTCGACGGCCGTGGACACGCCGTGCAGGCTCTCGGAATGCCCGATGTAGAGACTGGCTCTTAAAC
>NZ_LDSL01000215.1 GCF_001476815.1 Pseudacidovorax intermedius | reverse complement strand
GGTCATGCGCGGGCACGCTCGCGCCCGCACCCGCGGCCGCGAGCGTGCCCGCGCATGACCCGACCAAGACGCCGGCCACCGGCCTGCCGCATGCCTCGCCCTCGGTGCGCAAGTTCGCCCGCGAGCTCGGCGTGCCGCTGGAGGAGGTCAAGGGCAGCGGTCCCAAGGGCCGCATCACGCAGGAAGACGTGCAGGGCTTCACCAAGTCGGTGATGGCCGGTGCCACGCAGACCAAGGCGCAGGCGGCCAAGGCCCCGGCCGGCGGTGGCGGCGCCGACGGCGCGGCCCTGGGCCTGCTGCCCTGGCCGAAGGTGGACTTCACGAAGTTCGGCGCGGTCGAGCGCAAGGACCTGTCGCGCATCAAGAAGATCAGCGGCGCGAACCTGCACCGCAACTGGGTGATGATCCCGCACGTCACCAACAACGACGAAGCGGACATCACCGAGCTGGAAGCGTTCCGCGTCTCCACCAACAAGGAGAACGAGAAGTCGGGCGTGAAGGTCACCATGCTGGCCTTCGTCATCAAGGCCGTGGTCGCGGCCCTGAAGAAGTTCCCCGAGTTCAACACCAGCCTGGACGGCGACACCCTGGTCTACAAGCAGTACTTCAACATCGGCTTCGCGGCGGACACGCCCAACGGGCTGGTGGTGCCGGTGCTCAAGGACGCCGACAAGAAGGGCATCCTGCAGATCAGCCAGGAAATGGGCGAACTGGCCAAGAAGGCCCGCGACGGCAAGCTGGGCGCGGCCGACATGCAGGGCGGCTGCTTCTCGATCAGCTCGCTGGGCGGCATCGGCGGCACGCATTTCACGCCGATCATCAACGCGCCCGAAGTGGCCATCCTGGGCCTCTCCAAGGGCCAGATGAAGCCGGTGTGGGACGGCAAGCAGTTCGTGCCACGCCTGACGCTGCCGCTGTCGCTGTCGTACGACCACCGCGTCATCGACGGCGCCCTGGCTGCGCGCTTCAATGCCTACCTGGGCCAGCTGCTGGCGGACTACCGCCGCATCGTGCTGTAAGGAGACCACGGCATGAGCGAACAACAGGTCAAGGTTCCGGACATCGGCGACTTCAGCGAAGTCGCCGTGATCGAGGTGCTGGTCAAGGCGGGCGACACCATCGCGGTGGAGCAGTCCCTCATCACCGTCGAGTCCGACAAGGCGTCGATGGAGATTCCTTCCAGCCACGCGGGCGTGGTCAAGTCGGTCGCCGTGAAGGTGGGCGACAAGATCAGCGAAGGCTCGGTGGTGCTGACGGTGGAGGCGGCCGAGGCTGCCGCGCCGGCTCCGGCCCCGGCGGCATCGCCTGCGCCCGCCGCAGCGGCGGCCAAGCCGGCGGCGCCGTCGCCGGCACCTGCCCCGGCGGCTCCGGCGCCCGCCGGCAGCTACAGCGGTCAGGTCGACGTCGAGTGCGACACCCTCGTGCTCGGCGCCGGCCCGGGCGGCTACTCGGCTGCCTTCCGCAGCGCCGACCTCGGCATGAAGACGGTGCTGGTGGAGCGCTACGCCACCCTGGGCGGCGTCTGCCTCAACGTGGGCTGCATCCCCTCCAAGGCGCTGCTGCACGTGGCGGCGGTGATGGACGAGGTCAAGCACTTCGCCGATCTGGGCGTGGACTTCGGCGCGCCCACGGTCGACCGCGCCAAGCTGCTGGCCCACAAGAACAAAGTGGTGGGCAAGCTCACCGGCGGTCTGACGGCCATGGCCAAGATGCGCAAGGTCACGACCGTGCGCGGCGTCGGCACCTTCCTGGACGCCTACCACCTCGAAGTGGACGAGACCAGCGGCGACGGCCGGGCCACCACCGGCAAGAAGCAGGTGATCCGCTTCCGCCACTGCATCATCGCGGCCGGCTCGCAGGCGGTGCATCTGCCCTTCATGCCCAAGGACGATCCGCGCGTCGTGGACTCGACCGGCGCCCTGGCGCTGGCGACCGAGCCCAAGCGCATGCTGATCCTGGGCGGCGGCATCATCGGCCTGGAAATGGGCACGGTGTACTCGTCGCTCGGCGCGCGGCTGGACGTGGTCGAGATGATGGACGGCCTGATGCAGGGCGCCGACCGCGATCTGGTCAAGGTGTGGCAGAAGATGAACGCGCCGCGCTTCGACAACATCATGCTCAAGACCAAGACCGTCGGCGCCGAGGCGACCAAGGACGGCATCAAGGTGATGTTCGAAGGCGAGGGCGCCCCCAAGGAGCCGCAGGTCTACGACCTGGTGCTGCAGGCCGTGGGCCGCACGCCCAACGGCAAGAAGATCGGCGCCGAGAAGGCGGGCGTCTCGGTGACCGACCGCGGCTTCATCCCGGTCGACATCCAGATGCGCACCAACGTGCCGAACATCTTCGCCATCGGCGACATCGTCGGCCAGCCCATGCTGGCCCACAAGGCGGTGCACGAGGCGCACGTGGCGGCCGAGGTGATCGCCGGCGAACAGAAGGGCGACAAGGAGCTGGCCAGCGCCGCCTTCAACGCCCGTGTGATCCCGAGCGTGGCCTACACCGACCCCGAGGTCGCGTGGGTGGGCCTGACCGAGGACCAGGCCAAGGCGCAGGGCGTCAAGGTCAAGAAGGGCCTGTTCCCGTGGACGGCCTCGGGCCGCGCCATCGCCAACGGCCGCGACGAAGGCTTCACCAAGCTGCTGTTCGACGCCGAAACGCACCGCATCCTGGGCGGCGGCATCGTCGGCACCCATGCCGGCGACATGATCGGCGAGGTGGCGCTGGCCATCGAGATGGGCGCGGACGAGATCGACATCGGCAAGACCATCCATCCGCACCCCACGCTGGGCGAGAGCATCGGCATGGCGGCGGAAGTGGCGCACGGCACCTGCACGGACCTGCCGCCGCAGAAGCGCTGACGGCGCGCGCCGCCACGCGGCGCCCAAGACGGCCCGGCCGGCACCTCGCGGTGGCGGCCGGGCCGTTTCAATGGTGGCGGGGGTTGCCGCGCGAGCGGCCACGAAAAAGCCCGCTGGATCGCAGCGGGCTCGTTCTGGAGGCCGGGGTGCCGGGAGGCTTATTCGCCGGCGGCGCCTTCGGACATCACACGGCGGGCGCCGTTGAAGCGGCTCGTCCAGTAGCTCTGGTTCATGTCCTCGACGCGCACCTCGGAGCCGGAGCGGGGCGAGTGGATGAACTTGCCGTCGCCGACGTAAATGCCAACGTGGCTGAAGGCGCGGCGCATGGTGTTGAAGAAGACCAGGTCGCCCGGCTTGAGTTCGCTGCGGTCGATCTTCTCGGTGGCGGCGGCCTGCTCTTCGGCGCGGCGGGGCAGCACCATGCCGATGGTCTGGTTGTACATGGCGCGGACGAAGCCGCTGCAGTCGAAACCGGTTTCGGCGCTGTTGCCGCCGCGGCGGTAGGGAACGCCGAGGAAGCTCATGGCGCTCACGACCAGATCGGAGGCCTTGTCGGCCACGGCTTGGCGGGCATGCTCGACACGGCCGAGCAGGCCGCGTTCAGCGAGAAGTCTGTCCATTTCCGCTGACCGGTCGGTGCCAGGGGCGGCATGCGCGGCAGTGGCGAGGAGGAGGGCCAGGGCGGGCAGGACGAAAGTTCGCATGGGCCCGTAGGATATGGATGACACTTTAAGGTGTCAACCATTTCCTTGCATGAGCTACCCCTCGCAAGTCATTGATGCTGAATAAATTTCACGGTCTGCTGAAATTCAGGGTTGTAACAGTGGCGGTTTTCATTGCGAGGGGTTGATTGAACAAGCCGCAGATGCGTGTCATCTTCGACGGTTTTTGCCGAGGAGCCCCATGATTGCCGTCCTCTCACGATGCGCCATCGCTCTCGCCGCGCTCGCTGTTGCCGTATCGAGCACCGCCCAGCCGGCACCGCAGCCCCGGACGGTGGCGTCGGGGCTGGTCAATCCCTGGGGGCTGGCCTTTCTGCCTGACGGACGCTTCCTGGTGACGGAGCGCCCAGGCCGCCTTCGCGTCGTCGGCGCCGACGGCCGGATCGGGGCGCCGGTGGAGGGCCTGCCGCCCATCGCCGCGGGTGGGCAGGGCGGCCTGCTCGACGTGGTGCTCGATTCCGGTTTTGCGCAGAACCGCAAGCTGTACTTCTGCTTTTCGGAACCCGGGCCGGGCGGCACCAACAGCACGGCGCTGGCGCGCGCAGTGCTGGCGCCGGATGCCCGCCGGCTGACGCAGACCCAGGTGATCTTCAGCCAGCAGCCCAAGGTGGCGAGCCGGGCCCATTTCGGCTGCCGCATCGCCGAGGCGCCGGACGGTCGGCTGTTCCTGACGCTGGGCGACCGCTTTTCCCGCAGCGAGGATGCCCAGCGGCTGGACAACCACCTGGGCAAGGTGGTGCGCGTGGACAAGGAGGGCAAGGCGCCGCCGGACAACCCCTTCGCGAACCGCGCTGGCGCCTTGCCGGAGATCTGGAGCTATGGCCACCGCAACATGCAGGGTGCCGCGATCGGTCCGGACGGCCAGTTGTGGACGCACGAGCATGGCGCGCAGGGCGGCGACGAGATCAACATCGACCGCGCCGGCCGCAACTACGGCTGGCCGGTGATCACCCACGGCGTCAACTACGGCGGCGCGCCCATCGGTGCCGGCATCCAGGCCAAAGAGGGCATGGAGCCGCCGCTGCAACACTGGACGCCGTCCATCGCGCCGTCTGGCATGGCCTTCCTGACCAGCGACCGTTATGGGCCGGCCTGGAAGGGCAGCCTCTTCGTCGGCTCGCTCAAGTTCGGCTACCTGGACCGCATCGAGTTGAAGGACGGCCGGGTGGTGCGGGAAGAGAAACTGCTGGAGGCCGGCCGCGCACGCATCCGCGACGTGCGGCAGGGGCCCGACGGGCTGCTTTACGTGCTCACCGACGAGGAAGACGGACGGCTGATCCGGCTGCAGCCGTGAGCCGCCCACAGCGGCGGTAGAGGCGGCGCAACGCGACCATCCGCGTGGCCCGCCGGCCCTTCACCGGCAGCGCGGCAGGGGCGCCTCGGCCAGCAGGCGGCGCCACAAGGGGCGCCAGGCCGGCCAGTCATGGCCGCCGGCCGCCGTCAGCACCCGCTGTGGCGGCAGGGCCTCGGCCAGCACCCGGTGCGTCGGTGCCAGCCGGTCGTCCACGCCGAAGGCCAGGTACAACGGCGGCGCGCCGGCCGGCTCGGATACGAAGCGCTTCAGGACCGTCCAGGCACGGACCCCGATGGCGTCGTCAGTGAGGCTGGTCGGCGTCCAGCGCGCCGGGCCGCCCTGGACGGCCACGTCGGTGGCGGTCGTCTCCTCGCCCAGGTAGGGCGCGATGAGCAGCAGGCCGTCGACGTCCTCGGGATGGGCGTCGGCATAGAGCAGGGCGCCCAGCCCGCCCAGCGAGATGCCGGCCAGCCAGATGTGGCGGTAGCCGCGTGCGCGTGCCGGGCAGACGACGTCTTCCTGCAGGCGCGTGACGATGCTCTGGTCGCGGTAATAGGCCATGTGCGCATCCACGCGCAGCAGATCCGCGCGCACGCCCGAGTCGCGCAGCGCGTTGCCGAAGCCTTCGTCCGCCAGTTCGCCGATGGTCATGCCGCGACCGGGCAGCAGCACGATCAGGGTGTCGGCCGGGCCGCAGGCGCCGGTGTCTTCCCGGCTGGGCAAGGGCGTGACGGCGGGCCTCGGCAGCCAGCCGCAGCCGGGCAGGCCGGTCGCGGCCAGCCCGGCGAGCAAGCCGCCGAGCAGCCGTCGGCGGGCGGGTGGGGCGATGACGGTGCGCTCGCTCATTCGCGGGGCGGGCAGGGATGGACAATGGCCGGCATGCGCGCCATTGTGGCCGCCGTCATTTCTCCGTCCGAGCCGGACGCCATCCCTTCTTCCTGCCATGCTCCTCGACGCCGACCAGTCCCAACTCGTGCTCATCGACTACCAGCCGCGGCTGATGCCCGCCATCCACGAGGGCGAGGCCGTCATGGCCAACGCCCTGCGCCTGGCCAGGATGGCGGGGCTGGCCGAGGTGCCGGTGTGGGGCACGGAGCAGAACCCCTCGCGGCTGGGCCCACTGGCCGAGGAACTGCGCGACAAGTGCAGCCGGACCCTGGCCAAGATGCAGTTCAGCGCCGTGTCCGAAGGGCTGGGCGAATGGCTGCGCCCGCCCGCGCGGCCCGCGCAGGGCAATGCGCGCAGCCTGCCGCGCCATCTGCAGAAGCCGCAGGCGGCGGCGCCCGAGCGCGGCAGCATCGTGATCGCCGGCTGCGAGGCCCACGTCTGCGTGCTGCAGACCGCGCTGGAGCTGCTGGAGGACGAGTTCGAGGTCTGGGTGGTCACCGACGCCTGCGGCTCGCGCACCGAGCGCAACCGCGATGCCGCCTTCGACCGGCTGGCCGGCGCAGGGGCCGAGCTGGTGACCACCGAGATGGTGGGCTTCGAATGGCTTCGCAGCGCGGAGCATCCGGCCTTCAAGGAACTGCAGGCGCTGATCCGCTGAGCCGCCGACCTCGCGCGGCGCTGCGGGCCGCGCGATGAAAGGGCGCTGTCAGCCTGCCGCAAGGCCGTCTCCAATAATCGCGTCCACACGGCGCAACTTCGACGCCGGCGACCAGGAGACAACGGGCCATGCGCAGCTACGAGGCGTTCTACCGCCGTTCCATCGACGAACCCGAGGCCTTCTGGGCCGAGCAGGCCCGACTGATCGACTGGCAGCAGCCGCCGGCCACCATCCTGGACCGCAGCCGGCTGCCCTTCACCACCTGGTTCGGCGGCGGCACCACCAACCTGTCCCACAACGCCATCGACCGCCACCTGCCCCATCGGCGGGATGAGCCGGCGGTGATCGCCGTGTCGACCGAGACCGGCACGGAGCGCACCTACACGTATGGCGAGCTTCATCGGGAGGTGCAGCAGATGGCCTCGATGCTGCGCAGCCTGGGCGTGGGCCGTGGCGACCGGGTGCTGATCTACATGCCCATGATCGCGCCGGCCGTGTTCGCCATGCTGGCCTGCGCCCGGCTGGGTGCGATCCACAGCGTGGTCTTCGGCGGCTTCGCCAGCGCCTCGCTCGCTTCGCGCATCGACGATGCGCAGCCCGCGGTGATCGTCAGCGCCGACGCCGGATCCCGCGGCGGCAAGGTGCTGGCGTACAAGCCGTTGCTGGACGAGGCGATCCGGCTCGCCGCGCACAAGCCCGCGGCCGTGCTGCTGGCGGACCGCGGCTTGGCGCCGATGGCGCTGGTGGAAGGCCGCGATCACCGGATGGACCGGCTTGCGCCGGCCCACGCCGATGCCGAAGTGCCCTGCGAATGGATGGACGCGGCCGATGTCAGCTACACGCTCTACACCAGCGGCACCACGGGCCGGCCCAAGGGCGTGCAGCGCGACGTCGGCGGCTATGCGGTGGCGCTGGCGGCCAGCATGCGGCACATCTTCCAGGCCAGCCCGGGCGAGACCTACTTCTGCACCAGCGACATCGGCTGGGTGGTCGGCCACTGCTACATCGTGTATGGCCCGCTGATCGCGGGCATGGCGACCCTCGTGTACGAAGGCCTGCCCACGCAGGGGCTGGACGGCCAGCCGGACGGCGCCATCTGGTGGCGGCTGGTCGAGAAGTACAAGGTCAACGTGATGTTCTCGGCGCCGACCGCCGTGCGCGTGCTCAAGAAGCAGGACCCGGCGCTGCTGCGTAAGCACGATGTCTCCAGCCTGCGCGCGCTGTTCCTGGCCGGCGAGCCGCTGGACGAGCCCACCGCGCGCTGGATCAGCGAGGGCCTGGGCGTGCCGATCATCGACAACTACTGGCAGACCGAGTCGGGCTGGCCCATCCTGACGGTGGCGCACGGCGTGGAGCAGCAGCCCACCAGGTTAGGCAGCCCCGGCGTGCCGATGTATGGTTTCAAGGTCAAGCTGGTGCACGAATCGACCGGCGCGGATCTGACGACGCCGGGCGAGAAGGGCGTGGTGGTCATCGAGTCGCCGACGCCGCCGGGCTTCATGCAGACGGTGTGGCGCGACGACCAGCGCTTCCTCGATACCTACTGGCACAGCATTCCGGGCGTCGAGGTCTATTCCACCTTCGACTGGGGCGTGCGCGATGCCGACGGCTACTTCTACATCCTGGGCCGCACCGACGACGTGATCAACGTGGCGGGCCACCGGCTGGGTACGCGCGAGATCGAGGAGGCCATCTCCGCCCATCCCGCCGTCGCCGAAGTGGCGGTGGTGGGCGTGGCCGATGCGCTCAAGGGCCAGGTCGCGGTCGCCTTCGTGGTGCCGCGGGCCGGCGTCGGTGACGAGGCTGCGGCCCTGAAACTCGAAGGCGAAGTGATGAAGACCGTGGCCGATGGCCTGGGTGCGCTGGCGCGGCCGGCGCGCGTGCATTCGGTCGCGGCCTTGCCCAAGACGCGCAGCGGCAAGCTGCTGCGCCGCGCCCTGCAGGCCGTCTGCGAGCGGCGCGATCCGGGCGATCTCACCACCATCGACGACCCGGGCAGCCTGCAGGCGATCCAGCGCCTGATCGGCTGAACTTCGCCGCGCCTCGCGCTGTCAGATTGGGGGCGCACAATGGTGCGCTCCGAATCACCGCGTCAGTGCGCGCGTGCGACGTGGCACAATCCTGGTGTACTCAGGCCCTTCCCCAGCCACAGTCGCATCCGCCATCCGGTTCAGCCGTGTCGCGGAAGGTTTTCTTAACCAGCTAATGCTTCCCCAAGGGAAGCGGAGGTCAGCGGAACATGAGCGATTCCCCCGCGTCCATCTACAACGCCTATCAGGGCAACAGTTATCTCTTCGGCGGCAATGCGCCCTATGTCGAAGAGATGTACGAGAACTATCTCGCCAACCCCGGCAGCGTGCCGGACAACTGGCGCTCGTACTTTGACGCACTTCAACACGTGCCCGCGTCGGACGGCAGCGATTCCCGCGATGTTGCGCACCAGCCCGTCATCAACGCCTTCGCCGAGCGCGCCAAGCAGGGCGGCACCCGCGTGGTGGAAGCCAGCGGTGCCGATTCCGAACTGGGCCGCAAGCGCACCGCCGTCCAGCAGCTGATCGCCGCCTACCGCAACGTCGGCGCCCGCTGGGCCAACCTGGATCCGCTGCAGCGTGCCGAGCGCCCGGCCATCCCCGAGCTGGAGCCGTCGTTCTACGGCTTCGCTGACGCCGACCTCGAGACGGTCTTCAACACCAGCAACACCTTCTTCGGCCGCGACACCATGTCGCTGCGCGACCTGCTGAACGCCCTGCGCGAAACGTACTGCGGCACCATCGGCGTCGAGTACATGTACATGACCGACCAGGCGCAGAAGCGCTGGTGGCAGCAGAAGCTCGAAGCCGCGCGCACCAACCCCAAGCTCAGCGCCGAGAAGAAGAAGCACGTGCTTGAGCGCCTGACGGCTGCCGAAGGCCTGGAGCGCTTCCTGCACACCAAGTACGTCGGCCAGAAGCGCTTCTCGCTCGAAGGCGGCGAAAGCTTCATCGTCGCCATGGACGAGCTGGTCAACGGTGCTGGCGCCAAGGGCGTGCAGGAAATCGTGATCGGCATGGCCCACCGCGGCCGCCTGAACGTGCTGGTCAACACCCTGGGCAAGGCGCCCAAGGACCTGTTCGCCGAGTTCGACCACACCGCTCCCGAAGACCTGCCCAGCGGCGACGTGAAGTACCACCAGGGCTTCAGCTCGGACGTGACCACGCCCAGCGGCCCGATGCACCTGAGCCTGGCCTTCAACCCCTCGCACCTGGAAATCGTGAACCCGGTGGTCGAGGGCTCGGTGCGCGCCCGCATGGACCGTCGCGGCGACACCCGCGGCGCCTCGGTGCTGCCCGTGCTGGTGCACGGTGACGCGGCCTTCGCCGGCCAGGGCGTCATCATGGAAACGCTGGCGCTGGCCGAAACCCGCGGCTACTACACCGGCGGCACGATCCACATCGTCATCAACAACCAGATCGGCTTCACCACCTCCGATCCGCGCGACAGCCGCTCCACGCTGTACTGCACCGACGTCGTCAAGATGATCGAGGCGCCCGTGCTGCACGTGAACGGCGACGATCCCGAAGCCGTGGTGCTGTGCATGCAGCTGGCCCTGGAATACCGCCAGGAGTTCAACAAGGACGTGGTCGTCGACATCATCTGCTTCCGCAAGCTGGGCCACAACGAGCAGGACACCCCCTCGCTCACCCAGCCGCTGATGTACAAGAAGATCGCCGCCCACCCCGGCACGCGCAAGCTCTACGCCGACAAGCTGGCGGCCCAGGGCCTGGGCGAGACGCTCGGCGACGACATGGTCAAGGCCCAGCGCGCCGCCTTCGACGCCGGCAAGAACACCATCGACCCGGTGCTGACCGACTTCAAGCGCAAGTACGCGGTCGACTGGAGCGCCTTCTCCAACAAGAAGTGGACCGACGCCGCCGAGACGGCCCTGCCGCTGGCCGAGTGGAAGCGCCTGGCCGAGAAGATCACCACGGTGCCGGAAGGCTTCACGGTGCATCCGCTGGTCAAGAAGGTGCTGGACGACCGCGCCGCCATGGGCCGCGGCGACGTCAACGTCGACTGGGGCATGGGCGAGCACATGGCCTTCGCCTCGCTGGTGGCCAGCGGCTACCCGGTGCGTCTGTCCGGCGAGGACTGCGGCCGCGGCACCTTCACCCACCGCCATTCGGTGCTGCACGACCAGAACCGCGAGAAGTGGGACACGGGCACCTACGTGCCGCTGCAGAACGTGGCCGAGAACCAGGCGCCCTTCGTCGTCATCGACTCCATCCTGTCCGAAGAGGCGGTGCTGGGCTTCGAATACGGCTACGCCTCCAACGACCCCAACACGCTGGTGATCTGGGAAGCCCAGTTCGGCGACTTCGCCAACGGCGCCCAGGTGGTGATCGACCAGTTCATCGCCTCGGGCGAGGTGAAGTGGGGCCGCCTGAACGGCCTGACGCTGATGCTGCCGCACGGCTACGAAGGCCAGGGCCCCGAGCACAGCTCGGCCCGCCTGGAGCGCTTCATGCAGCTGTCGGCCGACACCAACATCCAGGTGGTGCAGCCCACGACGGCCAGCCAGATCTTCCACCTGCTGCGCCGCCAGATGGTGCGCAACCTGCGCAAGCCGCTGGTCATCATGACCCCGAAGTCGCTGCTGCGTAACAAGGATGCGACCTCGCCGGTGTCGGAGTTCATCAAGGGCGGCTTCCAGACGGTCATCCCCGACGTCAAGGAACTCAAGGCCGACAAGGTCAAGCGCATCGTCGCCTGCTCGGGCAAGGTCTACTACGACCTGGCCAAGAAGCGCGAGGAGAAGGGCGCCGACGACGTGGCCATCATCCGCGTCGAGCAGCTCTATCCCTTCCCGCACAAGGCCTTCGCGACCGAGGTGAAGAAGTACCCGAACGCGGTGGACATCGTGTGGTGCCAGGACGAGCCGCAGAACCAGGGCGCCTGGTTCTTCGTGCAGCACTACATCCACGAGAACATGCTCGACGGCCAGAAGCTCGGCTACTCCGGCCGTGCCGCCTCGGCCTCGCCGGCAGTGGGTTATGCCCACCTGCACCAGGAGCAGCAGAAGGCGCTGGTCGACGGTGCCTTCGGCAAGCTCAAGGGCTTCGTCCTCACCAAGTAAGTCCCGCCAGGAAGGCCGGTGCGTCGCGCCGGCCTTCCGTTCTCGCGCGCCCCACTTTTTTTCTCGTTCGCGGGCGTGTTTCCCTCGAATAAGCAGAGTCCCCAAAAATGTCCATCGTTGAAGTCAAGGTTCCCCAGTTGTCCGAGTCCGTGGCCGAAGCCACGATGCTGCAGTGGAAGAAGAAGGCCGGCGAAGCCGTCACAGCCGATGAAATCCTGATCGAGATCGAGACCGACAAGGTCGTGCTCGAAGTGCCCGCTCCCGCGTCCGGCGTGCTGGCCGAGATCGTCCAGGCCGACGGCGCGACCGTCGTCGCCGACCAGCTGATCGCCAAGATCGACACCGAAGGCAAGGCAGGCGCCGCCGCCCCCGCACCGGCTGCCGCCGCACCCGCGCCTGCTGCTTCGGCCCCGGCCGCTGCCGCACCGGCCGCCACGGGGGGTGCCAAGTCCGACGTGGCCATGCCCGCCGCCGCCAAGCTGCTCGCCGACAACGGCCTGAAGACCAGCGACGTTGCCGGCTCCGGCAAGGACGGCCGCGTGACCAAGGGCGACGTGCTGTCGGCCGTGGCCGGTGGTGCCACCGCCGCCAAGGCACCCGCCGTTCAGATCCCGACCGGTGCCCCCAAGACCTCGCTGCCGCAGGTCGCCGCCCCCACCGCTGCCAACCTGGGCGACCGCCCCGAAGAGCGCGTGCCGATGAGCCGCCTGCGCGCCCGCATCGCCGAGCGCCTGCTGCAGTCGCAGTCCACCAACGCCATCCTGACCACCTTCAACGAGGTGAACATGGCCCCGGTGATGGACCTGCGCAAGAAGTTCCAGGACGCCTTCACCAAGGAGCACGGCACCAAGCTGGGCTTCATGAGCTTCTTCGTCAAGGCGGCCGTGCACGCCCTCAAGAAGTACCCGGTGCTCAACGCCTCGGTCGACGGCAACGACATCATCTACCACGGCTACTTCGACATCGGCATCGCCGTCGGTTCGCCGCGCGGCCTGGTGGTGCCGATCCTGCGCAATGCCGACCAGATGAGCTTCGCCGACATCGAGAAGAAGATCGCCGAGTTCGGCAAGAAGGCCCAGGAAGGCAAGCTGTCCATCGACGAGATGACCGGCGGCACCTTCTCCATCTCCAACGGCGGCACCTTCGGCTCCATGCTGTCGACGCCCATCATCAACCCGCCCCAGTCGGCCATCCTGGGCGTGCACGCGACCAAGGACCGCGCCGTGGTCGAAAACGGCCAGATCGTGGTGCGCCCGATGAACTACCTGGCGATGAGCTACGACCACCGCATCATCGACGGCCGCGAAGCCGTGCTGGGCCTGGTCGCCATGAAGGAAGCGCTGGAAGACCCGTCGCGCCTGCTGTTCGATATTTGACCCACCCCCGTTTCTTGCTCACTGCGTGTAGCCGAATCCCCCCTCAAGGGGGCGCACCCGGCGGCCCGGCAAAGCCGGTTCCGCGGGTGCATGCGAACGGGCTTCGCTACGCTTGCCTTTGCGTGCCAGCCCCGTGGTGAGCCGACTCCAGCGAAAGAACATCATGTCCAAGCAATTCGACGTCATCGTCATCGGCGGTGGCCCCGGCGGCTACATCGCTGCCATCCGCGCGGCCCAGCTGGGCTTCAACACCGCCTGCATCGACGAGTGGAAGAACGGCAAGGGCGGCCCGGCGCCGGGCGGCACC
>NZ_LDSL01000214.1 GCF_001476815.1 Pseudacidovorax intermedius | reverse complement strand
GACTTGCTCTCGGTGGGCATCGGGTGCGTGGGTTGGGAAAGGGGGGCGCGAGCCGGAGGATCAGCTGGCTTCGTTGTCCAGGAAGACGTCGACGGCGTTGACCAGGGCGACGAGGGCGATGACAGCCGTCATGCCTGCCACGCCCCAGACCAGGAATTCGTCGAGCCAGGCGCTGTTCAGGGCGCTGACGAGGGCGTGGGTCATGTCCATGGGAGTCCTGCTTCGATGGGAAGGAGAAAGGGTTGGAGGGGACGCCGGCCGGGTGGTAGAGCCCCTGTGCGAGGGGTGCAATCACGGCCTGCGAATGTGACAAAGCGTAGACAGTCGGTTCCGCCATCCGCGTAGTGGCGCCGCGCCCGCGTCCGTGGGAGTGCCGAGCCTGCGCGGGTAGGAAACGGCCGACGCGCGATGTGCACCTACACCGCCTCAGGCGCTGGACCCCTGCCGCAGTGCAGCATCGGTGCGTAGGCTCCCACGACTTTGCCGCGACACCCCGGACGGCCCGGGCGAAGGCATCCCTGTTCCCATGCTCATCCGCATCGGCTACGACATCGAACTCGCACTGGCCGGACCCACCGCCGTGGTCTACATGCTGCAGGTGCATCCCGACCGCGGGCACGATCTTGTCGCGCCGGAGCATCCCCTGGTGGATCCGCCCTTCTGGACCGACCACTACTCGGACTGCTTCGGCAACCGCTGCGCCCGCGTGCGCGTGCCCGCCGGCCAGCACCGGCTGCGGCTCTACGGCTCGGCCACGGTGCGCGACACCGGCTGGCACGATCCGCAACCCTACGACGCGATCCAGCATGCGGTGGAGGAGCTGCCCACCGACACCCTGCAGT
>NZ_LDSL01000213.1 GCF_001476815.1 Pseudacidovorax intermedius | reverse complement strand
GTCGACGCGGCCAGCGGCGACGTGGCCGTCACCGCGGGCATCGACATCGTGGATGGCGACCTCACCGAGGACGCCAATGCCGACATCACGGCCAACCGGCTGCGCCTGACGGCCGCCCAGAGCGATGCCGCAGGCGGCATCGGCTTCGGCAGCGTGCTCAATGCGCTGGAAACGCAGGTCGCCACCCTGACGGCGAGCGCCGGCACGCGCGGCCTGTTCCTGGCCGAGCGCGACGCCGTCGCCATCGACAGCGTGACGGTCAACGTGCGCCTCGTGCTGGCCGACGGCACGGCCGCGGGCAGCACCACCAGCACCGCGCAGGAAGACCTCACGGCCACCGGCAGCGGCGCCCTCGTGCTGCGCGCGGGCGGCGACATCACCGTGGGCGGCACCGCCGCCACCAACGGCGTCACCAGCGCCGGCGGCAACGTGCTGCTGGAGAGCACCGGCGGCGCCCTCGTGCTGAACACGGCGGTGAGCGCCGCCGGCGGCCACGTGAGCGTGCGCGCGGCCACCCGCATCGACGCCGTGGCCGGCATCGCCACCAGCGGCAGCGGCACCCTGGAAGTGGTCGCCGCCAATGGCGCGCTGACCCAGTCGGCCACGAGCGCCTTCACGAGCGGCAGCGGCGACATCCGCCTGCAGGCCACCGGCAACGTGACGCTGGCACGCGTGAGCACCACGGGCAACCTGTCCGTCGACGCGAACGCCGGCAGCATCCTGGATGCCGACACCGCCGCCAACGAGCGCGTGCTCAACCTGAGTGCCAATGGCCTGCGCCTGATGGCCGCGGGCAGCGTGGGCACGGCCGCCAATGCGCTGGAGATCGATGCCACGACGCTGGCCGCCTACGCCGGCACCACCGGCGTGTTCCTGCTGGAGAGCAACGGCCTCACCGTGGGCACGGTCGCCAACGCGATCCGCCAGGTGGGCGCGGACGGCAGCGTCGGCGCGGCGCTGGCCACCGGCGGCAGCCGCGTGGACGTGGCGGGCAACCTGAGCGACATCGTGACGGGCGCGAGCGCGCACGTGGTGCTGCAGAGCACCACGGGCGACCTGGTGCTGAACGACGGCGGCAATGCCGACGGCGTGGCGATCCGCGCCGGCAACGTGGACGGCACCAGCGGCAACGTGCTGGTGGAGGCCCTGGCCGGTGCGGTCACGGGCAATGCGGACATCCGCAGCGCCGGCACCAGCGGCGCCAACGACGGCGGCTGGGTGACGGTCAAGGGCAGCACGGGCGTGCGCTTCACCGGCGCTGCGGGCATCACCACCGGCATCCTGGGGGCGGTGAACGTGGAGTCGGCCGCCGGCAGCATCGTGCAGGCTTCGGGCAACGCCATCACGGCGGGCGGCTCGGTGCGCCTCGTGGCCGCGCAGGACGTGAGCGTGGGCGTGATCACCGTCACCTCCTCGGGCGGCAGCGTGTCCATCACGGCCAGCGCGGGCAGCATCCTGGATGCGGACGGCACGGCGGGCGAGTCGGCGCTGAACATCACCACCGGCACCGCCAGCGGCAGCCTGCGGCTGAAGGCCGGAGCGGCCATCGGCGCGGCCGGCAACCTGCTGGAGACGCGCACGGTGAACCTGTCGGCCCTGGCGGGCAACGGCGGGCTGTTCCTGGCCGAGCGCGACGGCGTGAACGTGACCACGGTGTCGGTGGCGGTGCAGGCCGTGACGGCCACCGGCGCGCTGGCGGCGGCGTCGCTGAGCACCGATGCGGGCCAGTCGGACCTGCGCACCGCGGGCGGCGACGGCAGCATCGTGCTGACCAATGCGGCCGGCACGCTGACGCTCACCGACGGCGCCTCGGGCGCGACCGACGGCGTGGCGGTGTCGGCCAATGGCCGCGGCAACGTGCTGCTGCAAAGCGCCGGCGCGATCGCGCTGGCGGACAACGCCGACGTGCTCTCGGGCAGCGGCAACATCTCCATCCTGGCCACCGGCGCGCTGAGCCTGGCGGCCGGTGCGGACGTGCGCAC
>NZ_LDSL01000212.1 GCF_001476815.1 Pseudacidovorax intermedius | reverse complement strand
TCGGTCTCCGTCAGGAACACACCGCCAGCACCGGCGCGAGCGCTCAGCGTGGTCACCGTGGTCTCGATGGCGTTGCTGCCGGCACCGATGCCGTTCCCGGCGGTGAGGCGCAGGCCGTTGGTCACGATGTTCACCACCGTGTCGTCGGCACCGTCCACCAGGCCATCCGCGTCGGCGATGCTGCCGCCCGCGATCAGGCTGGTGTTGCCCGTGGTCGTCGTGATGCGGCCGACCGTGATGTCCGTGCCCGCCTGGATACGCACGTTGCCCGTCTGCGTCGTGAGGTTGCTGGTGGTGCTCATCACCACCGCACCCGCGGTCGCCAGCATGTCGATGCTGCCCGCCGCGCTGGTCAGCACATCGGCACCGGCCGACAGCGTCACGCTGCCGGAGGCCAGCACGCTCACATTACCCGAGCCGCTGCGGATGTCCGCGTTGGCGTTGGCAAGGACGTTGCCTGCAATCGCCTGCACCAGCACGTTGCCAGAGCCGTTGGCGCTGATGGCGTTGCCGTCGGCGGCTGCCGTGCCATCGTTCAGCACCAGGTCGCCCGTGGTGCTGCGCAGCACGATGCTGCCGTTGGCGGTCGTGGCGATGTCCGACTGCGTGGCGTCCACCACGGCAGAGGTCAGCGCATCGACGCCCACGCGGTTGATGCTGGCCGATACGTCGCCGACCGTCAGGCCGTCGGTTTCCGTCAGGAACACGCCGCCTGCACCAGCTCGGGCGCTCAGCGTGGTCACCGTGGTCTCCAGGGCGTTGCTGCCTGCGCCGATGCCGTTGCCTGCACTCAGGCGCAGGCCGTTCGTCACGATGTTCACGACGGCGTCGTCCGCTCCGGCCACCAGGGCATCAGCGTCAATGACGCTGCCGCCGGCCGTCAGACTGGTGTTGCCGGTCGTGGTCGTGATGCGGCCGACGGTGATGTCCGTGCCCGCTTGGACACGCACGTCGCCGGTCTGGGTCGTGAGGTTGCTCGTGGTGCTCATCACCACGGCGCCGGCCGTCGCCAGCACGTCGATGCTGCCCGAGGCGCTGGTCAGCACATCCGCACCGGCCGCCAGCGTCACGCTGCCCGAAGCCAGGACGCTGATGCTGCCCGTGCCACTGCGGATGTCCGCGCTGGCATTGGCCGTCACGTTGCCGCCCAGTGCCTGCACCAGCACATTGCCCGTGCCATTGGCGCCGATGGCGATGCCATCCGCTGCCGCCGTGCCGTCGTTCAGCACGACGTCGCCCGTCAGGCTGCGCAGCACCACATTGCCGTTGGCCGTCGTCACGAGATCCGACTGCGTCGCATCGCTCACCGCCGTGGTCAGCGCATTGCCGCCGACACGGTTGATGCTCACGGCCACATCCCCGACCGCCAAGCCATCGGTCTCCGTCAGGAACACGCCGCCCGCGCCCGCACGGGCGCTGAGCGTGCTCACCGTCGTCTCGATGGCGTTGTTGCCCGCGCCGATGCCATTGCCCGCACTCAGCCGCAGGCCATTGGTCACCACGTTGACCGTGGTATCGCCATTGGCATCCGCATCCACGACGCGTCCACCCGCCGTCAGGCTGGTGTTGCCCGTGGTGGTCGTGATGCGCCCCACGGTGATGTCCGTCGCCGCCTGCACACGCACGCTGCCCGTCTGGGTCGTGAGGTTGCTGGTCGTGGACATGCTCACGGCACCGGCCGTGGCCAGCACGTCGATGCTGCCCGCAGCGCTGGTCAGCACGTCCGCACCGGCCGACAGCGTCACGCTGCCCGAAGCCAGGATGCTCACGCTGCCGGTGCCACTGCGGATGTCTGCATTGGCATTGGCGAGGACGTTGCCACCCAGTGCCTGCATCAGCACGTTGCCACTGCCGTTGGCGCTGATGGCGTTGCCGTCGGCTGCCGCAGTGCCGTCATTCAGCACCAGGTCGCCCGTGGTGCTGCGCAGGACCACGTTGCCGTTGGCCGTCGTCACTATGTCGGACTGCGCGGCATCGCTCACCGCCGTGGTCAGCGCATCGGCGCCCACGCGATTGATGCTGGCCGACACGTCGCCGATCGTCAGACCGTCGGTTTCGGTCACGAACACGCCGCCCGCACCGGCGCGGGCGCTTAGCGTGGTCACGGTCGTCTCGACGGCATTGCTGCCGGCGCCGATGCCGTTGCCGGCGCTCAGGCGCAGGCCGTTCGTCACGATGTTGACCGCCCCGTCGTCTGCGCCCGCCACGAGGGCGTCCGCATCAACGATGCTGCCGCCCGCCGTCAGGCTGGTGTTGCCCGTGGTCGTGGTGATGCGGCCCACCGTGATGTCCGTGCCCGCTTGGACCCGCACGTTGCCGGTCTGAGTCGTCAGGTTGCTCGTGGTGCTCATCACCACGGCACCGGCCGTCGCCAGCACGTCGATGCTGCCGGCGGCGCTGGTCAGCACGTCCGCACCGGCAGACAGCGTCACGCCGCCCGAGGCCAGCACGCTGATGCTGCCCGTGCCGCTGCGGATGTCCGCATTGGCATTGGCCACCACATTGCCCGCGATGGCCTGGATCAGCACGTTGCCCGTGCCATTGGCGCTGATGGCCATACCGTCCGCCGCCGCCGTGCCGTCGTTCAGTACCAGGTCGCCCGTGGTGCTGCGCAGCACCACGTGACCATTGGCCGTCGTGGCGATGTCCGACTGCGTCGCATCGCTCATCACCGTGGTCAGCGCGTTGGAGCCCACGCGGTTGATGCTCACGCCCACATCGCCGACGGTCAGGCCGTCGGTTTCTGTCAGGAACACACCGCCTGCACCCGCACGGGCGCTCAGCGTCGTCAAGGCCGTCTCGATGGCGTTGCTGCCCGAGCCGACGCCGTTGCCCGCGCTCAAGCGCAGGCCGTTCGTCACGACGTTGACCGCGCCGTCGTCAGCGCCCGCCACGAGGGCGTCCGCGTCAACGATGCTGTCGCCGGCCGTCAGGCTGGTGTTGCCAGTCGTCGTGGTGATGCGGCCCACCGTGATGTCCGTGCCCGCTTGCACGCGCACGCTGCCCGTCTGGGTCGTCAGGTTGCTCGTAGTGCTCATCACCACGCTGCCCACCGTGGCCAGCACGTCGATGCTGCCGGCCGCGCTGGTCAGCACGTCGGCGTTCGCGGCCAGGGTCACGCTGCCAGAGGCCAGCACGCTGATGCTGCCGGTGCCACTGCGGATGTCCATGTTGGCCAGCACGTTGCCGGCGATGGCCTGCACCAGCACGTTGCCGGCGCCGTTCGCGATCAGCGCGTTGCCGTCGGCATTGGCCGTGCCGTCGTTCAGCACGATGTCACCGGCCGTGCTGCGCAGCACGATGCTGCCGTTGGCCGTCGTCACGACGTCGGACTGCGTGGCGTCGCTCACCGCCGTGGTCAGTGCATCGCTGCCCACGCGGTTGATGCTGGCGGACACGTCGCCGACCGTCAGGCCGTCGGTCTCCGTCAGGAACACGCCACCCGCGCCCGCGCGGGTGCTCAACGTCGTCACCGTGGTCTCGATGGCGTTGCTGCTAGAGCCGATGCCATTGCCTGCGGCGAGGCGCAGGCCGTTCGTCACGATATTGACCACGCCGTCGTCGGCGCCGGCCACCAGAGCGTCCGCATCAACGATGCTGCCGCCCGCCGTCAGGCTGGTGTTACCGGTCGTGGTCGTGATGCGGCCCACCGTGATGTCCGTGCCCGCCTGGACACGCACGTTGCCGGTCTGCGTCGTGAGGTTGCTGGTGGTGCTCATCACCACCGCGCCTGCGGTCGCCAGCATGTCGATACTGCCCGCCGCGCTGGTCAGCACGTCCGCACCGGCCGCCAGCGTCACGCTGCCGGAGGCCAGCACGCTGATGCTGCCCGTGCCGCTACGGATGTCCGCATTGGCGTTGGCGATCAGGTTGCCGGCGATCGCCTGCACCAGCACGTTGCCCGTGCCGTTGGCGCTGATGGCGATGCCATCCGCCGCCGCAGTGCCGTCGTTCAGCACCAGGTCACCCGTCGTGCTGCGCAGGACCACGTTGCCGTTGGCGCTCGTCACGATGTCCGACTGGTTCGCATCGCTCACCGCCGTCGTCAGCGCATCGCCGCCCACGCGGTTGATGCTCACGCCCACATCGCCCACGGTCAGACCGTCGGTTTCGGTCAGGAACACGCCGCCGGCACCGGCGCGAGCGCTCAGCGTCGTCACGGTCGTCTCGATGGCGTTGTTGCTGGCACCGATGCCGTTGCCTGCACTGAGGCGCAGGCCATTCGTCACGATGTTGACCACCGTGTCGTCGGCACCGGCCACTAGGCCGTCCGCGTCGATCAGGCTGCCACCGGCCGTGAGGCTGGTGTTGCCGGTCGTGGTCGTGATGCGGCCCACCGTGATGTCCGTGCCCGCCTGGACACGCACGCTGCCCGTCTGGGTCGTGAGATTGCTCGTGGTGCTCATCAGCACCGCACCGGCCGTGGCCAGCACGTCGATGCTGCCAGCGGCGCTGGTGAGCACGTCGGCATTCGCGGCCAGGGTCACGCTGCCCGAGGCCAGCACGCTGATGCTACCCGTGCCGCTTCGGACATCCATGTTGGCCAACACGTTGCCGGCGATGGCCTGCACCAGCACGTTGCCGGTGCCGCTCGCGATCAGCGCATTGCCGTCGGCATTGGCCGTACCGTCGTTCAGCACGATGTCGCCAGCCGTGCTGCGCAGCACGATGCTGCCGTTGGTCGTCGTCACGATGTCGGACTGTGCGGCGTCGCTCACCGTCGTGGTCAGCGCATCGCTGCCCACGCGGCTGATGCTGGCGGCCACGTCGGCGACGGTCAGGCCGTCGGTCTCCGTCAGGAACACGCCGCCCGCGCCCGCGCGGGCGCTCAGCGTCGTCACCGTGGTTTCGATGGCGTTGCTGCCCAGGCCGATCCCGTTGCCGGCGCTCAGGCGCAGGCCGTTCGTCACGATGTTCACCGCCGTGTCGTCCGCACCGGCCGCCAGGGCGTCTGCGTCAACGACGCTGCCACCCGCTGTCAGGCTCGTGTTGCCCGTGGTCGTTGTGATGCGGCCCACGGTGATGTCCGTGCCCGCCTGGACACGCACGTTGCCGGTCTGAGTCGTCAGGTTGCTCGTGGTGCTCATCACCACAGCGCCGGCCGTCGCCAGCACGTCGATGCTGCCGGCCGCACCGGTCAGCACATCCGCACCGGCCGCCAGCGTGATGCTGCCCGAAGCCAGGACGCTCACGTTGCCCGTCTCGCTGCGGATGTCCGCATTTGCGGCAGCGATCACGTTGCCGCCCAGTGCCTGCACCAGCACGTTGCCCGTGCCATTGGCGCTGATGGCGATGCCATCCGCTGTAGCGCTGCCGTCGTTCAGCACGACGTCGCCCGTCAGGCTGCGCAGCACGATGCTGCCGTTGGCGCTCGTCACGATGTCCGACTGGTTCGCATCGCTCACCGTCGTCGTCAGCGCATTGCCGCCCACGCGGTTGACGCTCACCGAGACGTCGCCGACCGTCAGGCCATCGGTCTCCGTCAGGAACACGCCGCCCGCACCCGCACGGGCGCTCAGCGTGCTCACGGTCACTTCCAGTGCATTCGCACCGGCTCCGATGCCGTTGCCCGCACTCAGCCGCAGCCCATTGGTCACCACGTTGACCGTGGTATCGCCATTGGCATCCGCATCCACGACGCGTCCACCCGCCGTCAGGCTGGTGTTGCCCGTGGTGGTCGTGATGCGCCCCACGGTGATGTCCGTCGCCGCCTGCACCCGCACGCTGCCCGTCTGGGTCGTGAGGTTGCTGGTGGTACTCATCGCCACCGCACCCGCGGCCGCCAGCACGTCGATGCTGCCAGCGGCGCTGGTCAGCACATCCGCGCCCGCGGCCAGCGTGATGCTGCCCGAGGCCAGCACGCTCACGCTGCCGGTGCCGCTGCGGATGTCCGCATTGGCATTGGCGAGCACGTTGCCGCTGATCGCCTGCACCAGCACGTTGCCCGTGCCGTTGGCGCTGATGGCGATGCCGTCGGTGTTGGCCGTGCCGTCATTGAGCACCAGGTCACCCGCGGTGCTGCGCAGCACGATGCTGCCGGTGGCGGTCGTCGCGATGTCGGACTGGGTCGCATCGGTCACGACCGCCGTCTGGGCATTGCTGCCCACCCGGTTGATGCCCACCGCCACGTCACCCACGGTCAGGCCGTCGGTCTCGGTCAGGAACACACCGCCCGCACCCGCACGGGCGCTCAGCGTGGTCACGGTCGTCTCGATGGCGTTGGTGCCGCTGCCGACGCCATTGCCCGCACTCAGACGCAGCCCCGCCGTCACGACGTTCACCACCGTGTCGTCCGCCCCGGCCACCAGCCCGTCTGCGTCGATCAGGCTGCCGCCGGCCGTCAGGCTCACATTGCCCGTGGTCGTCGTGATGCGCCCCACCGTGATGTCCGCCCCCGCCTGCACCCGCACGCTGCCCGTCTGGGTCGTGAGGTTGCTGGTGGTGGACATGCTCACGCTGCCCGTGGTCGCCAGCACGTCGATGCTGCCCGCCGCACTGGTCAGCAGATCCGCACCCGCCGCCAGCGTCACGCTGCCGCCAGCCAGCACACTGAGGCTGCCCGTGCCGCTGCGGATGTCCGCACCGGCGTTGGCCACCACATTGCCCGCGATGGCCTGCACCAGCACGTTGCCCGTGCCGTTGGCGCCGATGGCGATGCCGTCCGCACTGGCCGTGCCGTCGTTCAGCACGATGTCCCCGGTGGTGCTGCGCAGCACCACGTTCCCGTTCGCGCTCGTCACCACATCCGACAGGCCCGCATCGCTCACCACGGTGGTCGACGCATCGCTGCCCACCCGGTTGACGCTCGCCGCCACGTCGCCCACGCTCACCCCATCCGACTCCAGCAGATAGATGCTGCCCGATGCCGAGGCCGCCAGCGTGCCCACCGCGATCTCCAGGTGGTTCACCGCATCGCCGATGCCGTTGCCCGCCACCAGCCGCAGCGTGCCCGCGCCAATGTTGAGCACCGCATCGTTGGCCTGGTTCGGCGCGCTGCCCGTGAGGGCGTCCGCATCCAGGATGCTGCCCTGGGCCAGCACCGAGGCCGCGCCCGTGGTCGTGAGCACCGCCAGCACCGCATTGGCACCCGCCTGCACGCGCACCGTGCCGGCACCGGCATTCAGGCTGCTGCCGGCCGTCATGGTGACCGCGGCGGTGCCCGACTGCACGTCGACGCTGCCGCCCGCGGCGCTGCCCGTGGTGCGCACGTCCGCACCGGC
>NZ_LDSL01000211.1 GCF_001476815.1 Pseudacidovorax intermedius | reverse complement strand
GCCCAGCGCCTCGAACACGTTCATCTCCATCAGCATGAAGGCGATGAGCGCGTTGAACACCACCCACACCACCCGGCCCGGATGGCTGTGCGTGACGCGCGAGAAGAAGTTGCTCCAGGCCAGCGAGCCGGCATAGGCATTGGTGACGTTGATCTTGAGCTGCGAGATCACCACGAACAGCGCCGTCGCCGCCACCGCCCAGCCGTAGTGCGGAAAGACGTATTCGTAGGCGGCCAGGTACATCTGGTTCGGGTCCACCGCCCGCTCGGTGGGCACCATGTGGGTGATGGCAAGGTAGGCCAGCAGCGCCCCGCCCAGCATCTTGGCCACGCCCAGCACCACCCAGCCCGGCCCGCCCGTCACCACAGCGGCCCACCAGCGCCCGCGGTTGGCGGCGCTGCGCGCCGGCATGAAGCGCAGGTAGTCGGCCTGCTCCCCCATCTGGGTGATGAGCGCGATGCCGACGGTCAATGCAGCACCAAATCCGTGCAATCCGAATTCCGCTGAGCCGCCGCGATCACCACCGTAGTGCGTGATGCCCGCAAATGCACCAGGATCGCGCGCCAGCACGAAGGCAAAAGGCACCACCAGCATCAGCAGCCAGATGGGCTGCGTCCACATCTGCAGCCGGCTGATGGCCGAGACGCCGTGTGTCACCAGCGGAATCACCACCAGCGCGCAGATCAGGTAGCCCCAGGCCGGCGGAATGCCCAGCGCCAGCTCCAGCGCATAGGCCATCACGGCGGCCTCCAGCGCGAAGAAGATGAAGGTGAAGCTGGCGTAGATCAGCGAGGTGATGGTCGAGCCGATGTAGCCGAAGCCGGCGCCGCGCGTCAGCAGGTCCATGTCCACGCCGTAGCGGGCCGCATAGGCGCTGATGGGCAGGCCGGCCAGGAAGATGATGAGCCCCGTCGCCACGATGGCCCAGAAGGCATTGGCGAAGCCGAACTGCACCAGCAGCGTGGCGCCCACGGCTTCGAGGATCAGGAAGGAGGCGGCGCCGAAGGCCGTGTTGGCCACCCGCCATTCGGACCATTTGCGAAAGCGCTGCGGCGTGAAGCGCAGGGCATAGTCCTCCAGCGTCTCGCTGCCGACCCAGCTGTTGTAGTCGCGCCGGACCTTGACGATGCGCTGCGGCGCGTCGTCGCTGGCGTCGGGCGCGGGGGCTGCGGCGGGGGCGGAAGAGGCGTCGGCGTTCACAGGCGGCAGAGTGCAGCTTTCATGCCGAGCGAGGCACGACTGTTGCAACATGGCGGGGCTGCCTATCATCCTGCGCCAGCCCGTCGGCGCAGCACGCCCGCCGCCCGCGGCCGGCCCGCGCGAACCGAGCCCAGATCGAGCCAGAGAACACCATGGAACTCACGCCCCGAGAAAAAGACAAGCTGCTGATCTTCACCGCCGCCCTGCTGGCGGAGCGGCGCAAGGGCCGCGGCCTGAAGCTCAACTACCCCGAGGCGGTCGCGCTGATCTCCGCCGCCGTCATGGAAGGCGCCCGCGACGGCAAGACCGTCGCCCAGCTCATGAGCGAGGGCCGGGAGGTGCTGACCCGCGACGACGTGATGGAAGGCGTGCCCGAGATGATCCCGGACATCCAGGTCGAGGCCACCTTTCCCGACGGCACCAAGCTCGTGACGGTGCACCAGCCCATCGAATGAGGCGCCGCGCGGCGCC
>NZ_LDSL01000210.1 GCF_001476815.1 Pseudacidovorax intermedius | reverse complement strand
CGGAGCCCGCGCCACTCACCATCGGCTGGGCCGAGGACGCGCCCAGCAGGTAGGCCGCTTCCAGCGCCCCGCCCTCGGTGCCCGTGTCCAGGTCCGCCAGGTCCATGCGCACATGCCCGCCCAGCAGCTCGTCCAGGTAGCTGCCCGTGGCCTGGCTGGCCACCGCCGCCGCCGGCAGCTGCGCCGACAGCAGGCTCGCGCCCGTGCGCGGCGTCAGCCCCGCCAGCGACAGCGCGCTGGTCGTCGCCGGCGTGCTGGCGGTGTTCACCTTCACGTTCAGCGGCCCGGCCTCCGTCGGCGCCATCGGCGAGCTCACCCGCGTGGGCGTGCCCTCGGCGATCAGCTGCCGGTAGGTCTTGCCGTTGGCCAGCAGGTTGAACACCGAGCTCGTGCCGTCGCTGTCGCGCAGCACCAGCCCGTCCGGCGCGTCCACGTCGATGCGCGTGGCATTCACCCCGATGGCCGGCAGCGTGCCCGCGCCGTTGCCCACCAGGGGCCCGTGGCCGCGCATCACGAAGCTCGCCGCCACCACGTTGGCCCCCGGGCCGTTGCCCGCGTCCGCAATGGTGCCGCCCGTGCTGCTGACCTGCACCACCCCGCCCAGCGCAGTGATCGTGCCCAGCGTCACGTCGCCGGCCGCGGCCAGCGCCATGCCCTTGCCGCCCATCACCACCGTCGTGCTGCCGGCCATCGCGATGCCGCCGGAGGCGTCGACGTGGAACACGCCCGTCACCCCCAGCGTGCCGCTGCCCTGCAGGCTCACCTCGCGCCCGTGCACGTTCAGCTCGCCCGTCGTCAAGAGCGACAGCACCCCGATGTCCAGCCCCGCATTGCCCGAGGCCGGCAGGCCCGCCGCGCCGCCGCTGCCGCCGGTGCCCGACTGGCCGATGTCCACCTTGGCGAAGCCCTGCAGCTTGGCGATGGCGTTGGCATCGATCACCAGCGCATCGGCCGGGCCCGTGGCGCCCACGCTCACCGCGCCGCCGGCCACCGCATGCGTGAGCGTGGCCGAGGCATCGCCCGCGCCGCGCACCACGCCCAGCAGCGACAGCGTGCTGGCCGAGATCACCAGGTTGCCGCCCGTGCCCAGCTCCACGCCGCCCAGCACCACCGAGGACGCGCCCACGATGCGCAGGCTGCCGCCGTCGATGCGCAACTGGTCCTTGAACTCCACGCGGCCGCTGGCCTGCACCGTCACCTCGCCGGTCACGTGCACCTGGCGCTCGAACACCACGTCGGTGGCATCGGTCACGCGCAGCGTGTCCAGCGAGTTGGTGGCACCCACCGCGCCGCGGAAGCTCACCGCGCCGCCCGAGCCGCTGAGCACCAGCACGTCGGTGCCCGCGCCCGTGGGGGCGGTGCCGTCCACGGCCTGCGCGAAGGTGATGTTGCCGCCGCCGTTGCCCGCGAGGCCTGCGGTCATGCGCACCGTGCCGCTGACCAGCAGGTGGTCGTTGACGTCGATGGCGCCCTGCACCTGCAGCGTGGCGTTGGTGGCCTGCGTGCCCGCGCCCGAGCCGTTGATCGTGAGGGCCCCGGCCGCGACCGTGCCCTGCAGCAGCACCTGGCTGCCGGCGCCGCTGGCGTTGATCACCAGCGGGTCGCGCAGCACCACCGCGGCGCCCTCGCCCACGATGCGGATGTTCTCGCCCGCCGCGCCGGTGCCCAGCGTGATGGACTGGAAGCCCGGGGCCAGTAGGGCCAGCTGGGCCTGGCTCAGGTACAGCGCGCCGGGGTTGGCGGCCTGCGCCGCCGCATCGCCCAGCACGATGGCCGTGCCCGGCGTGGCCGGGCGGATGCTGAGCTTGCCGCCGGGGCTGGACACGCTCGCCTGCAGGTCGATGCTGTTGCCCACCAGGCTCACGTCCTGGCCGGCCGCCGCGATGGGCTGGCTCACGGTGAGCGTGCCGGTGTCGGTCAGCAGCCGGGCGACGCCGGTGGTGTCCACCTTGGCGGTCTTGAGGTCGCCGGCCGCATGCAGCGCGATGGCGCCCGAGCCCGAGCGGATGTCGGCGCCCTCGCCCGCCACGATGGCGCTGCCCGCGCCGCTCGCGTTGAGTGTGATGGCGCCGCTGCCGTCGGCCACGACCGCGCCGTTGCCGGCCGGGCTGGTGCCGTCGGTGAGCGTGATCGTGCCCGCGGCGTTCAGCACGATGTTGCCGTTGGCGCGGGTGATCAAGTCGGACTGCTGCACGGCCACCACGGTGGTGGTGCCGGCGCTGCCGACGCGCTGCACGGTGACGGCGACGTCGCCCAGGGTGACGCCGTTGGCCTCGTTCACCTGGATGCCGCCGGCCCCGGCGCGTGCGCTGAGGCGGGCGACGGCGGTGTCGAACAGCTTATTGGCCGTACCGATGCCGTTGCCGGCGACCATGGCCAGGCCCGCGCCGCTGACGTTGGTGCGCACGTCGCCGCCGTCCAGGATGGAGCCGCTGGTGGCCGTGAGGACCACGTTGCCGGCGGTGGTGATGCCGCCGACGGTGAGGTCCTGCGCGGCCGTGACGCGGATGTCCGCGCTGGCGACCAGCTGGGCGTCGGCGGCCTGCGTGATGCTGGCGCCGGATTCCAGGTCCAGGGTGCCGCTGCCGCCGGTGGCGATGCGGGTGCCGGCGGCCTGGCCGATGGCGCCGCCGGCGGCCAGGGTGATGTGGCCGCTGGCGGACACGACGTCCGCGTTGAGCGCGATGGCGCCGGTGGTGGCCTGCAGCAGCAGGTTGCCGCGCTCGGTGCTGGCGCCGGCCGTGCCGATCACGAGGTCGCCCGTGCGGCTGGTGAGCACCAGGGCGCCGTCGCCGCGGCTGCCGAGGCCGGCCTGGGCAGCGTTGGCCGTGGCCGCAGTGCGGCCATCGACGCCGACGCGGTTGACGTCGACGGTGACGCTGCCGGTGGCCAGGCCATCGGCTTCGCTCAGGAACAGGCTGCCGGATCCCGTGTTGCCCGCGCTGGCGCTGAGCACGGAGACCGCGGTGCGCAGCGCACCCGTGGCCGTGCCGATGGACTGGCCGGCGCGCAGCTGCAGCGCATTGGCGGTCACGTGGGCGGCGTCCGCAGCGACACCGGCGTCGGCGATGCTGCCGCCGGCGAGCACGGCCGCGTTGCCGCCGGTGGCGATGCGGCCCAGCAGCACGTCGCCGCCGGCTTCCACGCGGACGTTGCCGCTCGCAGAGGCCAGCAGGCTGCTGGCGGACAGCGTGACGTTGCCGGTGGTGGCTTGCAGGTCCAGGCTGCCGGATGCGCCGGTGAGCACGTCGGCGCCGGCGGACAGGGTGATGCTGCCCGAGGCCAGGACGCTTACGCTGCCGGTGCCGCTGCGGATGTCCGCGTTGGCGTTGGCGAGCACGTTGCCCGACAAGGCCTGGATCAGCACGTTGCCGCTGCCGTTGGCGGTGATGGCGTTGCCGTCTGCGGACGCAGAACCGTCGATCAGCACCAGGTCGCCCGTGGTGCTGCGCAGCACCACGTTGCCGTTGGCGGCCGAGGCGATGTCGGACTGGGTGGCGTCGGTCACCGCGGTGGTGAGCGCGTTGGCGCCGACGCGGTTGATGCTCACACCAACGTCGCCGACGGTGAGGCCGTCGGACTCGGTCACGAACACACCGCCGGCACCGGCGCGGGCGCTCAGCGTGGTCACAGTGGTTTCCAGCGCATTCGCGCCGGAGCCGATGGCGTTGCCCGCAATCAGGCGCAGGCCACCGGCCACGATGTTGACTGCCGAGTCGTTGGCACCGGCCACCAGGGCGTCGGCATCGATCAGGCTGCCGCCGGCCGTGAGGCTGGCGTTGCCGCTGGTGGTGAGTCGGCCGACGGTGATGTCGGTGCCCGCTTGGACACGGATGCTGCCCGTCTGGGTTGTGAGGTTGCTCGTGGTGCTCATCACCACGGCGCCCGCCGTCGCCAGCAGGTCGATGCTGCCGGCGGCGCTGGTGAGCACATCGGCACCGGCGGACAGCGTGATGCTGCCGGAGGCCAGGACGCTGATGCTGCCCGTGCCGCTGCGGATGTCCGCGTTGGCGTTGGCGAGCACGTTGCCGCCGATGGCTTGCACCAGCACGTTGCCACTGCCGTTGGCGGTGATGGCGTTGCCGTCTGCGGAAGCCGTGCCGTCGGTCAGCACCAGGTCGCCCGTGGTGCTGCGCAGCACGATGCTGCCGTTGGCGCCGGTCACGATGTCCGACTGGGTGGCGTCGCTCGTCGCGGTGGTCAGCGCATTGGCGCCGACACGTTTGATGCTGACGGTCACGTCGCCGACGGTGAGGCCATCGGACTCGGTCACGAACACGCCGCCGGCACCCCCACGGGCGCTCAGCGTGGCCACCGTGGTTTCCAGCGCATTCGCGCCGGAGCCGATGGCGTTGCCCGCGCTCAGGCGCAGGCCACCGGCCACGACGTTGACCGCCGTGTCGTCGGCGCCGGCCACCAGGGCGTCGGCATCGATCAGGCTGCCGCCGGCCGTGAGGCTGGCGTTGCCAGCCGTCGTGATGCGGCCGACGGTGATGTCGGTGCCCGCCTGAACGCGCACGCTGCCGGACTGGGTCGTGAGGTTGCTGGTCGTGGACATGCTCACGCTGCCCGTCGTCGCCAGCACGTCGATGCTGCCGGCTGCGCTGGTGAGCAGATCGGCACCGGCCGACAGCGTGATGCTGCCCGAAGCCAGAACACTGATGCTGCCCGTGCCGCTGCGGATGTCCGTATTGGCGTTGGCGAGCACATTGCCCGCAATCGCCTGAATCAGCACGTTGCCAGAGCCGTTGGCGGTGATGGCATTGCCGTCTGCAATGGCCGTGCCGTCGTTCAACACCAGGTCGCCCGTGGCGCTGCGCAGCACGATGCTGCCGTTGGCGCCGGTCACGATGTCCGACTGGGTGGCGTCGCTCACGGCCGTGGTCAGCGCATTGGCGCCGACACGGTTGATGCTCACACCCACGTCGCCGACGGTGAGGCCGTCGGATTCGGTCACGAACACTCCACCAGCGCCCGCGCGGGCGCTCAGCGTGGTCACCGTGGTTTCCAGCGCATTCGCGCCGGAGCCGATGGCGTTGCCTGCACTCAGGCGCAGGCCGCCGGCCACGATGTTGACCGCCGTGTCGTTGGCGCCGGCCACCAGGGCGTCGGCATCGATCAGGCTACCGCCGGCCGTGAGGCTCACGTTGCCAGCCGTCGTGATGCGGCCGACGGTGACGTCCGTGCCCGCTTGGACACGTACGCTGCCAATTTGCGTCGTGAGGTTGCTGGTCGTGGACATGCTCACGCTGCCCGTCGTCGCCAGCAGGTCGATGCTGCCAGCGGCGCTGGTCAGCACATCCGCGCCGGCCGACAGCGTGGCGCTGCCGGAGGCCAGAACACTGATGCTGCCCGTGCCGCTGCGGATGTCCGCGTTGGCATTGGCGAGCACGTTGCCGCTGATGGCTTGCACCAGCACGTTGCCGGAGCCGTTCGCCGCGATGGCGTTGCCGTCTGCATTGGCCGTGCCGTCGTTCAGCACCAGGTCACCCGTGGCGCTGCGCAGAGCGATGCTGCCGTTGGCCGTCGTGGCGATGTCCGACTGCGCGGCGTCCACCACGGCAGAGGTCAGCGCATCGGCACCCACACGGTTGATGCTCGCCGCCACATCTCCGAGCGTCAGTCCGTCGGTTTCCGTCAGGAACACGCCGCCGGCACCCGCACGGGCGCTCAGCGTGGTCACGGTCGTTTCGATGGCGTTCGCACCGGAGCCGATGCCATTGCCGGCGTTCAGGCGCAGGCCGTTGGTCACGATGTTGACCACGCCGTCATCGGCGCCGCCCACCAAAGCATCGGCGTCAATGACACTGCCGCCGGCCGTCAGGCTGGTGTTGCCCGTCGTGGTCGTGATGCGGCCCACGGTGATGTCCGTGCCTGCTTGAACGCGCACGCTGCCGGTCTGGGTCGTGAGGTTGCTGCTGGTGCTCATCAGCACCGCACCGGCCGTGGCCAGCACGTCGATGCTGCCAGCGGCGCTGGTCAGCACGTCGGCACCGGCCGACAGCGTCACGCTGCCCGAGGCCAGGACGCTGATGCTGCCCGTGCCGCTGCGGATGTCCGCGCTGGCGTTGGCGAGCACGTTGCCAGCCATGGCTTCCACCAGCACGTTGCCGGAGCCGTTGGCGCTGATGGCGTTGCCGTCCGCGCCCGCCGTGCCGTCGTTCAGCACCAGGTCGCCCGTGGTGCTGCGCAGCACCACGTTGCCGTTGGCCGTCGTGGCGATGTCCGACTGCGTGGCATCCACCGCGGCAGAGGTCAGCGCATCGCTGCCCACGCGGTTGATGCTGGCCGACACGTCGCCCACTGCCAGGCCATCGGTCTCCGTCAGGAACACGCCGCCTGCACCTGCACGGGCGCTCAGCGTGGTCACCGTGGTCTCGATGGCGTTGTTGCCGGCACCGATGCCATTGCCCGCGCTCAGGCGCAGGCCGTTCGTCACGATGTTGACCACCGTGTCGTCGGCGCCGGCCACAAGGGCGTCCGCATCAACGATGCTACCGCCGGCCGTCAGGCTGGTGTTGCCCGTGGTCGTGGTGATGCGGCCGACCGTGATGTCGGTGCCCGCTTGGACACGCACGTTGCCGGTCTGGGTGGTGAGGTTGCTCGTGGTGCTCATGACCACGGCGCCTGCGGTCGCCAGCACGTCGATGCTGCCAGCTGCGCTGGTCAGCACGTCGGCGCCGGACGACAGCGTCACGCTGCCGGAAGCCAGCACGCTGATGCTGCCCGTGCCGCTGCGGATGTCCGCATCGGCGTTGGCGAGCACGTTGCCAGCCAGCGCTTGCACCAGCACGTTGCCCGCGCCGTTGGCGCTGACGGCAGTGCTGTCGGCTGCCGTCGTGCCATCGTTCAGCACGACATCGCCGGTCAGGCTGCGCAGCACGATGCTGCCGTCGGCGCTCGTGGCGATGTCCGATTGCGCGGCATCGCTCACCGCTGTCGTCAGCGCGTCGCTGCCCACGCGGTTGATGTTAACGGCCACGTCGCTCACCGTCAGGCCGTCGGTTTCCGTGAGGAACACGCCGCCCGCACCCGCGCGGGCGCTCAGCGTGGCGACGGTCGTTTCGATGGCGTTCGCACCGGAGCCGATGCCGTTACCCGCGCTCAGGCGCAGGCCGTTCGTCACGATGTTGACCACGCCGTCGTCGGCGCCGGCCACCAGGCCGTCCGCGTCGATCAGGCTGCCGCCGGCCATCAGGCTGGCGCTGCCGGTCGTGGTCGTGATGCGACCCACGGTGATGTCCGTGCCCGCCTGCACCCGCACGCTGCCCGTCTGGGTCGTGAGGTTGCTGGTGGTGCTCATCACCACGGCACCGGCCGTCGCCAGCACGTCGATGCTGCCGGCGGCGCTGGTCAGCACGTCGGCATTCGCGGCCAGCGTCACGCTGCCCGAAGCCAGCACGCTGATGCTGCCCGTGCCGCTGAGGATGTCCGCGTTGGCGTTGGCGAGCACGTTGCCCGTCAGGGCTTGCACCAGCACGTTGCCGCTGCCGTTCGCCACGATGGCGTTGCCGTCGGCGCTCGCCGTGCCGTCATTCAGCATCAGGTCGCCCGTGGTGCTGCGCAGCACGATGCTGCCATTGGCCGTGGTCACGAGGTCGGATTGCGCAGCGTCGCTCACCACGCTGGTCAGCGCATCGCCGCCCACGCGGGTGATGCTCACAGCGACATCGCCGACAGCAAGGCCGTCGGTCTCCGTCAGGAACACGCCGCCCGCACCCGCACGGGCGCTCAGCGTGGTCACCGTGGTCTCGATGGCGTTGGCACCGCTGCCGATACCGTTACCCGCGGCGAGGCGCAGGCCGTTGGTCACGATGTTGACCACCGTGTCGTCGGCGCCGGCCACCAGGGCGTCTGCGTCGATCAGGCTGCCACCGGCCGTCAGGCTGGTGTTGCCGGTCGTGGTGGTGATGCGGCCGACCGTGATGTCGGTGCCCGCCTGGACACGCACGTTGCCGGTCTGCGTCGTCAGGTTGCTCGTGGTGCTCATCACCACCGCGCCCGCCGTCGCCAGCACGTCGATGCTGCCAGCGGCGCTGGTCAGCACATCGGCACCGGCGGACAGCGTGATGCTGCCCGAAGCCAGCACGCTCACGCTGCCCGTGCCGCTGCGGATGTCCGCATCGGCGTTGGCGAGCACGTTGCCGCCCAGTGCCTGTACCAGCACGTTGCCCGTGCCGTTGGCGCTGATGGCCGTACCGTCAGCCGCCGCGGTGCCGTCATTCAGAACCAGGTCGCCCGTGGTGCTGCGCAGCACCACGTTGCCGTTGGCCGTGGTCACGATGTCCGACTGCGTGGCGTCGCTCACCACCGTGGTCAGCGCATCGCTGCCGACGCGGTTGATGCTCACGGCCACGTCGCCAACAGTCAGGCCGTCGGTCTCGGTCAGGAACACGCCGCCGGCACCCGCACGGGCGCTCAGCATGCTCACCGTGGTCTCCAGCGCGTTGGCGCCGGCACCGATGCCGTTGCCGGCGCTCAGGCGCAGGCCGTTGGTCACGATGTTGACCACGCCGTCGTCGCCACCGGCCACCAGGGCGTCCGCATCCGCGATACCGCCACCGGCCGTCAGGCTGGTGTTGCCGATGGTCGTGGTGATGCGGCCGACGGTGATGTCCGTGCCCGCCTGCACGCGCACGCTGCCCGTCTGGGTCGCGAAGCTGGTCGTGCTCGACATGCGCACCGCACCCGTCGTGGCCAGCACGTCGATGCTGCCGGCCCCGCCGGTCAGCAGGTCCGCGCCCGCGGCCAGCGTCACGCTGCCCGACGCGAGCACGCTCAGGCTGCCCGCGTCGCTGCGGATGTCGGCGTTGGCCAGCACGCTGCCCGCCAGGGCCTGTACCAGCACGTTGCCGCTGCCGTTGGCATTGATCGCGTTGCCGTCGGCGGAAGCCGTGCCGTCGTTCAGCACCAGGTCGCCCGTGATGCTGCGCAGCACGATGCCGCCGTTGGTCGTGGTGGCGATGTCGGACTGCGTGGCGTCGCTCACCGAGGAGGTCAGCGCATCGCTGCCGACGCGGTTGATGCTCACCGCCACGTCGCCGACGGTCAGACCGTCGGTCTCCGTCAGGAACACGCCGCCAGCACCGGCGCGGGCGCTCAGTGTGGTCACCGTGGTCTCGATGGCGTTGCTGCCAGCACCGATGCCGTTGCCCGCGGTGAGGCGCAGGCCGTTGGTCACGATGTTGACCGCCGTGTCTTCGACGCCGCCCGCCAGGGCGTCGGCATCGATCACGCTGCCGCCCGCCGTCAGGCTGGTGTTGCCGGTCGTGGTCGTGATGCGGCCGACGGTGATGTCCGTGCCTGCCTGGACACGCACGTTGCCCGTCTGGGTTGTGAGGGTGCTCGTGGTGCTCATCACCACGGCGCCCGCTGTCGCCAGCATGTCGATGCTGCCGACCGCGCTGGTCAGCACATCGGCGCCGGCCGACAGCGTCACGCTGCTCGAAGCCAGCACGCTGATGCTGCCCGTGCCACTGCGGATGTCCGCGTTGGCGTTGGCGAGCACGTTGCCTGCGATGGCCTGCACCAGCACATTGCCTGTGCCATTGGCGCTGAGGGCCGTGCCGTCAGCAGCCGCGGTGCCGTCGTTCAGCACCAGGTCGCCCGTGGTGCTGCGCAGCACGATGCTGCCGTTGGCGGTCGTGGCGATGTCCGACTGCGTGGCGTCCACCACGGCAGAGGTCAGCGCATCGACGCCGACGCGGTTGATGCTGGCCGATACGTCGCCGACGGTGAGGCCGTCGGTTTCCGTCAGGAACACGCCGCCGGCACCCGCACGGGCGCTCAGCGTGGTCACGGTCGTCTCCAGGGCATTGCTGCCTGCGCCGATGCCGTTGCCTGCACTCAGGCGCAGGCCGTTCGTCACGATGTTGATCACCGTGTCGTCGGCCCCGGCCACCAGGGCGTCAGCATCGATCAGGCTGCCGCCGGCCGTCAGGCTGGTGTTGCCCGTCGTGGTCGTGATGCGGCCCACGGTGATGTCGGTGCCCGCCTGCACGCGCACGCTGCCCGTCTGCGTCGTGAGATTGCTGGTGGTGCTCATCACCACCGTGCCTGCGGTCGCCAGCACGTCGATGCTGCCCGCAGCGCTGGTCAGCACATCGGCGCCGGCCGACAGCGTCACGTTGCCGGAGGCCAGGACGCTGATGCTGCCCGTGCCGCTGCGGATGTCCGCGCTGGCGTTGGCGAGGACGTTGCCGGCGATGGCTTGCATCAGCACATTGCCCGTGCCGTTGGCGCTGATGGCGTTGCCATCGGAGTTTGCGGTGCCGTCGTTCAGCACCAGGTCGCCCGTGGTGCTGCGCAGCACGATGCTGCCGTTGGTCGTCGTGGCGATGTCGGACTGGGTGGCGTCGCTCACCGCCGTGGTCAGCGCGTCGGCACCCACACGGTTGATGCTCACGGCCACGTCGCCGACCGTCAGGCCGTCGGTTTCCGTCAGGAACACGCCGCCTACGCCCGCACGTGCGCTCAGCGTGGTCACCGTCACTTCCAATGCATTCGCACCAGAGCCGATGCCATTGCCCGCGGCGAGGCGCAGGCCGTTCGTCACGACGTTCACCGCCGTGTCGTCGGCGCCGGCCACCAGCACGTCCGCATCGATTACGCTGCCACCGGCCGTGAGGCTGGTACTGCCGGTCGTGGTCGTGATGCGGCCCACCGTGATGTCGGTGCCCGCCTGCACACGCACGCTGCCCGTCTGCGTCGTGAGGTTGCTCGTGGTGCTCATCACCACCGCGCCTGCAGTCGCCAGCACGTCGATGCTGCCCGCAGCGCTGGTCAGCACATCGGCGCCGGCCGACAGCGTGATGCTGCCCGAGGCCAGCACGCTGAGGCTGCCGGTGCCGCTGCGGATGTCTGCATTGGCATTGGCGAGGACATTGCCGCCCAGCGCCTGCACCAGCACGTTGCCACTGCCGTTGGCGCTGATGGCGTTGCCGTCGGCGCTTGCCGTGCCGTCGTTCAGCACCAGGTCGCCCGTGGTGCTGCGCAGCACGATGCTGCCATTGGTCGTCGTGCTGATGTCGGACTGGGTGGCATCGCTCACCGCCGTGGTCAGCGCATCGCTGCCCACGCGGTTGATGCTGGCCGACACGTCGCCGACGGTCAGACCGTCGGTCTCCGTCAGGAACACGCCGCCAGCGCCCGTACGGGCGCTCAGCGTGGTCACGGTGACTTCCAGGGCATTCGCACCCGAGCCGATGCCGTTGCCCGCGGCGAGGCGCAGGCCGTTCGTCACGACGTTCACCGCCGTGTCGTCGGCACCGGCCACCAGGCCGTCCGCGTCGATCAGGCCGCCGCCGGCCGTCAGGCTGGTGTTGCCGGTCGTGGTCGTGATGCGGCCCACCGTGATGTCGGTGCCCGCTTGCACGCGCACGTTGCCGGTCTGGGTCGTGAGGTTGCTCGTGGTGCTCATCACCACGGCACCGGCCGTGGCCAGCACGTCGATGCTGCCGGCGGCGCTGGTCAGCACGTCGGCGTTCGCGGCCAGGGTCACGCTGCCGGAAGCCAGCACGCTGATGCTGCCCGTGCCGCTGCGGATGTCCGCGTTGGCATTGGCGACCAGGTTGCCGGCCAGTGCCTGCACCAGCACGTTGCCTGTGCCGTTGGCGCTGATGGCCGTGCCGTCAGCAGCAGCCGTGCCGTCGTTCAGCACCAGGTCGCCCGTGGTGCTGCGCAGCACGATGCTGCCGTTGGCGGTCGTCGCAATGTCCGACTGCGTGGCATCCACCACGGCAGAGGTCATTGCATCGGCACCCACACGGTTGATGCTCACCGCCACGTCGCCGACGGTGAGGCCGTCGGTTTCGGTCAGGAACACGCCGCCTGCACCCGCACGGGCGCTCAGCGTCGCGACGGTGATCTCGATGGCGTTGCTGCCAGCACCGATGCCGTTGCCCGAGCTCAGGCGCAGGCCGTTCGTCACGATGTTCACCGCCGTGTCGTCCGCGCCGGCCACCAGCACGTCCGCATCGATCACGCTGCCGCCGGCCGTCAGGCTGGTGCTGCCGGTCGTGGTCGTGATGCGGCCCACCGTGATGTCCGTGCCCGCCTGCACCCGCACGCTGCCCGTCTGGGTCGTGAGGTTGCTCGTGGTGCTCATCACCACCGCACCGGCCGTCGCCAGCACGTCGATGCTGCCAGCGGCGCTGGTCAGCACGTCGGCATTCGCGGCCAGGGTCACGCTGCCGGAGGCCAGGACGCTGATGCTGCCGGTGCCGCTGCGGATGTCCATGTTGGCCAGCACGTTGCCGGCGATGGCCTGCACCAGCACGTTGCCCGAGCCGTTCGCGGTCAGCGCGTTGCCGTCGGCGGAAGCCGTGCCGTCGTTCAGCACGATGTCGCCGGCCGTGCTGCGCAGCACGATGCTGCCGTTGGCCGTGGTCACGACGTCGGACTGCGTGGCGTCGCTCACCGCCGTGGTCAGCGCATCGCTGTCCACGCGGTTGATGCTGGCGGACACGTCGCCGACGGTGAGGCCGTCGGTCTCCGTCAGGAACACGCCGCCCGCGCCCGCACGGGCGCTCAGCATGGTCACGGTCACTTCCAGCGCATTCGCACCGGCACCCATGCCGTTGCCCGCGGCGAGGCGCAGGCCGTTCGTCACGACGTTCACCGCCGTGTCGTCCGCTCCGGCCACCAGGGCGTCAGCGTCGGCGATGCTGCCGCCTGCCGTCAAGCTGGTGTTGCCGGTCGTGGTCGTGATGCGGCCGACGGTGATGTCGGTGCCCGCCTGCACGCGCACGCTGCCGGTCTGCGTCGTGAGGTTGCTCGTGGTGCTCATCACCACCGCACCCGTCGTCGCCAGCACGTCGATGCTGCCGGCGGCGCTGGTCAGCACGTCCGCACCGGCCGACAGCGTCACGCTGCCGGAGGCCAGGACGCTGATGCTGCCCGTGCCGCTGCGGATGTCCGCGTTGGCGTTGGC
>NZ_LDSL01000021.1 GCF_001476815.1 Pseudacidovorax intermedius | reverse complement strand
CACCCGCGGAACGGGCTTTGCCCGGCCGCCGGGTGCGCCCCCTTGAGGGGGGATTCGGCTACACGAAGTGAGCAAGAAACGGGGGTGGTCGCGGTCATGCCGGCTTCTTCTTGACGTGACTCTCGAGCTCGCTGAAGGTCGGCCGCTCCGTCGAGAACAGCACCTTGCGGCCGAACTCGATGGCGGTGGTCGGGTTGTAGCCCTGCATGCTGGCCAGCAGCGTGGTCTTGATGCACTGCAGCTCCTTGGCGGCCTCTTCGGTCTTCTGTTCCATGAGGCCGGCCAGCGGCTCCACCACGCCGTACGCCAGCAGAATGCCCATGAAGGTACCGACCAGCGCCGAGCCGATCATGCCGCCCAGCACCGCGGGCGGCTGGCCCACCGAGCCCATGGTGTTCACCACGCCGAGCACGGCGGCCACGATGCCGAAGGCCGGCAGGCCGCCGGCGAGGCGGCCGAGGGCCGCCACGGGCGCGTGGGCTTCGTGGTGGTGGGTCTCGATCTCGCTGTCCATCAGCGCCTCGATCTCGTGGGCATTGAGGTTGCCCGAGACCATCATGCGCAGGTAGTCGGTGGTGAACTCCACCACGTGGTGGTCGTTGCCCACCTTGGGATAGGCCTGGAAGATGGGCGAGTCGCCGGGCGACTCCACGTCCTTCTCGATCGACATCAGGCCGTCCTTGCGCGCCTTCTGCAGGATGTCGTAGAGCAGGGCCATCAGCTCCATGTAGCGGGCCTTGGTGTACTTGGAGCCCTTGAGCGCGGCCGGCACGGCCTTGAGCGTGGCCTTCATCACCTTGGGCTGGTTGTTGACGATGAAAGCGCCCAGGCAGGCGCCGCCGATCACCAGCAGCTCGTTGGGCAGCGCGTGCAGGATCACGCCGATGTTGCCGCCGTGCGCGATGAAGCCGCCGAACACGCAGCCCATCGCGACCAGGTAACCGAGGATGACGAACATGGTGGTGGATAGAGATCAGTTGGCTGTATTGGGCCTGACGAAGGCGCGGGCCGGTCCATGAAAAAGGGCCCGATCACGGGCCCATATCGACTGTTCGGGGTGGCGCGGCCTGCGGTTCAATTCACTGCAGATGAACACCGTTCGCCGCACCCGCTCCCTTGCCTGCACGCGCCGGCGGCTCGCACAGGCCGCAGACGAAGTGGCGCGGGTTCTCGTAGGTGTCGGCGACGAAGTGCCCGCCGCAGCGCGTGCAGGACACCATCTTGAGCATGCCGTTCTTGATGAAGCGCACCAGGCGCCAGGCGCGCGTGATGGTCAGCAGCGGCTCCACGCCGTTGGCCTGCACCTGCTCGGTGTACAGACCATAGGCCTTGATCATCACGTCCACGTTCTCCAGGTCCGCGCTGCTGCGGCTCAGGTAGGCGTGGATGTTCTGGAACAGCGAGGCGTGGATGTTCGGCTGCCAGGTCAGGAACCAGTCCGTGGAGAAGGGCAGCTGGCCCTTGGAGGGCGAGCGGCCGGCCACTTCCTTGTACAGGCGCAGCAGGCGCTCATAGGACAGGTCGGTCTCGCTTTCGAGGACCTGAAGGCGCGCACCCATCTCGATCAGGCTCACGGCCCGGTCGATCTGGCGCGACTCGTCCAGAACGCTCTTGGGGGGTGTGGGGGTCTTCTTGCTGTCCACAGGAAAACAGGCTCAGAGGCCCTGCTCCGCGATGCGGCTGGACATGACGATGTTGGCATGCAGCCGGGCCGTGGCCTCGTTGATGGTGCGGTGGCCGACGTTGTGGTTGGTCAGCAGGCTCCAGACCATGTCGTCGTCCGCGCGGAAGGTGCACAGCAGCATGTTGCCGGCCGCGATCTTCATCAGCTGCGCCGGCGACAGCGCGGCGATCAGGTCGGCGGATTCGCCCGAGATGCCGAGGCGGTAGAGCGCCTGGGCGCGGTCCTCGCGGATGAGGCTCTGCGCCAGCATCAGGTAAGTCAGGTTGGCTTCCTTGATCTCGGAAAGGATCTGGTCGCTGGTCATTTGGTTGGCCCCGGAATCTGTTTCAGTCGATGGAACCAATTGTGAGATCCGTAACAAAAAACTTAATGCGCAGTTTACGGTACTTCGTGTCATCCGTCGGGGTGGATGACGAGACTTTTGGTTACACGGAAAGTACACACTTTGCCGGTTTCCTGCTTTCTCGCCCCCGAGCTAGCCCGTATTCATTAAGTTTTGTGAGCCAGCTGTCAGGTTTGCAGCCCGGCGCCATCCTGTCAAGTGAGGTGTGGGTTCGGCGCCGCAGCCCTGTCACGGGCGCTTCCCGTTACAGCTCACGGGCCAACTTCGTGAGAAACGTAACAACACGTACAAGTTTGCGAATCTGCCCTCAAGCCCCGGGAGGGGTCGCAGAACTGTCCGGCCGAGCACCGAAATCTTTAGGGGTCCCTGTGAAAAATAAAGCACTCAAGTCGGCGCTCCAGCGACCCGAAAACCAGTCAACGGGCCACACCGGTCCGTCTGGCAGCCAGTGTCGGCACTGGCAGACATTGGCAACTGATGCCGGATCCACCGGCTTGTACAAGGAGTAGTCACCATGGCCTCGGTCATCAATACCAACATCGGCTCGCTGAACGCGCAACGCAACCTGGCTGCAAGCCAGAACTCGCTGTCGACGTCCATCAACCGCCTGTCGTCCGGCCTGCGCGTCAACAGCGCCAAGGACGACGCCGCCGGCCTCGCCATCGCCTCCCGGATGGACGCCCAGGCCCGCGGCATGAGCGTCGCCGCCCGCAACGCCAACGACGGCATCTCGCTGGCGCAGACGGCAGAAGGCGCGCTTTCGCAGATCGGCAACAACCTGCAGCGCATGCGTGAACTGGCGGTGCAGTCGGCCAACGACACCAACAAGACCAACGACCGCACGGCGCTGGACAACGAATTCAAGCAGCTGGCCCTGGAAAACGAGCGGATCATCCAGAACACCAGCTTCAACGGCCAGTCCCTGCTGGGCGGCACCAACGCCACCTCGGCCACCTTCACCTTCCAGGTCGGTGCCAACACCTCGTCGGACAACATGATCAGCGTGCAGACCTCTGCCGTGGCCACCGACATGACGACGGCCACCCAGGGTTCCACCGCCTCGCTGGGCACCACCGCTGCCGCTGCCCGTACCGCCATCGACGCGATCGACTCGGCCATCGACAAGGTCTCGACCTCGCGTTCCACCTTCGGTGCCGCCCAGAACCGCTTCGAAGCCACCATCACCAACCTGAACACGGCGGTGGAGAACACCAAGGCCGCGCAGAGCCGGATCATGGATGCCGACTTCGCGGTGGAAACGGCCAACCTGGCGCGGGCGCAGATCCTGCAGCAGGCCGGCACGTCGATGGTGGCCCAGGCCAACCAGATGCCCCAGACCGTGCTGAAGCTGCTGGGCTGATCGTCCGCAAGGACAGGGGGGGCGCACCGCCGCCCGGCAGTGCGTCTCCCACGAGGCGGCTGGCGATGTTTCGCCCGCCGCCTTCAACCATTGAGGAGTGCCGCACATGGCCACCACCGGATCCGTCACATCCAGCGGGACCAACTTCGACATCGATGGCCTGATCAGCAAGCTGATCTCCATCGACCAGCGGTCCGTCACCAAGCTGCAGACGCAGGCCTCGGCCATGCAGAGCCAGGTGTCGACGCTGGGCACGCTCAAGGCGATGACGTCGACGCTGTCCGATGCCGTCAGCGCGCTGTCCAAGCCGGACGTATGGGCGTCCAAGACGGTGTCGTCCACCTCCAGCGCGGTGGGGGTGAAGGTGTCCGACTCGTCGCAGGCGATGGCGGGCACGCTGCAGGTGTCGGTGTCGCAGCTGGCGCGCGGTCAGTCGGTGTCGTCCTCGGCGAGGGCGGCGACGGATGGCTTCCAGGCCGGCACGCTGACCCTGCAGGTCGGCACCTGGAGCGGCACGTCCGGCAGCAGCCCGAGCTTCGCCGCCGGCAGCAGTGCGGCGGTGGACGTGGCCATCGAACAGGGCGACACCCTGGCCACGGTGGCCTCCAAGATCAATGCCGCCGGCGCCGGCGTCACCGCCAGCGTGATCACCGACCTGAGCGGCCAGCGGCTGGTGATGCGCTCGGCGGACACGGGCGAGGCGGCCGGCTTCAAGGTCAGCGCCAGCGGCTCGGGCAGCGGCACGGCCCTGTCCAACCTGGCCTTCGATGCGCCAGGCACCAATGCGGGCATGGTGGCCAATGGCGTCTCCTGGGCCGCCAACGCCATGGCGAACATCGACGGCATCGCCGTCACCTCGGCCAGCAACACCCTCACCGACACGGTGCCGGGGCTGACGCTCACCCTGTCGCAGGTGACCACCTCGCCCGCGGCCATCAGCACGGGCACCGACACGGCCGCGCTGACCACGGCCGTGCAGGGCTTCGTCAACGCCTACAACAATCTCAATACGCAGATCGCCTCGCTCTCGTCCTACAACGCCTCCACCGGCAAGGCCGGGCTGATGCAGGGCGACAGCATGGTCACGGGCCTGCAGACCATGATGCGGCGCCTGGCCGGCGCGCCCAACGGCAGCGGGGCGATCACCACGCTGTCCCAGCTGGGCATCGCCTTCAGCAAGACGGCCGACGGCAGCCTCACGCTGGACAGCGCCAAGCTGGCGCAGGCGCTGGCCAAGCCGGATGACGTGAAGGCCTTCTTCATGGGGCCTGCCACCACCGGCACGACCGGAACGACGGACGGCAGCGGCACCGACAGCAGCAGCGCTGGCGGCTTCGCCACGCGCTTCTTCGCCTTCACCACCGGCGTGCTCGGTACCGACGGCAGCTTCGACACGCGCAACAAGTCGCTGCAGGAGCAGATCTCGGACAACTCCGACGAGCAGACACGCGAGAACGACCGCATTTCGCAGACCGAGGCACGCCTGCGCCTGCAGTATTCGGCGCTGGACGCCAAGCTGAGCACGCTCAATGCGCTCAACGACTACGTCAAGCAGCAGATCACCACCTGGAACAAGTCCAACTGATCGAAAACTGACTTGATTTCGGCGCGCAGCGGCCGATAAAGAGGGAAAGCAAGCAACGTCTCACAGGAGCCGCCATGTACACACCTCCCGCCGCCCGCGCCGCCCGCGCCTACCAACGTGTCGCCGTCGAGTCCAGCATCGAGGGCGGCGCCAGCCCCCACCGCCTGGTGGAGATGCTGTACGAGGGCCTGGGCCAGTCGCTGCTGGCCGCCCAGGGTGCCCTGGCCCGCGGCGACATCGCCGCCAAGGGCGAGCAGATCGGCCGTGCCGTGCGGCTGCTGGAGGAGGGGCTGAAGGCCGGCCTCGATCTCTCGCGCGGCGGCGAGCTGGCAGGTAGACTCCGGGCCTTGTTCGACTACTGCATCGGCCGGCTCACGCTGGCCAACGTGCGCAACGAGCCGGCCCTCCTGGCCGAAGTGGCCGGGATCATCTCGCCACTGGCGCAGGCCTGGAGCGAGATCGGTCAGACGCGTGCAGTGGCCACCTACTCGGCCTGATGCCGCCATGGAGCTCGCAATGTCCCATCGACTGCTGGATTACTACAAGGCGATCGAGGACGCGAGCGTACGCATGCTGGACGCCGCACGCCGGGAAGACTGGGACGAGGTGGTCCGTTGCGAAGGCGCCTGCGCGGTGCTCATCGAGCAGCTGCGGATGCGGGGCCGCACCGAGTTGCTGGCGCGCACCGACCGGGCCGAGAAGGCGCGGATCATGCAGCGCATCCTGCGCAACGACGCCGAGATCCGCGTGCTGGCCGAACCCTGGCTGAGCGACGTCGCGCAACTGTTCGACGCCAAGATGCAGACCATGCATTGATGTGGAGAGCCGCCGCCAAGCAGCCGCGGCAATGAAGATCGAGCGGCCGCGGAGCAGGCCATGCCAAGGCACCCGCGGAACTGGCTTTGCCAGGCCGCTGGGTGCGCCCCCCTCCAAGCCGAAGGCGCCAGAGAGGGGCTGAGGGCCGCGGCTCCAAGCCTGCCAGTGCAGGCTTGGACGTGCCCGAAGAGCAGCCGCCTCTGGCGGCCGCCCGGAGCCGCGAAGCGGCATGGGGGGTGCCGCTTCAATCTAGACCTGCATGTTCATGATGTCGGTATAGGCCTGCACGAGCCGGTTGCGCACGTGCAGCGTAGCCTGGAAGCCCACCTGGGCCTTCTGCATGGCCACCATGGTCTGCTCCAGGCTCACCTGGGGGTTCTCCATCTGCACCTCGCGCTGCAGGCGCGACGATTCCATCTGCGCACTGCTCACGTCCTTGAGCGCGCCCGACAGGGCCGAGGCGAAGCCGCCCCCGCTGGCGGCATCGGTGGCGCCCGCCGAGGCGGGGCGGGCGGCGCCGGGCGGCCGCAGACCGGTGACCGGCGAGGAGGCGGGATTCAGGCGCAGTTCCATGATGGGCCGGATGCTAAGCCGGCCCGCCCCGGCCCATGGCGGCGAATTGAGGGCGAAACCGGCGGCTTATCCGGGCGTTGGCGGCGGCGGCGTTCCAAATAATCGACGGCCATGCGGAAGCTGCCCCGGCCTCCGCGCTCCACCGCCGTCTTTGCCCCGTCCATGCCCGCCGCCGTCGCAGAGCTTCCCGCCCTCAGTCCCGCGCCCAGCCAGTCCCTGGTGCCCGGCGGCGTGGCCGCGCGCTTCGCCGCCCTCGACCGCAGCCAGCGGCTGAAACTGGCGCTGGGCGCCGTGCTGCTGGCCGCCGTGGCCATCGCCGCCATCGTGATGGGCCGTTCGCCCGACTGGCGCGTGCTGTTCGCCAACCTGAGCGACAAGGATGGCGGCGCCATCGTCGCCCAGCTGGCGCAGATGAACGTGCCTTACAAGTATTCGGAGGGCGGCGGCGCCATCATGGTGCCGGCCGAGCGGGTGCACGACGTGCGCCTGCGCCTGGCCTCCCAGGGCCTGCCCAAGGGCTCGGTCACCGGCTTCGAGGTGGCCGACGCCAACCGCTTCGGCATGACCCAGTTCCAGGAGAAGCTGTCCTTCCAGCGCGGGCTGGAAGGTGAGCTGACCCGCTCCATCCAGGCGCTGGCGGCCGTGCAGTCGGCCCGCGTGCACCTGGCGCTGCCCAACCAGAACGGCTTTTTCCGCGAACAGCAGAAGCCCTCGGCCTCGGTGCTGCTGACGTTGCACCCGGGCCGGATGCTCGACCGGGCGCAGATCGCCGGCATCGTGCACCTGGTCGCTTCCAGCGTGCCCGAGCTCAGCCCCTCGGCCGTGAGCATCGTGGACGACAACGGCAAGCTGCTGTCCGCCATGGGCGACAACACCAACGGCAGCGTGGACGCCCAGCAGCTGGCCTACGTGCAGCAGCTGGAGCAGCTCTACACCCGCCGCATCCTGGACCTGCTGGAGCCGGTGGTCGGCAAGCAGAACGTGAAGGCGCAGGTGACGGCCGACGTCGATTTCTCGCAGACCGAGGCCACCAGCGAGGAGCACCGGCCCAACCTGTCGCAGGACGCGAGCGCGGTGCGCAGCCAGCAGACCATCGAGACGGTGGGCGCCACGCCGGCCCAGCCCTCGGGCGTGCCCGGCGCCGCCACCAACCAGCCGCAGCCGCCCGCCGCGCCGGCCGCGCCCGTCAACGGCCAGGCCGCGCCGCTGGCGCCCACCGGTGCGCAGGCCCAGGCGCAGGCCGGCCAGCGCCCGCCGGGCAAGCGCGAGTCGATCACCAACTACGAGGTCGACAAGACGACCCGCACCGTGCGCGGCGCCGTCGGGACCGTCAAGCGGCTGTCGGCCGCGGTGGTCGTCAACTACCAGGGCGTGGCCGATGCGCAGGGCAAGGTCACGCCGACGGCGCTGCCCGCCGCCCAGCTGGAGCAGATGACGGCGCTGGTGCGCGAATCCATCGGCTTCAGCAAGGACCGCGGCGACTCGGTCAACCTGATGAACGCGGCCTTCCGTGCCGACGGCGACGTGGTGCCCGAGGTGCCGCTGTGGAAGCGCCCCGAGCTGTACGAGCTGGCGCGCAGCCTGGCCTGGCCGGCCGCGCTGGCGGTGCTGGGCATGGCGGTGCTCTTCGGCATGGTGCGGCCGGCGCTCAAGGCGCTGGCGCCGCCCAAGCCCGAGCCCGAGAAGGCCGAGGACAAGGCGGCCGAGGTGCTGGCGCTGGAAGGCGGCGATGCCGCCACCGCCGCGCTGCCGGCCCCGGGCGGCGCGCTGGATGCCGTGGTGGGCGACGACCCCGAGCGTCCCGCGCTCGACGCGCCTGCCGAGGCCAATGGGCCCGAGCCGCTGTCGCTGCCCATGCCCGAGCTGCTGCTGGGCCAGGCCGCCCTGGAGGGTGCGCGCGTCATGGCACGCCAGAACCCCGTGGCGGTCGCCAACATCGTGCGCGGCTGGATCAGCCCGGATAAAGACGAATGACACGCCCCCAGGCTTCGCGCTTTTCGGAAATCGGCTTGCCCGCCTCTACGCACTGACAGGAATTTCGCGCCATGGACGAACAAGGACTCGAAGACGCCGCCGTGCTGCTCATGTCGCTGGGCGAGCAGGAGGCCGGCGAGGTGCTGCGGCATCTGTCGCCGCGCGAGGTGCAGAAGATCGGCGAGACCATCGCCCGCACGCACGTGGTCTCGCGCGAGAAGCTGACCAGCGTGGCGGAGCGCTTCAATGCCGCCACCACCGGCCAGGGTCTGTATGCGGCCGATACGCACCAGTACGTGCGCACCGTGCTGCAGCATGCGCTGGGCGAGGAGAAGGCCGGCATCCTGGCCGATCGCATCCTGCAGACCAGCGACCTGACCGGCATCGAGAACCTCAAGTGGATGGACGCCGTGGCCGTGGCCGAGGTGCTGCGCAACGAGCATCCGCAGATCGTGGCCGCCATCCTGGCCCACCTGGAGCCCGACCAGGCCGCCGCCATCCTGGTGCAGCTGTCGGAAGAGATGCGCGGCGACGTGCTGCTGCGCGTGGCCAAGCTGGAAGGCATCCACCCGGCCGCGCTGGAGGACCTGAACGACGTCATGTTCCGCGTGCTGGCCGGCGGCGGCAAGGTGCGCAAGCCCTCGCCGGGCGGCACCAAGACGGCGGCCGGCATGATCAACCTGCTGGGTGCGGGCAACGACACCACCGCGCTGGACGCCATCCGCATCCAGGACCCGGACCTGGCCCAGGAGATCGCCGACCTGATGTTCGTCTTCGACGACGTGCTCAAGCTCGACGACCGCTCGGTGCAGCTGCTGCTCAAGGAAGTGGCGACCGAGACGCTCATCGTCGCGCTCAAGGGCGCGGGCGATCCGCTGCGCGAGAAGTTCCTGCGCAACATGTCCTCGCGTGCCGCCGAGGCCCTGCGCGAGGACCTGGAGGCCCGCGGCCCGATGCGCCTGGCCGAGGTCGAGGCGCAGCAGAAGGAAATCCTCAAGACCCTGCGTCGCCTGGCCGAGGAAGGCCAGGTCGTGCTGGGTGGCGGCGCGGGCATGGTGTGAGGCGCCCCAACTCTCCATGCTGCGCAGCGCCTCGACGTCGATGAGCCGGTCCCGCCTGATCCGTGCCGAACAGCTGGCCACCCTGGCCGGCGGCGGTGCCGCGCCCTGGGCCTTCGAGCGCATGGACGCGCCGCCCCCCCTCATCGTGGTGGAAGAGGAAGAGCAGGGCCCGCCGCCCGAGCCGCCCATCGACATCGAGGTGCTGCTCGCCCAGGCCCGCGCCGAGGCCTTCGCCGAAGGCCATGCCGCCGGCACCAACGAGGCCGAGACCCGCGCCCGCCAGGAGATGCAGGCGCTGGTCGAGAACAGGCTGCAGGACCAGGCCGAGCGCTTCGCCGCCCTGGTCGACGAGGCTCGCCAGGGCCTGGAAGAGGCGCAGCAGGACATCGCCCGCGGCACGCTGGACATTGCCTGCGCGCTCGCGCGCCAGGTGCTGCGGCAGGAGCTCGCCACCCGGCCCGGCCTGCTCGAAGCCGTGGTGCGCGAGGCCGTCGACCTGCTGGTGGCCGATGGCCGCAGCGTGCGCGTGGTGCTCTCCACCGAGGACCAGGCCTGGCTGGGCGGCGCGCTGGAACAGGAATTCGCCAGCCGCGGCGTGGCCGTGGTGGCCGAGGCCGCCATGGCCCCGGGCGACTGCCGGCTGGAATCGGCCGGCGCCGTGGTCGACGGCGGCATCGCGCCGCGCTGGGCCCGTGCCGTGGCCAGCCTGGGCCTGACCGTGCCCTGGGATGCGCCGATGCCCGACGCCGGCGCGCAGCCCGCTTCGGCAGGCACGGCCGCTGCCGCCATCACAGATGCCGTGGCCGTGTCGCCCCCCACCGCGGCTGACCTACGGCCCGACGCGCAGGAAGCAGCTGCAGCCGGTGCCGCACCCGCAGTCTCAGAGGAGGCGCCCGGTGATGCCGCCTGAGCGCGCCGTCTGGCAACGCTTCATGGACGACGCGCGCCGCCGCGTCGAGCAGGCGCCCGGCCTGGAGGTGCGCGGCACGCTCACCCGCGTCGCCGGCCTGGTGCTGGAGGCGCGCGGCATCCGCGAACCCATCGGCGCCCAGTGCCAGGTCGTCATGCCCGGCAGCGCGCCGGTGCTGGCCGAGGTGGTGGGCTTCTCGGGCGAGCTGGCCTACCTGATGCCGGCCGGCGACGTGCACGGCCTGTCGGCCGGCGCCAGCGTGGTGCCCGCCGCGCCCTACGTGCCGGTGCCGCGCCTGGGCGAGCCCGAGCGCGACGTGCGTGCCCGCAGCGGCATGCTGCGCCTGCCCCAGGGCCGTGGCCTGCTGGGCCGCGTGGTCGATCCGCAGGGCATGCCCATGGACGGCCAGGGTCCGCTGCAGGACGTGGCCGCCGAGCCCATGGACCGCCGGCCCATCAACGCCATGGACCGCGACCCGGTGCGCCTGCCGCTGGACACCGGCGTGCGCGCCATCAACTCCCTGCTCACCGTGGGCCGCGGCCAGCGCATCGGCCTGTTCGCCGGCTCCGGCGTGGGCAAGAGCGTGCTGCTGGGCATGATGGCCCGCTACACCGAGGCCGACGTGATCGTGGTCGGCCTGATCGGCGAGCGCGGCCGCGAGGTCAAGGAATTCATCGAGGACATCCTGGGCGAGGAGGGCCGCGCCCGCTCGGTGGTGGTGGCCGCCCCGGCCGACGCGCCGCCGCTGCTGCGCATGCAGGGCGCCGCCTATGCCACGGCCGTGGCCGAACACTTCCGCGACCGGGGCCAGCACGTGCTGCTGCTCATGGATTCGCTCACCCGCTATGCCATGGCGCAGCGCGAGATCGCGCTGGCCATCGGCGAGCCGCCGGCCACCAAGGGCTATCCGCCCAGCTGCTTCGCCCGGCTGCCGGCGCTGGTCGAGCGCAGCGGCAACGGCCTGAACGGCGTGGGCTCGATCACCGCCTTCTACACCGTGCTGTCCGAAGGCGACGACCAGCAGGACCCGATCGCCGACGCCGCCCGCGCCATCCTGGACGGCCACATCGTGCTGTCCCGCGCGCTGGCCGAAGAGGCGCATTACCCGGCCATCGACGTCGAGCAGTCCGCCTCGCGCGTGATGCACAACGTGGCCACGCCCGAGCACCTGGAAGCGGCCCGGCGCTTCCGCACCCTGTACGGCCGCTTTCGCGGCAGCCGCGACCTGGTGCGCGTGGGCGCCTATGCCGCCGGCAGCGATCCGCTGCTGGACGACGCCATCCGCCTGCAGCCGGCCATGACGGCCTTTCTGCAACAGAACATGCGCGAAGGCGCCTCGCTGGACGACAGCGTGGAAGGCCTTCAGTACATCGCGGCCGCCGCACAGGCCCTTTGAGATCCTCAGGAGGAAACACCATGTCCGCACTCAAGACCGACGCACTGGGCGTTGCCGAACAGATGGCCAGGGCCCGCCGCGACGCCGTGGCGCAGCAGCTGGCCGTCGCGCGCCAGGGCTGGGTGGCGGCGCAGGTGCAGCTCGACCAGCTCGAGGGCTACGCGCAGGAGACCACGGCGCGCTGGGGCGCCTCCGAGGCGCGGCATGCGCCCGAGATCATGCGGCACCACTACCAGTTCATGGAGCGGCTGCACCACACCATCCAGATGCAGACCGGCATCGTCGAGCAGCATGCCCAGGCGGTGGCGCGCATCTCGGTCAAGGTGCGCGAGGCCGAGCAGAAACTGGAGGCCCTGCGCCAGGTGATCGCCAGCCGCGACCTGAAGGCCCGCCAGGCCGAGCAGCGCCGCGAGCAGAAGGCGGCCGACGAACTGGCGGCCCAGGTGCACCGCCGCCGCCAGGGCACGGTCTGCTTCGGAGGCCAGTGAGCATGCCCGGCACCACCACGACGCCCACGGCCCCCGCAGCCGGCGTGGCCAGCCTGCTGGCCGTGCTGCCCGGCG
>NZ_LDSL01000209.1 GCF_001476815.1 Pseudacidovorax intermedius | reverse complement strand
CGTCGTGATGCGGCCAACGGTGATGTCCGTGCCCGCTTGGACACGGATGCTGCCCGTCTGGGTCGTGAGGTTGCTCGTGGTGGACATGGCCACCGCACCCGCCGTCGCAAGCAGGTCAATGCTGCCGGCTGCGCTGGTCAGCACATCGGCGCCGGCCGACAGCGTGATGCTGCCGGAGGCCAGCACGCTCACGCTACCCGTGCCGCTGCGGATGTCCGCGTTGGCGTTGGCGAGCACGTTGCCGCCGATGGCTTGCACCAGCACGTTGCCGCTGCCGTTGGCGCTGAGGGCATTGCCGTCTGCGGATGCCGTGCCGTCGTTCAGCACCATGTCGCCCGCGATGCTGCGAAGCACGATGCTGCCGTTGGCGGCTGTGGCGATGTCCGACTGGGTGGCGTCGCTCACGGCCGTGGTCAGCGCGTTGGCGCCGACGCGGGCGATGCTCACCGCCACGTCGCCGATAGTGAGGCCGTCGGACTCGGTCACGAACACGCCGCCAGCGCCCGCACGGGCGCTCAGCGTGGTCACCGTGGTTTCCAGCGCATTCGCGCCGGAGCCGATGGCGTTGCCTGCACTCAGGCGCAGGCCGCCGGCCACGATGTTGACCGCCGTGTCGTTGGCGCCGGCCACCAGGGCGTCTGCATCGATCAGGCTGCCGCCGGCCGTGAGGCTGGCGTTGCCGCTCGTGCTGAGACGGCCCACCGCGATGTCGGTGCCGGCTTGCACGCGGATGCTGCCCGTCTGGCTTGTGAGGTTGCTCGTGGTGGACATGGCCACCACACCCGCCGTCGCCAGAACGTCGATGCTGCCAGCGGCGCTGGTCAGCACATCCGCGCCGGCCGACAGCGTGACGCTGCCGGAGGCCAGAACACTGATGCTGCCCGTGCCGCTGCGGATGTCTGCGTTGGCGTTGGCGAGCACGTTGCCGCTGATGGCTTGCACCAGCACGTTGCCAGAGCCGTTTGCCACGATGGCGTTGCCGTCGGCATTGGCCGTGCCGTCGTTCAGCACCAGGTCGCCCGTGGCGCTGCGCAGCACGATGCTGCCGTTGGCCGTCGTCGCGATGTCGGACTGGGTGGCGTCGGTCACCGCGGTGGTCAGCGCATTGGCGCCGACGCGGTTGATGCTGACGGCCACGTCGCCGACGGTCAGGCCGTCGGACTCGGTCACGAACACGCCGCCGGCACCCGCACGGGCGCTCAGCGTGGTCACGGTCGTTTCGATGGCGTTCGCACCGGAGCCGATGCCATTGCCGGCGTTCAGGCGCAGGCCGTTGGTCACGATGTTCACAACGGCGTCGTCGGCGCCGGCCACCAGGGCGTCCGCATCAACGATGCTGCCGCCCGCCGTGAGGCTGGTGTTGCCGGTCGTGGTCGTGATGCGGCCGACAGTGATGTCCGTGCCCGCCTGCACGCGCACGTTGCCGGTCTGGGTCGTGAGGTTGCTCGTGGTGGACATGGACACGGAGCCGGTCGTGGCCAGCACGTCGATGCTGCCGGCCGCGCTGGTGAGCACGTCCGCACCGGCCGACAGCGTCACGCTGCCGGAGGCCAGCACGCTCACGTTGCCCGTTCCGCTACGGATGTCCGCGTTGGCGTTGGCGAGCACGTTGCCGCCGATCGCCTGCGCCAGCACATTGCCGGAGCCGTTGGCGTTGATGGCGTTGCCATCGGCGCTTGCGGTGCCGTCGTTCAGCACCAGGTCGCCCGTCGTGCTGCGCAGCACGATGCTGCCGTTGGCCGTCGTGGCGATGTCCGACTGCGTGGCATCCACCACGGCAGAGGTCAGCGCATCGGCACCCACGCGGTTGATGCTCACGCCCACGTCGCCGACGGTCAGGCCATCGGTTTCGGTCACGAACACGCCACCGGCACCCGCGCGGGCACTCAGCGTGGTGATGGTCGTTTCGATGGCGTTCGCACCGGAGCCGATGCCGTTACCCGCGCTCAGGCGCAGGCCGTTCGTCACGATGTTCACCACACCGTCGTCGGCGCCGGCCACCAGGGCGTCCGCATCAACGATGCTGCCGCCCGCCGTCAGGCTCGTGTTGCCCGTGCTCGTGGTGATGCGGCCGACCGTGATGTCGGTGCCCGCCTGCACGCGCACGTTGCCCGTCTGGGTCGCGAGGTTGCTCGTGGTGGACATGGACACGGAGCCCGTCGTGGCCAGCACGTCGATGCTGCCGGCCGCGCTGGTCAGCACGTCCGCACCGGCCGACAGCGTCACGCTGCCGGAAGCCAGCACGCTGATGCTGCCCGTGCCGCTGCGAATGTCCGCGTTGGCATTGGCGAGGACGTTGCCGCCCAGCGCCTGCAGCAGCACATTGCCGGAGCCGTCGGCGCTGAAGGCGTTGCCATCGGCGCTTGCGGTGCCGTCGTTCAGCACCAGGTCGCCCGTGGTGCTGCGCAGCACGATGCTGCCATTGGTCGTCGTGGCGATGTCCGACTGCGTGGCATCCACCACGGCAGAGGTCAGCGCATCGGCGGCCACACGGTTGATGCTCACGGCCACGTCGCTCACCGTGAGGCCGTCGGTTTCCGTGAGGAACACGCCGCCCGCACCCGCACGGGCGCTCAGTGTGGTCACGGTCGTTTCGATGGCGTTCGCACCAGAGCCGATGCCATTGGCCGCGCTCAGACGCAGCCCGTTGGTCACGATGTTGACCACCATGTCGTCGGCGCCCGCCACCAGGGCGTCTGCATCAACGATGGCGCCACCGGCCGTGAGGCTGGTGCTGCCGGTCGTGGTCGTGATGCGACCCACGGTGATGTCCGTGCCGGCCTGCACCCGCACGCCGCCCGTCTGGGTCGTGAGGTTGCTGGTGGTGGACATGCTCACGGAGCCAGCCGTGGCCAGCACGTCGATGCTGCCGGCCGCGCTGGTCAGCAGGTCCGCGCCCGCGGCCAGCGTCACGCTGCCCGACGCGAGCACGCTCAGGCTGCCCGCGCCGCTGCCGATGTCGGCGTTGGCCAGCACGCTGCCCGCCAGGGCCTGTACCAGCACGTTGCCGCTGCCGTTGGCGCTGATGGCATTGCCGTCGGCGGCTGCCGTGCCGTCGTTCAGCACCAGGTCGCCCGTGGTGCTGCGCAGCACGATGCTGCCGTTGCTGGTGGTCACCAGGTCAGACTGGGTGGCGTCGCTCACTACCGTGGTCAGCGCATCGCCGCCCACGCGGTTGAGGCTCACAGCGACATCGCCGACAGCAAGCCCGTCGGTCTCCATCACGAACACGCCACCTGCACCCGCACGGGCGCTCAGCGTGGTGACGGTGGTTTCGATGGCGTTGGCACCGCTGCCGATGCCGTTGCCTGCGGCGAGGCGCAGGCCGTTCGTCACGATGTTCACCGCCGTGTCGTCCACGCCGGCCACCAGGGTGTCTGCGTCAACGACGCTGCCGCCGGCCGTCAGGCTGGTGTTGCCCGTGGTCGTGGTGATGCGGCCCACGGTGATGTCCGTGCCGGCCTGGACACGCACGCTGCCGGCCTGGGTCGTGAGGTTGCTGGTCGTGGACATGCTCACGCTGCCCGCGGTCGCCAGCACGTCGATGCTGCCGGCCGCGCTGGTGAGCACATCGGCCCCGGTCGCCAGCGTGATGCTGCCGGAAGCCAACACACTGAGGCTCCCCGTGCCGCTGCGGATGTCCGCATTGGCGTTGGCGAGCACGTTGCCGCCCAGTGCCTGCACCAGCACGTTGCCCGTGCCATTGGCGCTGACGGCGTTGCCATCGGCGTTTGCGGAGCCGTCGTTCAGCACCAGGTCACCCGTGGTGCTGCGCAGGACCACGTTGCCGTTGGCGGCCGTGGCGATGTCCGACTGGGTGGCGTCGCTCACCGCCGTGGTCAGCGCATCGCTGCCGACGCGGTTGATGCTCACGGCCACGTCGCCAACAGTCAGGCCGTCGGTCTCGGTCACGAACACGCCGCCGGCACCTGCACGGGCGCTCAGCATGCTCACCGTGGTCTCCAGCGCGTTGGCGCCGGCACCGATGCCGTTGCCGGCGCTCAGGCGCAGGCCGTTGGTCACGATGTTGACCACGCCGTCGTCGGCACCGGCCACCAGGCCGTCCGCATCCGCGATGCTGCCGCCGGCCGTCAGGCTGGTGTTGCCGGTGGTCGTGGTGATGCGGCCCACGGTGATGTCCGTGCCCGCCTGCACGCGCACGCTGCCCGTCTGAGTCGCGAAGCTGGTGGTGCTCGACATGAGCACCGCACCCGTCGTGGCCAGCACGTCGATGCTGTCCGCCCCGCCGGTCAGCAGGTCCGCGCCCGCGGCCAGCGTCACGCTGCCCGACGCGAGCACGCTCAGGCTGCCCGCGCCGCTGCGGATGTCGGCGTTGGCCAGCACGCTGCCCGCCAGGGCCTGCACCAGCACGTTGCCGCTGCCGTTCGCGCTGATGGCATTGCCGTCGGCAGCTGCCGTGCCGTCGCTCAGCACCAGGTCGCCCGTGGTGCTGCGCAGCACGATGCCGCCGTTGGCCGTCGTGGCGATGTCGGACTGGGTGGCGTCGCTCACCGAGGAGGTCAGCGCATCGCTGCCGACGCGGTTGATGCTCACGGCCACGTCGCCGACGGTCAGGCCGTCGGC
>NZ_LDSL01000208.1 GCF_001476815.1 Pseudacidovorax intermedius | reverse complement strand
CACGTCGCCGAGAGCGTGCTCGACCGCGTGCGCGAAGGCACCATCGCGCTGGACGACGCCCTGGTCTCGCTGTTCCTGGGCGTGCGCGACCACATCGGCCGCTTGGTGGCCGCCGCCGCCGCCGGCCAGCTGGAGGCCGACGCCGAACTCACCGCGCACGGCCAGCCGCTGCTGGCCGAGCTGCACCAGCTGCTGCAGGCCGCGGGCGCCCCGGCCGCCAGCCACGCCGCCGCGCCGGCGCCGGCCGCCGTGCCCATCGCGGTCGCGGGTGGGCGCGCCAGCGACCACTGGCACATCTCGCTGCGCTTCGGCGCCGACGTGCTGCGCAACGGCATGGACCCGATCTCCTTCCTGCGCTACCTGGGCAAGCTGGGCACGATCACCGGCATCGCCACCCTGGCCGACCGCCTGCCCGCGCTCAAGGACATGGATGCCGAGTCCTGCTACCTGGGCTTCGAGATCGGCCTGCGCAGCAGCGCCACCAAGGCCGCCATCGAGGGCGCCTTCGAGTTCGTGATGGACGACTGCGCGGTGCACATCGTGCCGCCGGACAGCGAGGTCTCGCGCTACGTCGAGCTGCTCAAGCTGCTGGCGCCGGCCGGCGACGGCGAGGGCGAGGCGCTGCGCCTGGGCGAGATGCTGGTGACCTGCGGCAGCCTCACCCGCCGCGAGCTGGAGGACGCCCTGCGCCTGCAGGACGCGGGCATCGCCGCGCCGCTGGGCGAGCTGCTGGTCGAGCAGCGCAGCGTGCAGGCGCCGGTGGTGGAGGCGGCGCTCAGCCGCCAGAAGCAGATCAAGGCCAGCCGCTCGGCCGAGAGCCAGTCGGTGCGGGTCGATGCCGAGAAGCTCGACCGCCTGGTGGACCTGGTGGGCGAGCTGATCACGGCCAGCGCCACGGCCACGCAAGCCGGCCGCCACATCCAGAACAGCGCGCTGCAGGAGGCGCACTCCACGCTGACGGGGCTGGTGCAGGAGCTGCGCGACAGCGCACTGCAGCTGCGCATGGTCAAGATCGGCGCGACCTTCAGCCGCTTCCAGCGCGTGGTGCACGACGTGGCCCGCGAGATCGGCAAGGACATCGCGCTGGTGGTGCACGGCGAGGACACGGAGCTGGACAAGACGGTGGTGGAGAAGATCGCCGATCCGCTGACGCACCTGGTGCGCAACAGCATGGACCACGGCATCGAGCCGGCCGCCCTGCGCCTGGAGCGCGGCAAGAGCGCGCGCGGCACGGTGACGCTCAATGCCTACCACGACGCCGGCCACATCGTGATCGAGGTGGGCGACGACGGCGGCGGGCTCTCGCGCGAGCGCATCCTGGCCAAGGCGACCGAGCGCGGGCTGATCGAGCCGGGGCGCGCACTCTCCGACGCCGAGATCTACGACCTGGTGTTCGAGCCGGGCTTCTCCACGGCCGAGAAGGTGACGAACCTGTCGGGCCGCGGCGTGGGCATGGACGTGGTCAAGCGCAACATCACGGCGCTGCGCGGCACGGTGGCGCTGGCGAGCGAGCCGGGCGTGGGCACCACGGTGACGGTGCGCCTGCCGCTGACGCTGGCGATCATCAACGGCTTCCAGGTGGCGGTGGGCAACGCGGTGTTCGTGCTGCCGCTCGAAGCCATCGAGGAATGCATCGAGTTCCGCGAGGACAGCGGCCACGACTACACCGAGCTGCGCGGCCAGGTGCTGCCCTTCATTCGCCTGCGCAGCCTGTTCGCCGTGCAGGGCGCGGCCACCGCCCGCCAGAGCATCGTGGTGGTGCGCCAGGGCGGCCAGCGCTTCGGCCTGATTGTGGATCGCCTGCTGGGCGAGGCCCAGGCGGTCATCAAGCCCCTGGCGCCCATGTTCGCCCACCTGCAGGGCATCAGCGGATCCAGCATCCTGGGCAGCGGCGAGGTGGCGCTGATTCTGGATGTGGCGGCGCTGGCGGTGCTGGCGCCCACCGCAGCGGGCACCGGCCGCAATGGGCCCAGGCCCCGGCTCCCCGACCCGGCACGCAGCCCCGCTGCCGTTGCCACTGCAACCTGACCCCCTTCTTCACGCAGCCCATTCCACGGAGGCACATCCCATGTTCCAGACCATTCGCCGCCATCCCCTGACCGCCAGCGGTCCGGCCCTGCTGATCCTGCTGACGCTGGCAACCGCCGCCGTCGCCTATCTTCAAGGCAGCCTGATGCCGGCCATGGCCGCGGCCGCCGCCGCGCTGCTGGCCGCCGGCGTCCTCGCGGCCCAGCTGCGGGCCCTGGCACGGCTCGACGAGCAGACCGAACTGGCGCAACGCTTCAGCCTGACGGTGGCGGGCGCCACCGGCAACCTGATGGTGGCCGATGCGGACGGCATCATCCGCACCGCCAACCGCTCGGTGCTGGCCATGCTGTCGGCCGCAGAGGCCGACATCCGCAAGCAGTTGCCGCAGTTCAGCGCCGCATCGGTGGTAAACAGTTCCTTCGACGTCTTCCACGCCAATCCGCACCACCAGCGCAACCTGCTCAAGCACCTGCGCGGCACGCACAAGGCCAACATCCAGATTGGCGGCCGTCACTTCGAACTGGTCGCGAACCCGATCTTCGGCGCCGACGAGAAGCGCCTGGGCACCAGCGTGGAATGGGCCGACCGCACGGTGGAAGTGCACACCCAGGAGGCCGTCACCCAGGTGGTGGCCGCCGCCAGCACGGGCGACTTCTCGGTGCGGCTGCAGGTGCCCCAAGGCGCCTCGGCCTTCTTCCAGGCGCTGGCCACGCGCATGAACGAGCTGCTGTCCAACGCGGAGCTGGCGATGGGCCAGCTCGGCGGCCAGCTCCAGAGCCTGGCCCGCGGCGAGATGCAGGCCGACCGCGGCGCCGCCCTGCCGGGCCGCTTCGGCCAGATCCAGCAGGAGGCCGTGTCGCTGCAGGCCACGCTCAAGGACCTGCTCGACCGCCTCAACGCCATGTCGCACGAGCACGACCGCGGCGACATCGACGCCACCATCGATGCCACCCGCTTCGCCGGCGACTTCAGCGTCATGGCCGAAGGCATCAACCAGATGGTGGCCGGCCACGTGGCCGTGAAGAAGAAAGCCATGGCCTGCGTGGCCGAGTTTGGTAAGGGCAACTTCAATGCACCACTGGATGCCTTTCCCGGCAAGAAAGCCTTCATCAACGACACCATCGAGCAGGTCCGCGCCAACCTCAAGGCACTGATCACGGACAGCCGCCTGCTGGTCGATGCCGCCACCGCCGGCCGGCTGGACGTGCGCGCCGACGCCACCGCCCACCACGGCGATTTCCGCGCCATCGTGGAAGGCATCAACAAGACGCTGGACACCATCGTCGTGCCGGTTGAAGAAGTCGGCGCCGTGCTGCAGGCCCTGGCCTCGGGCGACCTGACGCGCACCGCCAATGCCGACTGCCAGGGCCAGCTGCTGGCGCTGTGCGACGCCGCCAACACCACCGTGGCCAAGCTGGCGGAGGTGGTGTCGGACGTGAACAGCGGCGCCCAGGCCCTGGCCGGCGCCAGCGAGGAAGTGAGCGCCACCGCCCAGGCCCTGAGCCAGGCCGCCAGCGAGCAGGCCGCGGGCGTCGAGGAGACCAGCGCCTCCATCGAGGAGATGAATGCCTCCATCAGCCAGAACAGCGACAACGCCAAGGTCACCGACGGCATCGCCACCAAGGCGGCGACCGAGGCGGCCGAGGGGGGCGAAGCCGTGAAGGCCACCGTGGCGGCGATGAAGCAGATCGCCCAGAAGATCGGGATCATCGACGACATCGCCTACCAGACGAACCTGCTGGCCCTCAACGCCGCCATCGAGGCGGCACGTGCCGGCGAGCACGGCAAGGGCTTCGCCGTGGTGGCCGCCGAAGTGCGCAAGCTGGCGGAACGCAGCCAGGTCGCGGCCCAGGAAATCGGCAGCGTGGCGGGCTCCAGCGTCGAGCTGGCCGAGCGCGCCGGCACGCTGCTCGACGAGATGGTGCCCAACATCCGCAAGACCTCGGACCTGGTGCAGGAGATCACGGCCGCGTCGGAGGAGCAGTCCACCGGCGTCGGCCAGATCAATGCCTCCGTCGGCCAATTGAGCCAGACCACGCAGCAGAACGCCTCCAGCGCCGAAGAGCTGGCCGCCACCGCCGAGCAGATGAGCGGCCAGGCCGAGCAGCTGCAACGCACCATGAGCTTCTTCAAGACCGGCATGACCGCCGTGGATCGGCCCACCACCGGCGCCGTCGTGCTCCCGGCGCGCCGGCCGGCGCGCGCGGTGCGCGGCGGCAAGCCCGGCGCCCCGCTGGCGCTGGCCGCCAACGGCGTCGCCGCGGCCATGGACGAAGCCCAGTTCGCCCGCTACTGAGGCCGCCCCCGCTGCGCACCATGTACGGTCAGCACCTCGCCTTCATCGAGCCCGCCACTGCCGAGCCCGGCAGCGCCGCGCTCACGTCCGTGGCGGACCAATACCTCAGCGTCCAGCTCGCAGGGAACGTCTTCGGTTTCGGCATCCTGGCGGTGCGGGAAATCATCGTCGACCTCGGACGCATGGCCATGCCGCTGGCACCGGCATGGATGCGCGGCGTCATCGATCTGCGCGGCACCGCGGTGCCCGTGGTGGACCTGGCCGCCCGCTTCGGCCACGACCCGGCCGCGCCGAACCCGCAAAGCTGCATCGTCATCACCGACGTGCCGCTGGCCACCGGCCGGCAGACGCTGGGCGTGCTCGTCGATGCGGTGAACGAGGTGCTGACCATTCCGGCCGCGGACATCGCGCCGGGCTCCTCCCTGGGCGCCAGCGCGGGTCTGGCCTTCATCCGGGGCATGGGCAAGGTGCGCGGCGGCTTCGTGATCCTGCTGGACCTGGACCGTCTGTTCGACGAACAGGAACTCGCCCACCTGCTCCCATCAGGCGGCCTGAGCCACGCATTGCCCACGCACTGAGCCTGACTCCCCCGACCCGCCAACCTTGATGACCCACCTTCTTCCACGTGTGAAAGACCTCTCATGAACAAGCTCACCGTCACCCAGAAATTCCTGCTGCTGATTTCGCTGGCGCTGGCAGGCGTCCTCGTCCTCGTCGGATCGAACTTCGTGCAGATGGCGCAGGTGTTCAAGTCCGCCAGCTACGCGTCGGAGAACAGCGTGCCGTCGCTGATCAACATCGCGGAGTTCAACAACGCCATGATGAACACGCGGCTGGAGACCTGGAAGATCATTGCCGATTCCGACCCCGCCCGCATGAAGCGAGCGAGCCTCGTCGTCCAGGCGCAAGTGGCGAAGGTGGAGGAGTCGCTGAAGAACTATGAGCTTCACAACATCACCGACGAGACGGATCGCGCGCTGCTGAACGAGGTCAAGTCCGCCTGGGCCAATTACCTACCGGTCCGCAGCCGACTCGAAGAGCTCGGCATGGCCAACAAGGGCGAGGAAGCCATCACCTACATCGAGAACGAGGTGGCCGTGAGAAGCCGCCTGGCGAAGGCGATGGTGGACATCGAGGCCTACAACCAAAAGCTTGCCAAGGACGGCGCAGCGCAGGCCGATGCCACCCGGCAGTCCGCGCTGCTGAGTTCACTGGCCATCGGCGCAGCCACGCTGATTCTGGTGGCCCTGGTCGGCATCGTCATCGCACGCAGCCTCCTCAGGCAACTGGGCGGCGAGCCCACCTATGTGGCGCAGATCGCCAACGGCGTGGCCAGCGGCGATCTCACCCTGCAGGTCGCCACCCGCGCTGGCGACACCACCAGCGTGCTGGCCGCCATGAAGAACATGGTGGACAAGTTGTCGCGCGTGGTGTCGGACGTGAACACCGGGGCCGAGTCGCTGGCCGGCGCGTCCGAGGAAGTCAGCGCCACCGCCCAATCCCTCAGCCAGGCCGCCAGCGAGCAGGCCGCGGGCGTGGAAGAGACCAGCGCCTCGCTGGAACAGATGACCGCCTCCATCGCCCAGAACACCGAGAACGCCAAGCTCACCGATGCCATGGCCACCAAGGCCGCCACGGAAGCCAACGAAGGCGGCGAGGCCGTGAAAGCCACGGTGAATGCGATGAAGCAGATCGCCACCAAGATCAACATCATCGACGACATCGCCTACCAGACGAACCTGCTGGCGCTCAACGCCGCCATCGAGGCGGCCCGCGCCGGCGAGCACGGCAAGGGCTTTGCCGTCGTCGCCGCCGAAGTGCGCAAGCTGGCCGAGCGCAGCCAGGTCGCGGCGCAGGAGATCGGCACCGTGGCGACCTCCAGCGTGGACCTGGCCGAGCGCGCCGGCACACTGCTGGACGCGATGCTGCCCAGCATCCGCAAGACCTCCGACCTGGTGCAGGAGATCACGGCCGCGAGCGAGGAGCAGTCCTCGGGCGTGGGCCAGATCAACGGTGCCGTCGGCCAGCTGAGCCAGACCACGCAGCAGAACGCCTCCAGCTCCGAGCAGCTCGCCGCCACGGCCGAGGAGATGAGCAGCCAGGCGGAGCAGCTGCAGCACACCATGAGCTTCTTCAAGCTGGGCGGCGCACAGCGCACACGCGTCGTGCCCGCGGCCGAAGCAGCGCGCAAGCCCAAGCTCGGCCGCAAACGCGCGCCCTCGCTGGCCCTGGCCACTGCCGAGGCCGACATGGACGAAGCGCAGTTCGCCCACTACTGATTGCCGGAGACACCCATGAACGCCACTGCGTCGTCCGCTTCTACCTCGGCACTGCCGGCCACGGCCGCGGCCGAGCCCTCCCAGTACCTGACCTTCCAGCTGGCCGGCGAGATGTTCGCCATCGGCATCCTGTCCATCAAGGAAATCATCGAGTACGGCGAGCTCACCACCGTACCCATGATGCCGCCCTCCGTGCGCGGCGTGATCAACCTGCGCGGCGCCGTCGTGCCCGTCATCGACCTGCAGGCCCGCTTCGGCCGTGAGCCCGCGCCCGTGGGCAAGCGCACCTGCATCGTCATCGTCGAGGTGCGCACCGAGGAGGATGAGCGCCAGGTGCTGGGCATCGTCGTCGACGCCGTCAGCGAGGTGCTGGACATCGCCGCCACCGACATCGAGCCCGCCCCGGCCTTCGGCGCACGCATCCGCGCCGACTTCATCCAGGGCATGGGCAAGGTGCGCGGCCGCTTCGTCATCCTGCTCGACCTGGAACACGTGCTGGCCGGCGACGAGCTGGCCGAACTCGGCGAACTGTCCACGCCGGCCGCGCAGTCGGCCATGCAAGCACCCGCGCACTGAGGGCGACCTCGCACGCTTCCTTCCCCGGCCGCATGAACACGCAAGCCAAACCCCTCACCGACACCGAGTTCGGCCACTTCCAGCGCTTCATCTTCGAAGCCGCCGGCATCACCCTGGGCACCGCCAAGAAGGCCCTGGTCAGCGGCCGCCTGGCCAAGCGCGTGCACGCCCGCCAGCTCGCCAGCTACGCCGACTACTTCGCCCTGCTGCAGCGCGGCGACGACCCGCTGGAGGTGCAGACCGCCATCGACCTGCTCACCACCAACGAGACCTACTTCTTCCGCGAGCCGCGCCACTTCGAGCTGCTGCGCGAGGCCGCCCTGGCCCACCGCGGCCCCGCGCCCTTCCGCGTCTGGAGCGCCGCCTCCTCCAGCGGCGAGGAGGCCTACAGCATCGCCAT
>NZ_LDSL01000207.1 GCF_001476815.1 Pseudacidovorax intermedius | reverse complement strand
GTCCTTCGGCAGGCCTGCAGCCCGTCCATCCTGCGCGCCTCGCCGACCCCGAAATCGCCCGCGCGCCCTGGGCCCGGTGCCGGCGCGGGGGCACTGGCGTTGTGCATCCGGGCTCGTGCCTGCGCGGTATTGCTCCCTCTCCCCTCGCGGGAGAGGGCTGGGGAGAGGGGGCGCGGTGTCACCCAAGAAGCGCCGTGGTGGTTTGACCACCCCCTCTCCCCAACCCCTCTCCCGCGAGGGGAGAGGGGCTCAGGTGCACGACGCACATGCGCGTCGATCAACCCCAACGCAGGCCCTGGTGCCGGTGAGGGCGTGGCGGTGCGCCTCTGGGGCGCCGAGGCGCGCAGGGCGGACGGGCTGCGGGCCTGCCGAAGGACAGGCCCGCTTCGTGAACTGACTCGCGGCAGTTGTTTGAGCGCAGCGCGAAGCGCGTAGCGAGTTCTGCCGCGGCCCGTCCGTCCGAGCACCGCAGGGAAGTCGGCGCGCAGCGCCGACCGCCCCTGTGGCGCACCGACGCGTCCTCACCGGCACCAGGGCCGGACCATCGTCAGACAGCGAGCCCAACGCCAGGGCCGGACCATCGGCGCCAAGGCCGAACCATGATCGCCAACGCCGGACCACCGGCCAAAAAGCAAAAGGGCCAACGCCGCCAAAGCAACGTCGACCCTTACGGACGAAAAAAGGCAAAGCGGGCGAAAAGCCCTAGGCCGGCACCGCCTCCACCCCCGCGCGATCCCAGTGCCGGTGCTTGGCAATCGCCGCGACGAAGTTCTGCGCGATGCCCTGCGCCTCTTCGTTCTCGCCCAGTTGCTGGGCCGGCGTCGTTGCGACCACCACACCGGCGGGCGCCTCGGCCTTGCCTTCTTCCACACCCACCGACGACAGCAGTTGCGCGCCCTCGCCCACCACACAGATGGCCTTGAGGTGCTTGAAGGCCTCCAGCACGAAATGCTGCGCCTCGCCGTTGGCCATCAGGGCCTTGGCGTTCTCGGCGCCGGCCGGCACCAGCACGGCGTCGAACATCACCGACGGCATGTTGGTGAAGGTGGCGTCCACCTCGACCTGGCGCTTGGAGGCACTGGTCACGCTGCCCAGACGCGGGCCCACCACCTTGCACATCGCGCCGGCAGACTCCAATGCCTCGCGAATCGGCTTGAGCGATGCGGAATCGACACCGTCGCTCACCAGGATGGCGATCTTGCGCGTCTTGATGCTGCCGTCGCCCGTGCAGACCATGCTCAGCGCCGGCGACTCCTCGATGCTCATGTTGATGCGCGCCTCGCGGTAGCCCGCCTGGCCCGCGGCGGCCTTGGCGTCCGGCGGCTCGATGCCCAGGGGCTCGGCCACGCGGCGGGCCAGCTTCTCGTCCACATGGGCCAGGTTGTCCACCATGCGCTGGCGCACGGCGGGCACCTCGACCTTGGACAGCTCGAAGCGGAAGGCCGCGATGATGTGCTCCTTCTCCACCGCCGTCTGGCTGTTGAAGAACAGGCGCGCCTGGGTGAAGTGGTCGTCGAAGCTCTCGCTGCGGCGGCGGATCTTGGGCGATTCCAGGGCCTCGGCATAGGTCTGGAAGCCTTCGCTGTCCCCATCGACGCGGAATTCCGAGCCGTTGCCCAGCGAGTTGGGCTCGTAGGCCACCTGGCCGCGGCCGATGGTCTGGCGGTGCATGCCGTCACGCTGGAAGTTGTGGAAGGGGCACACGCCGCGGTTGATCGGCAGCTCGTGGAAGTTGGGGCCGCCCAGGCGCGACAGCTGCGTGTCGGTGTAGCTGAACAGGCGCCCCTGCAGCAGCGGGTCGTTGCTGAAGTCGATGCCGGGCACCACGTGGCCGGGGTGGAAGGCCACCTGCTCGGTCTCGGCGAAGAAGTTGTCCGGGTTGCGGTTGAGCACCATCTTGCCCACGGGGGTGACGGGCACCAGCTCTTCCGGGATCAGCTTGGTCGCGTCCAGCAGGTCGAAGCCGAAGGCATGCTCCTTGTCCTGCGGGATCAGCTGCATGCCGAGTTCCCATTCGGGGTAGTCGCCGTTCTCGATCGCTTCCCACAGGTCGCGGCGGTGGAAATCCGGGTCCTTGCCGGCGATCTTCTGCGCCTCGTCCCAGACCAGGGCATGGCTGCCCAGCTTGGGCTTCCAGTGGAACTTGACGAAGTGCGCGTCGCCGCGGCTGTTGATCAGGCGGAAGGTGTGCACGCCGAAGCCCTGCATCATGCGCAGGCTGCGCGGAATGGCGCGGTCGCTCATGGCCCACATCAGCATGTGGGTGGTCTCGGGCATCAGCGAGGCGAAATCCCAGAAGGTGTCGTGCGCGCTGGCCGCCTGCGGCATGCCGTGGTGCGGCTCCTGCTTGACGGCATGGACCAGGTCCGGGAACTTCATCGCGTCCTGGATGAAGAACACCGGGATGTTGTTGCCCACCAGGTCCCAGATGCCTTCCTGGGTGTAGAACTTGACGGAGAAGCCGCGCACGTCGCGCACCGTGTCGGCCGAGCTGGAGCCGCCGGCCACGGTGGAGAAGCGCACGAACACCGGCGTCTTGAGCGAGGGGTCGTTCAGCAGGCCGGCGCGCGTGAACTGCGACATCGACTTGTAGACCTGGAAGTAGCCGTGCGCGGCACTGCCGCGCGCATGCACCACCCGCTCGGGAATGCGCTCGTGGTCGAAGTGCGTGATCTTCTCGCGCAGGATGAAGTCTTCGAGCAGCGTCGGCCCGCGCACACCCGCCTTCAGCGAGTTGTGGTTGTCCGCGATCCGCGTGCCCTGGTTGGTGCTGAGGTGCGGCAGCGGCAACTCGGTCGTGTACGCCGACAGCTGCTCCACCTTCGCATTGTTGGTGTCGGCGGTGCGGCCGCGGCGGGGGGCGGGGGACTTGCTCTTGGTGGGCATCGGG
>NZ_LDSL01000206.1 GCF_001476815.1 Pseudacidovorax intermedius | reverse complement strand
CGCGGGCATCGGCCTCGGCGTCGTGGAAGCCGATGGCCTTGGCGGCCGAAGCCTTCTCCTCCCGCCACGCGGCGATGAAGGGCAGCAGCACCAGCGGGTATTCCAGGCCCTTGGACTTGTGGATGGTCACCACCTTGAGCAAAGCGGCGTCGCTTTCCAGCCGCAGGATTTCTTCCTCGCCGCCGGGCTCGACCAGGCGCTGGGCCAGGGCGCGGATCAGCGCATGCGGCCCGTCCAGGTCGACCGCGCGGCGCTGCAGCCATTCGGCCAGGTGCAGCACGTTGGTGAGCCGCCGCTCGCCGCCCAGGTTCATGCCGTTGGCCGGCGCCGCCAGCCAGTGCGCGGGCAGGTCGTAGGCATGCAGCAGCGCATGCACCATGGGCAGCACGCCGTGGCGCAGCCAGCAGGCGTTGAAGGACTGCCAGCGCAGGGCGGTCTCTTCCCAGGCCAGCTCGTCCTCTTCCAGGCGCGCCAGCTCGGCCAGCGGCAGGCCCAGGCTGCGGCTGGCCAGGGCGGTGCGCAGCAGCCGGTCGTCGCCGGGCTCGGCGGCGGCGCGCAGCCAGCGCAGCAGGTCCTGGGCCTCGGGCGTGGCGAAGACCGATTCGCGGTCCGACAGGTAGACGCTGCGCAGCCCGCGCGCGGCCAGGGCGCCGCGGATGGCGGCGGCCTCCGTGCCGCTGCGCACCAGCACGGCGATGTCGGCCGGCCGCAGCGGCTGCCAGCGGCCGTCTGCGTGGCGGAAGCCGCTGCGGCCCTCGCCGGTATCGGCCAGCCAGTGCACCACGGCGCTGGCGAAGACCTCGGCCATGTGCGCGCGGTAGTCGGCGGTGCCGATGCTGTCGCGGCCGGCGTCGGGCTCGGGCTCCTGCGACCAGAGGGTGAGGGCGGGTGCGGGCCTGCCTTCGAGCCACAGCGCCTCGCCACGCCCGCGGGCGCGCACCGGCACGAAGGGCACCGGGTCGCCATCCGCCCCGGCGAACCGGAATGCGCCGCGCGGATGGCGGCTGGCCTGTTCGAAGACGCGGTTGACGGCCTGCACCACGGCGGCGGTAGAGCGGAAGTTGGTGTCCAGCGCGTAGACGGCGCCGTCCGCCGCATCGGCCTGCGCGGCGGTGTCGCGGCGCGCGCGCAGGTAGGTGCGGATGTCGGCACCGCGGAAGGCATAGATGGCCTGCTTGGGGTCGCCGATGAGGATCAGGCCGGTGGTGCCGCGCGTGGGGGCGGCGGGGCTGCTGCCGTCGTCGTCACCGGCGCCGCCTGCGCCGTGGCCGGCAGGCCCCGCTGCGCCGTAGATGCGCCGGAAGATGCGGTACTGGACCGGGTCCGTGTCCTGGAACTCGTCGATCAGTGCCAGCGGGAAACGGGTGCGGATGCGCGCCGCCAGCGCCGCGCCGCCGGGGCCGGCCAGGGCGCGGTCCAGCTGCAGCAGCAGGTCGTCGAAGCCCAGTTCGGCGCGGCGCAGCTTCTCGGCCGCCAGGGCCTCGCGCAGGGCGCGCGCGGCATGCACGGCCAGGTGCGCGCGCAGGCCGGCGGGCTGGGCCGCGACCTGCGCCTGCTGCCAGGCGTCGATGGCGTCCAGCGCGGGATGGTCGGGCAGCGCCTCGCCCTTTTTGAGCTTCGCGCCGTCGCGGCCGAAGCGGGCGATGTTGTCGGGCGCGTCGGCGCCGGCGCTCCAGTCGGCCAGGGCGTCGAGCCAGCCGCCGAAGGTGGCGTCGTCGTCCTTGCCGCGGTAGCTGTTGCCGTTGAGATGGGGGCGGGCCGCGTGCCACAGCCGCTCCAGCGCGGCGCGGTCGGCGCGCCAGGCCTGGCGGGCGGCGTTTTCCAGCGCGTCGGCCTCGGCCATGCTGCGCCCCAGCTGGCGCAGGGCGTCGAGCGCATCGGCCGCGCCGTCGAAGGCGCTGCCCTGCAGCCGCAGTGGCGCATCGCCCTGGGCCAGCAGCGGGCGCACGGCCTGCCACAGGGCCTCGGGGTTCGGAAAACAGCCCAGCAGCGCGCGCGAGGCGGCGGCGTCCAGCGGGTAGTAGTGGCGGCGCCAGTGGTCGTGCAGCACCTGCTGCTGCAGCGCCTGCAGGTCGGTCTGCAGGGTCTGGGCGAACAGGCTGCCGCTGCCCATGGCGTGCTCGCGCAGCATGCGCCAGGCCCAGCCGTGGATGGTGGCGATGGCCGATTCGTCCATCCACTGCGCGGCCACGCGAAGGCGGTGGGCGCAGCCGGGGCGGGCGTCGGGCGGGGTGTCGGCGAGCAGGGCGGCCAGCGCATCGCCGGCCGGTGCCTCGGCCTCGCCGGCGAAGACCCGCGCGGCCTCGTCCAGCCGGGCGCGGATGCGCTCGCGCAGCTCCTGCGTGGCGGCCTCGGTGAAGGTGACGACCAGGATCTCGGGGGGCGTGAGCGGCCGGCCGAAGGCGCTGCCATCCCGGCCGTGGCCCAGCACCAGGCGCAGGTAGAGCAGGGCGATGGTGTAGGTCTTGCCGGTGCCGGCGCTGGCCTCGATGAGGCGCAGGCCGTGCAGCGGGAAGCGCAGCGGGTCCAGGGGCTGGACGGCGGGGAGGGCAGGGCTCATGACACCACCCTTGCATGTTGGAGCACTGAAGTCTGTTTGGCCTGAGCTTCCAACCGTTCGGGCTGAGCTTGTCGAAGCCCTTGCATGTGCGAGGCTGGCGCGCCGCTCTGCCCTTCGACAGGCTCAGGGCGAACGGATTGGGGCCGGCAGGACGTTGCCATCAGTCAGTCTCGTTGGCAGCGCCGCGGCGGGCGGCGGGCACCTGCCGCCATAGCGGTCCATAAAGCGCCTGGGCCCAGTCGAGCAGCCCGCGGCCGTCGTCGGTGCGGGCGCTGTCCAGGGCGGCGAAGTCGGGATAGGCGCGGGCCAGGGCGGGCCGCTCGCATTCGCCCTGGCGCTGCACGCCGCCGTCGTAGGCCAGGCGTGCGGCGGGGCCGGCCTGGCCCTCGGCCAGCGCGGCGAAGCCGGTGCGGCAGGCCAGGGGCAGCGGCTGGCGCAGGCCGGCGAGCCAGGCCGCCACGAGCTGGCCCAGGGCCTCGTCGGCATCGGCGCGCGTCAGGGCCGGCAGCAGCAGCGTGCCCGATTCGCTGACCAGCACCGTGCGCGTCGGCCCTGCGGCCCAGTTGAGCGCCAGGTGCGCGGGCCAGTGGCGCACGACGTGGTGCCAGGCGAGCTCCTTGCCCTTGTGCAGGCGGCCCTGGGTCAGCACGAGACGGGCGGGCTCGGCGGTGCCGGTGTCGGCCTCTGCGCCGGCCGGCAGCCGCCGCGGCGGCAGGGCGTCGTCGACCGTCACGCCGCTGGCGGCATGCCGCCAGTGCAGCAGCACGGGCGCCGCCTCCACCTCCGGCCAGGCCTCGCAGGCCTTGAGGTAGTGGTCGAAGGTGCGGGCCACGCGCTGGCGCAGGCCCTGGCCGGCCAGGGTGCCGAAGGCCTGCAGCGGCAGGCGGCCTTCGGCCGCCAGCCGGTCCGTCTGCTGCGCAAGCGTGGCCGGCAAGGCGGCGCGGGCGGCGGCCGGACCGGGCTGGTCGTCGCACCAGGGTTGCAGGGCCTGGCGCAGCTGCTGCTCCAGCGCCCAGTTCTCCAGGCCGCCGAGGGCGAAGAGTTCGTCGTCCAGCGCGTCCTCGCCGCCGTCGGCGCCAGGGCCGAAGCGCACGTGCAGGCGCTGGGCGAAGAAGGCCTCGATGGGCTGGGCGAGGAAGTCCTCCAGCGGGCGCAGCCCGATCGGCTCCTCGGGCTGCCAGGCGGGCAGCGGCGCGTCGGCCTGCGCCGGCGTCGCGGCGCCATGGGCGGCCTGCCATTCCCGGCCGTAGGTGTAGAGGCCGTCCACGGCGGGCGCGCGCGGCGCATCGGGCGCGAAGTAGCGCGGGCTGAAGGGCTGCAGCGGATGCTCGGTGCTCAGCGCGGCCAGCAGCGCCTCGCGCTCGTCCTCGCGGCCGGCCAGGCGCCAGCCGGCGGCCAGGTGGTCGCGCAGCTGGCCCACCAGCACGCTGGGCGCGCGGGCGCTGTGGTCGCGCACGTCGCGGCCCACCCAGCTGATGTAGAGCTGCTCGCGCGCGGACAGCAGGGCTTCGAGCAGCAGGTAGCGGTCGTCGTCGCGGCGCGAACGGTCGCCGGGGCGCCAGTCGTCCCGCATGAGGTCGAAGTCTGCGCGCATCACGGGCCGCGGGAAGTCGCCGTCGTTCATGCCCAGCAGGCAGACGACGCGGAAGGGAATGGCGCGCATCGGCATCAGCGTGCAGAAGCTGACGCCGCCCGACAGGAAGCGCTGGGCCAGCCCACCGCTTCCCAGCTGGCCGAGCCAGGTCTCGCGGACCACGGACAGCGGCAGGTCCTGGTCGAAACCGGCGGCGGCGCAGTCGTCCAGCCAGCGGTCCAGGCCCTGCAGCAGCTCCTGCACGCGCACCTGCTCGCGCGGCGTGGCCGGCGCGAAGAAGCGCTGCAGCAGCGCGCGCAGGCGTTCGGCCCAGACGGTGGGCGTGTCGTCCTGCGACAGCGTGTCGAGCGTGACTTCCATCGCGCGCAGCAGCGCCGCGAGCGGGCCGAGGGCCGCAGCGTCCAGCCCGCCCACCTCGTCGAAGGGGGCGATGCCGTCGAAGGCCTCGCCGTCGCCGGCGGCGTAGCCCAGCAGCATGCGCTGCAGGCCGAAGCGCCAGCTGTTGGCCTCGCCCGCGGCGCCCAGGCCCTGCTGCGTGCGCTGGTCGGCATCCAGGCCCCAGCGCACGCCGGCGCCTTCGATCCAGCGCTTGAGCACGGGCAGGTCGTCCTCGGCCAGGCCGAAGCGCTCGCGCACGGCCTGCACTTCGAGCAGGTCCAGCACGTCGCTGGCGGCGAAGCGGCTGTCGGGCAGGGCCAGCAGGGCTTCGAGGGCCACCAGCAGCGGCTCGCGCCCGCGCTGGCCCTGGTCGGCGACGGTGAAGGGAATGTGCCGCGGGTCGCTGCGCGTGAGCCGGCCGAAGACGGCCTCGATGTGGGGCGCGTAGCTGTCCACGTCCGGCAGCATCACGATGACGTCGCGCGGCTGCAGCGTGGGGTCGGCGTCGAAGCGGGCCAGCAGCTGGTCGTGCAGCACCTCCACCTCGCGCTGCGGCGAATGGGCGGTGTGGAAGCGCAGTGAGACGTCGCGCGCCGGATCGACGGCGGGCCAGCGGGCGCGGGTCTCGGCCAGGGGGCGCAGTTCGAGGATGTCGTCCTGCAGCTGGCGCAGCAGGCTGTGGTCGGGCGGCGTGTCGTCGCTGAAGAGGTCGATGCGGCCGCTGCCGATGCCGGCCCAGGCGCCGCGGTAGCGGTCGGGCTCGTCGAAGCCGTCGATCAGGTGCAGGTAGTCGCGGCCCTGCTTGCCCCAGGCGGCCAGCAGCGGATGGGCATGCTGGTGCAGCGCGGCCTCGTCCAGCACGGCGGGCATGCCGGGGCGGCGCGCCTGGCGGCGGTAGGCGCCGCGCAGCAGGTCCTGGTCGGCCACGATGTCGGTCCAGTGGTGGCGGCAGGGGTTGTGCACGAAGAGCATCACCTGCGCATGCCGTGCCAGGGCGGCCAGGGCCTGCAGCGTCTGCGCGGGCAGGGCGGAGATGCCGAAGACGATCACCCGCCGCGGCAGGCCGGCGGGCGGGGGGCCGTCGTGCGCGGCCAGGGCGTCGATGAAGCGCTGGTGCACGCCGGCGCGGCTGCCGGCCAGGCCCTGCGCCGCGTCGGCCACGGCGCCGGTGCCCAGGTCGTCCAGCAGGGCGCGCCACAGGCGGGCCTGCCAGTGCTGGTCCTCGGGCAGCGGGCGGGTGCCGCCGCGCAGGGTCTGCAGCTGGTCGCGGCCGGCGGCCCAGTCCTGCAGCCAGTCGGCGCGGTAGACCTGGTACTGGTCGAACAGGTCGGCCAGGCGCAGCGCGAGCTGGTGGCACTTGCGCAGATCGGGATCGTGCGCCAGGAAGCGGGCCAGGGGCGCGAAGCGTGGATCGGCCTGGGCGGCGCGGGCGGTGAGCGCGGGCAGCAGGCGCATCAGCCGCCAGGCGAGCGGCGCCTCGTCCAGCGGCGAGCGCTCGGGCACGGTGTCCGCACCCAGCACCGCGCGGTAGGCCCGCCACAGGAACTGCGCCGGCAGCTGCACGTCGAAGGCCGCCGTGATGCCCAGGCCGCCGCGCGCCGGATCGGCCGCCAGCGCCAGCTTGAGCCACTGGGCGATGCCGTTGCTCTGCACCAGCACCACCTCGTCCTCCAGCGGCGCGAGCGGATGCCGCGCCAGCCAGGCCACGAGCAGCTGCCGCAGCTCCTCCGGCCGGTTGCCGTGCAGCACCATCAGGCCGGGCTGCAGGGGGGACGGGGGGAG
>NZ_LDSL01000205.1 GCF_001476815.1 Pseudacidovorax intermedius | reverse complement strand
ACGTCACGCCCGCGCTGGCCATCCAGCGGGCGGCCAGCGCGGGCGTGACGTCGCCGGCATAGCCCTCGGCGGGGCGGGGCTGGTTGTCATCGTGGGGTGCAGGGGCTTGGGTCATGGTCGAAGTTTTCGTGAATGGCGGCTGCTATTGTTTCTCCAGCCGCCGACGCCTTCGCGGCGCCGGGGTTCACCCAGCCAACCGATGCGCCGCGTGCCGCGTTGAAGGACCACCATGCCGAACCGCCTGTTCCGAACCGCTTCGTGCGCCGCGCTGGCCCTGCTGATGGCGGGCGGCGCCACACTGGCCGCCGCCCAGAGCGCCGGCAACAGCCAGCAGCCTGGCCCCTTCGAGCGGGCCCAGCAGCAGCGCTATGCCAACACGCCGTCGATGCGGGCCATCCAGCAGGGGGCGGACTTCAACACCCAGCAACCGCCGCCGCCGGTGGTGCCGTCGCAACCGCAATGGCGCCCGCACCGGGCGCCGCCGGTCATCGTGTACGAGGACAGCCGTTACGCCCCCTGGGGCAATGCCCCGCCCGCCGCGCCGCAGCAGCCTTCGAGCCGGCAGGACACGCCGACGATCTGGTACGGCGGGCCGCTGCAGCAGTAGCCCGGCCGGCCTTGGCTACAGTGGCGCCTCCCACCACCACGGAGACGCGCCGCATGGCCCCGTCCACTCCCCGTTTCGACTTCGACCTCTTCGTCATCGGCGGCGGCAGCGCCGGCGTGCGTGCCGCGCGCATGGCGGGGCAGCGCGGCGCCAGGGTGGCACTGGCCGAATGCGCCGAACTGGGCGGCACCTGCGTCAACGTCGGCTGCATTCCCAAGAAGCTCTACAGCTATGCCGCCGGCTATGCCGAGGCCTTCGAGGAGGCGCCGGGCTACGGTTGGCAGATCGACAGCGCGCCGCGCTTCGACTGGGCACGGCTCAAGGCCGCGCGCGCCAGGGAAATCCACCGCCTCAACGGCGTCTATGAAGGCCTGCTGGACGGCGCGCGCGTCACGCTGCTGCGCGGCTGGGCCCAGCTGGTGGACGGCCACACGGTGCAGGTCGAGGGCCGGCGCCATACCGCGCGCCACGTGCTCATCGCCACCGGCGGCGCGCCTTTCGTGCCCGACGTGCCGGGCAAGGAACTGGTGCAGGTGTCCGATGCCATGTTCGACCTGCCCACCTTCCCGCGGCGGCTGCTGGTCATCGGCGCCGGCTACATCGGCTGCGAATTCGCCTCCATCTACCGCGCGCTGGGCGCGGAGGTGACGCTGCTGCACCGCGGCGCCCACATCCTCAACGGCTTCGACCATGACGTGCGCGAGTTCCTGGCGCGCGAGATGGGCCGCGCCGGCATCGACCTGCGCCTGAACCAGGAGGCGGCGTCGTTCACCGAAGGCGAGGGCGGCGAGATCGTCGCCACGCTGGCCCGCGGCCAGCGCGTGGCGGCCGACGTGGTGCTGGTGGCCGCCGGCCGCCGGCCGCTCACCGCCGGCCTGGGCCTCGAAGAAGCGGGCGTGAAGCTGGACGGGCGCGGTGCGGTGGTGGTCGATGCCGAGTACCGCAGCAGCGTGCCCTCGGTGCTGGCCATCGGCGACGTGTCCACCCGCATCCAGCTCACGCCGGTGGCCCTGGCCGAGGCCATGGTGGTGGTGGACCGCCTGTTCGGCGAAGGCCGCCGCACCATGGACTACGACTACATCCCCACCGCCGTCTTCACCCATCCCAGCGTGGGCACCTGCGGCCACACCGAGATGGAAGCCCGCAGCCGGTTCGGCGAGGTGCGCATCTTCAACAGCGAATTCAAGCCGCTGCGCCACACGCTCTCGGGCCGCGGCGAGCGCTGCTTCATGAAGCTGGTGGTCGATGCGAAGAGCGACCGCGTGGTGGGCCTGCACATGGTGGGCGCCGATGCGGGCGAGATCGTCCAGGGCTTCGCGGTGGCCATGCGCGCCGGCGCCACCAAGGCCGACTTCGACCGCACGATCGGCATCCATCCGACGGCGGCGGAGGAATTCGTGACGATGCGGGAGCCGACGGTCGGTTGAGGCCGCGCCGGGCCGCGCACCGGACGTCGGCGCCCGTAGGCCACGGAAGCGTCACGAGACGCTGGCACGTGCATTGCACAATGCCCGCATGCCCTACATGCCGCCTTTCATCGCCCCCAACCGCTTCACCGACCCCGACGCGGCGCTGGCCCAGGTGCAGCGCATCTACCAGGAGGGCCTGGCGCACCTGCGCGAGTCGATGCAGCGCTTCGTGGCCGGCGAGACGCTGCCCGGCCGGGTGCGGGCCTGCTATCCCTTCGTGCGGGTGCACACCCACACCAACACGCGCTACGCCACGCCCGCCACCTCGGGCCTGAGCTACGGCTTCGTGGCCGGCCCCGGCCGCTACGAGACGACGCTGAGCCGGCCTGACCTGTTCGCCCGCTACTACCGCGAGCAGTTCCGCCTGCTGCTGTCCAACCACCAGATCGAGCTGGAGGTGGGCACCGGCAGCGAGCCCATCCCGATCCATTTCTCCTTCGCCGAGAACGAGCACATCGAAGGCAACCTGAGCAACGAGCGCCGCGCCCTGATGCGCGACGTGTTCGACCTGCCCGACCTGGGCGCCATGGACGACGGCATCGCCAACGGCACGCACGTCACGCGGCCTGGCGAGGCCGAGCCGCTGTCGCTGTTCACCGCCGCGCGGGTGGACTATTCGCTGCAGCGCCTGCGCCACTACACGGGCACGGCGCCGGAGTGGTTCCAGAACTTCGTGCTGTTCACCAACTACCAGTTCTACATCGACGAGTTCGTGCGCCTGGGCCACGAGGCGATGAACGACGAGGCGGGCGAGTACATCGCCTTCGTCGAGCCGGGCAACGTGGTCACGCGCCGCCGCGGCCTCACGCCCGAGCAGTCCGGCGACCTGGCCGAGCGCATCGGCGCCATGCAGGGCACGCCGCCCGGGCGCCTGCCGCAGATGCCGGCCTACCACCTGGTGCGCGCGGACCGCAGCGGCATCACCATGGTCAACATCGGCGTCGGCCCGGCCAATGCCAAGAACATCACCGACCACATCGCCGTGCTGCGCCCGCATGCCTGGATGATGCTGGGCCACTGCGCCGGACTGCGCAACACGCAGCAGCTGGGCGACTACGTGCTGGCCCATGCCTACGTGCGCGAGGACCACGTGCTGGACGAGGAGCTGCCGCTGTGGGTGCCCATTCCCGCGCTGTCCGAGATCCAGCTGGCGCTGGAGCAGGCGGTGGCCGAGGTCACCGGCTGCAGCGGCGCCGAGCTCAAGGCCATCATGCGCACCGGCACGGTGGCGACCACCGACAACCGCAACTGGGAGCTGCTGCCCGGCAACGAGCCGCAGCGCCGCTTCAGCCAGAGCCGCGCCGTGGCCCTGGACATGGAAAGCGCCACCATCGCGGCCAACGGCTTCCGCTTCCGCGTGCCCTACGGCACCCTGCTGTGCGTGAGCGACAAGCCGCTGCACGGCGAGATCAAGCTGCCGGGCATGGCCAACCACTTCTACCGCGAGCGGGTGGAGCAGCACCTGCGCATCGGCATGAAGGCCATCGACATCCTGCGCGCCGAAGGCACCACGCGGCTGCACAGCCGCAAGCTGCGCAGCTTTGCGGAGGTGGCGTTCCAGTAGCAGGTCGCCTGGGGCGCGGCGGCACCCCCTCTCCCCCGGGCCCCTCTCCCGCGAGGGGAGAGGGGAGCACAGGCCCACCGTACTCTCAGTTCACGGCATCGCCGAACTCGGCGATGAAGGCCTCGGCAAAGGCCGGGCTGCCGGTGATGGACAGGTGGAAGCTGCGCAGCGCCGGCTCTTCCTGCCGCTCTTCCAGGTCGGCGTCCCAGTCGCCTCCTTCCTCCACCGGGCCGCGCCGGCCGAGGAAGCGGCGTGCGGCCCACCCCATCACCGTCTCGATCTCGGCACGCACGGCGGCCTCGCGCTCGGGGCCGACGGTGGCCAGGGCCTCGAACAGGCTGGTGTCGTCGTCGCCCTCGCTGTGGTCGAAGAGCAGGTAGTCGAGCGTCACGGCTGCGGGTCCTCCGGGACGTCCGGTGCCGCGGACACACCGCCCCCCCGCGCCGCCGCGGCGCGCAGCTTGTCCTTCTTGTTCGGCCGCTTGCCCTTGATGCCGCCACCGGCCGCCGGCGCATCGGCCGGCGCGGCCTCCTGCGGCTCGAAGCCCGCGATCTGCTCGCGCGGCACGCGCAGGCCCTGGCGCTTCTCGATCAGGCGGAAGTGCGCCTCGGCCGCGGCCGGCACGAAGCTCACGGCCACGCCGCTGGCGCCCGCGCGCCCGGTGCGGCCGATGCGGTGCACGTGGTCGGTGGGCGAGCGGGCCAGGTCGTGGTTGACCACCGCCGGCAGCTGCGCGATGTCGATGCCGCGCGCCGCCAGGTCGGTGGCCACCAGCACCTGCAGTCGGCCGGCCTTGAAGTCGGCCAGCACCTGCGTGCGCTTGCCCTGGCCCAGCATGCCGTGCAGCGGCTCGGCCGTGAGGCCGCCCTTGCGCAGCTTGTCGGCCACGGTTTCGCAGGCATGCTTGGTGGCGACGAACACCAGCACCTGCGGCCAGCCCTCGGTGGCGATCAGTTGGCGCAGCAGCGCGGTGCGCCGGCCCTCGTCCACCGCGATGGCGCGCTGGGCGATCTGCGGCAGCTCGGCCAAGGGCGCGGGCGCCGTCACGGCTTCGGGGTCGTGCAGCAGCGCATCGGCCAGCTGCACGGTGCGCGGCGCGAAGGTGGCGGAGAACAGCAGGTTCTGCCGCTGGGCCGGCAGTTCATCGAGGATGGCCTGCAACTCGTCGGCGAAGCCCAGGTCCAGCAGGCGGTCGGCCTCGTCCAGCACCAGCACGGCGCAGTCCTGCAGGCGCAGCGCGTTGTGGCGCGCCAGGTCGAGCACGCGGCCGGGCGTGCCGATCACCAGGTCCGCGCCGCCGCGCAGGGCCATGAGCTGCGGGTTGATCGAGACGCCGCCGATGGCGCGCACCAGCTTCGGCCGCTCGGGCAGCGTGGCCGCCAGTTCGGCCACGGTGTCGGCCACCTGCGCCGCCAGCTCGCGCGTGGGCACCAGCACCAGCGTGTGCAGGGCGCGGCGCGAGCGGTGGCGCGGCGCCTCGTGCCAGCGCTGCAGCAGCGGCAGCACGAAGGCGGCGGTCTTGCCCGAGCCGGTGTGGGCCATGGCGCGCAGGTCGCGGCCCTGCAGCACCACCGGAATGGCCAGGGCCTGGATGGGCGTGGGGGCGGCATAGCCCTGCCCGGCGCAGGACTGGATGAGTTCGGGGCGCAGGCCCAGGTCGGCGTAGGTGGGAGAGGTGGACACGATGCGAGGAGAGGCCGGAAGAGCGCCGGGGAAGGGCTGCGGATTGTCCGTCTTCAGGCCCGGCCCGTGGGCGTGTCGGCCAAGGCGCCGTGTGGGCGATGGCGTCATGGGCCTTTGCCACAATGCCGCGTGCCTGCCGATCCGAACCCCTCCACCGCCGCCTCGACCGCGCCGCTGCTGCAGGCCCGCCACCTGCGCAAGCGCTATGGCGAGGCCACCGTCGTCGACGACCTGAGCTTCGAGATCGCACCCGGCGAATGCCTGGGCGTGATCGGCCCCAACGGTGCCGGCAAGACCACCACGATCCGCATGTGCCTCGGACTCACCGCGCCCGACGGCGGCGAGATCGCGGCGCTGGGCGGCCTGCACATGCCGCGCGACGCGCGGGCCATCAAGGCGCAGCTGGGCGTGGTGGCGCAGTACGACTCGCTGGACCCGGACTTCAGCTGCGCCGAGAACCTGGTGGTCTATGCGCGCTACTTCGGTTACGCGCGCCGCGACTTCGCCGCCAAGGTGCCGGCGCTGCTGGACTTCGCAGCCCTGTCGCACAAGGCCGATGCCAAGCCGGGCGAGCTGTCGGGCGGCATGCGCCGGCGGCTGTCGCTGGCGCGCGCGCTGGTCAACGACCCGAAGCTGCTGATCCTGGACGAGCCCACCACCGGCCTCGACCCGCAGGCCCGCCACCTGATGTGGGAGCGGCTGCAGACGCTGCTTCAACAGGGCAAGTCCATCCTGCTGACCACCCACTTCATGGACGAGGCCGAGCGCCTGTGCCACCGCCTGCTGGTGGTGGACCATGGCCGCAAGATCGCCGAGGGCCGGCCGCGCGAACTGATCGCCGAGCACCTGGAGCCGCACGTGGTCGAGGTCTACGGCCAGGGCAACGGGCCATCGGCGCAGTCGCTGGCGGAATCGCCCGCGCTGCGGGCGCTGGCGCAGCGCACCGAGCTGAGCGGCGAAACCGTGTTCTTCTACACCCGCGATGCGCGGCCGCTGCTGGACGCATTGGGCACGCACGAGGGCCTGCGCACCTTCCACCGGCCGGCGAACCTGGAGGACCTGTTCCTCAAGCTCACGGGCCGGCAGATCCGGGAGGGAGGTTGAGGCCATGAACGACAACACGAACCTGCCTTCCGTCTGGTCGCCACCGGCCGTCACGCGCCGCTGGTGGCCCGTCTTCCTGCGCAACCTGCTGGTGTGGCGCAAGCTCGCCGTGCCCAGCCTGATCGGCAACATCGCCGAGCCGCTCATCTGGCTGGTGGCCTTCGGCTACGGCATGGGCGCGCTGGTCGGCCAGGTGAAAGTGGGGGGCGCGTCGGTGCCCTACATCCTGTTCCTGGCCAGCGGCTCGATCTGCATGAGCGCGATGAACGCGGCCAGCTTCGAGGCGCTGTATTCGGCCTTCTCGCGCATGCACGTGCAGAAGACCTGGGACGGCATCATGAATGCGCCCGTGGGCCTGGACGACGTGGTCTTCGCCGAGATGCTGTGGGCTGGCTTCAAGTCGCTGTTCACCGTGACGGCCATCCTGCTGGTGATGCTGGGCCTGGGCATCAGCCACAGCCCCAAGCTGCTGGTCGCCTGGGTGATCCTGGCGGGCGCAGGCATCGTGTTCTCGTCCATCGCGCTGATCTTCAACGCGCTGGCCAAGGGCTACGACTTCTTCACCTACTACTTCACGCTGTTCATGACGCCCATGATGTTCCTGTCGGGCGTGTTCTTTCCGCTCGAACAGTTGCCCGAGGTGGTGCGGGCGGTGGCGGCCTGGCTGCCGCTGGCCAATGTGGTGGCGCTGGTGCGGCCCCTGTTCATGGACCAGTGGCCGACGCAGCCGCTGCTGCATCTGGGCGTGCTGGCGGCCTATGGCATCGTGGCCTTCTGGCTGGCGCTGGGTTTGACGCGGCGGCGGTTCCGCCGGTGAGGTGCGGGGGCAGCAACCGCCCCCGCGTGCTCCATCAGCGACTGCTGCCACCAGACGAACCACTGCTGCCCGACCCGGAGCCCATGCTGCCCGAACCGGACGTGCCGGAGCCGCCCATCGAGCCGCTGCCGCTCGTTCCGGAACCGGAGCCCGTGCTGCCTGGACCCGATCCGGCACCCCGACCGCCAGGGCCGCCCGTGCCGGTGCCCGTCGGCCCCTTGCCACCGCGATGGCCCAGTTCCCCACTGCTATTGCCCGAGCCACCGGTGGTCCCCGAATGGGCGCCGGACGCGCCATTGCCGCTCGTGCCCTGCCGTCGCTCGTCGTCCCGCTTGTCCGAACGCTTGTTCGTGCTGCTGCTCGAGCCGCTGCCCGATTGCTGCATCGAGCTGCCGCCCGACGCGCCGCTGCCGCTGCTGCCGCCCATGGTGCCCGACGAGGAGCTCTGCGCGAACACGAGGCTGGCGCTGCATAGCGCGGCGGCGATCAGCATGGGGCGAAGGGGATGGAACGGGGTGCGTGTGTCTTGCATGAGGAGTCTCCTTGAATGAGGCAGCATCGGTGGACCGGTGCCGGTTCCCGAGCCACCCGGCGACATGCCGGCTTTGGCCTGGAAACAGCCTTCAAGCTAGGCGCGCTCGTACACCGCTCGGTGGGCTCGGGCCCACCCTGGTGTAGGAGCAGGGCTCCGGTCTCCCCCGCCCAAGCCGAAGAACGCATCCATGTCTTGCTCGCCGCTCCGGAAAGCCGCAGCCTCGACTTCAAGCGCATCAGCGGCAAGCAGAGCCGTATGTACGAAGCCGTTTGTGCGTTTGCGAACAGCGAGGGCGGCGTGCTGGTCATCGGCGTGGGCGAAAAGCCCAACATTGAATAAAATTGAAGATGTTTGTGCTTTGCTGGATGCTCACCCACTCATACTGCTGGTCCTTCCGTATGCAGGTAGTGATGCAGAAAGCGTCCACGAACTGATGGATCACATCACTCGGGAAAATTTCATCATTTTCGAGCATCCGAACAAATAACAGGAGGTGGGTTGTGTTCAAAATTACCGGACTGGATAAGCTTCAGAAAAACCTGAAAGATGCGCAGCGCGCCTTGAGTGAGTTAGACGGCGAACTGGGCGTCGTAAACTTTGATCCAAATGATCCCGCCAGCATTGAAGGCGCAATTCAATCGGTAAATCGAATGATCGATGAGCGCTTAGGAGAATATTCTTCAAACCCTATCGTTGGTCCTCTCGCAGAACAGATGAAGGAAAAGTATCGGGAGAGTATTCTTGAAAAAGCGGCAGAAGCTAGATTGAAGTCGGAGGAGGATGATTGATGGCTAGGGACTTATTCTCTGAAATAAACAATGCAGTTCTAGACTTGCAATCTTCACAGCTTCAAACCTACGAAAGACCTCTCAAAAAGCTGGGTCAACTGCTGCGACATCCGGACCTCGAGCCATACAACGCTGACCTGACGGAAGGTCTCGACGTTATGGCGTTCATCGCTGAAAGTGAAAAGACCGGGGGCAGCATGATTGGAAGCGCCCAGCTTGCTTGGCCAGAAGACTCCAAACAGGCGCTGGGGTTAACGTTGCTTTTGATCGAGAAGTTGGCGGCAGATCCCCGCTACGCCGCCAACTTTGCACATCTTTTTTTCTATTCCGGAAGTAAGGTCATCGCTGGGATCCACGCACTTACTGGCCAACTAATCATTCCCTTTGTCCGAGATTACAGGAGTTATATCCAGACCAAGGGGAGCACGGATGTTGTGTTGAAAGCTCAATTTTCCCGCAAGGTCTTTATTGTTCATGGTCACGATGATGGTGCTCGCGAAGCAGTGGCAAGATTTCTCGAACGAATCGGGCTTGAAGCCATTATCTTGCATGAACAGGCCAACCAAGGGCGAACAATTATTGAAAAAGTTGTTGCTCACAGTGATGTTGGTTTCGCGGTGGTTCTGCTTACGCCAGACGATGAGGGCTGTGTAAAAGGAGGGACGCCTGAGCCCAGAGCGCGTCAGAATGTGCTTTTGGAGTTGGGGTACTTCATTGGCCGCTTGGGCAGAGACAAGGTATGTGCTCTCAAACGCGGAGCAGTGGAAATTCCAAGCGATTTCGCCGGTGTCGTTTGGGAGACGATGGATACCGGCGGGGGCTGGAAACAGGCACTTGCGCGTGAGCTTGAAGCTGCCGGTCATAGCATCGACTGGAATAAAGTCATGCGTGCATAGAGTTTTGCCCTGCCGCAATGAGCGGGGCGCGGG
>NZ_LDSL01000204.1 GCF_001476815.1 Pseudacidovorax intermedius | reverse complement strand
TGCATCACGCCGATGCGGTCGCACATGGCCATGAGTTCGCGCAGGTCGCTGGAGACCATCAGCATGGCGTGGCCGGCGGCCGCCATGCGGTCGAGTTCGGCATACAGGTCGGCGCGGGCGCCGACGTCCACGCCGCGCGTGGGCTCGTCCAGCAGCAGCACCTTGCATTCGCGGTGCAGCCAGCGGGCGAACACCACCTTCTGCTGGTTGCCGCCGCTCAGGGTCGCGACGGCCTGCTCCTCGCTGCGCGAGCGGATGCGCAGCGTCTGCACCAGCCGGCGGGCGATGCCGCGCTCGTGCGCGAAACGCAGCCAGCCGCCGCGCGAGACGGCACCCAGGTCGCTCAGCGTGGCATTGACGCGGATCGACTGCGGCATCAGCAGGCCCTGCGACTTGCGGTCTTCGGTCACCAGGCCGATGCCGGCGCGGATGGCCTGCATGGGCGAGCGCCAGCGCCCGCCGGGCGGCGAGGCCGCGCCCGGCCAGTGCAGGTCGATGCGCCCGCGGTCGGCCCGGTCGGCGCCGAAGAGCAGGCGGACGAGTTCGGTGCGGCCCGCGCCCACCAGGCCGGCGATGCCCATGACCTCGCCGGCATGCAGGTCGAGGTCCACGTCCTGCACCACCTGGCCGCGGCCCAGGCCGCGGGCGCTCAGCAGGCGCGCGCCGGCGGTGCGGCGCGGCCGGCCTTCGTGCTCGTGCACCGCGCGGCCGACCATGCGTTCGACCAGTTCGGATTCGCGCACGCCGGCCATCGGCCGCACGTCCACCAGCCGGCCGTCGCGCAGCACGGCCACGGTGTCGGCAATGCGCTGCAGCTCCTCCAGCCGGTGCGAGACATAGACGATGGCCACGCCGCGCGACTTGAGCCGCTCGATCTGCGCAAACAGGTGCGCCGTCTCGCGCGGCGTCAGCATCGCGGTGGGCTCGTCCAGGATCAGCACCCGGGTGTCGTCCTGCAGGTTGCGGGCGATCTCCACCATCTGCTGCTGGCCGATGCCCAGGGCGGCCACCGGCAGCGCCGGGTCGATGCCGTCCATGCCGATCTTGGCCAGCTGCGCCCGCGCCGCCTCGTGCAGCGCGCCGCGGCGCAGCCAGCCCAGGCGCTGCGGCAGGCGGTCCAGCAGCAGGTTCTCGGCCACGGTGAGCGTGGGTACCAGGCCCAGCTCCTGCATCACCATGCGCACGCCCTGTGCCTCGGCATCGCGGCGCGAGGTGGGTGCAAACGGCTGGCCGCCCAGCCGCATGCGCCCGCGCGTGGGCGCGACCAGCCCGCAGACGATCTTCGACAGCGTGCTCTTGCCCGCGCCGTTCTCGCCCGTGAGGGCCAGCACCTCGCCCGGCGCGAGCGTGAGGCTTACGCCGTCCAGCACCGTGGCGGCGTAGTCCTTGCCGATGTCGTCGAGCGAGAGCAGGGCGTCGGGCATGGCTGCGGGGCGTCGCTTACTTGCTGTCCTTGGTGACCAGGACCACGTCGGTCTTGATCTCGGCGGGCAGCTGGGCCTGGGTCTTCTTCTCGGCCAGGGCCTTCAGGGCGGTCTCGATGCCGAACACGGCCTGCTTGGCGCCGAACTGGTCGGCGGTGGCCAGCACGCGGCCGTCGGCCAGCATGGGCTTGATGGCGCCGATGTTGTCGTAGCCCACCACCTGCACCTGGCCGGTCTTGCCGGCGGCCTTGACGGCGGCCACGGCGCCCAGGGCCATGCTGTCGTTGCCGGCCAGCAGGGCCTTGAGGTCGGGGTGCTCGCGCAGCATGCCGGCGGCCACGGTATTGCCCTTGTCGATCTCCCACTGGCCCGACTGCACGCCGACCACGTTGGCGCCGACGGCCTTCATGGCGTCCTGGTAGCCCAGGGTCCGCTGCTGCGCATTGAAAGTGGTGGACACGCCTTCGATGATGCCGACCTTGTCGCCCGACTTCAGTTGCTTGCCCAGGTAGTCGCCCACCAGCTTGGCGCCGGCGCGGTTGTCGGGGCCGACGAAGGTGACCTGGATGTTCTTTTCCTTCAGCGCGGCGGCGTCCAGGCGGTTGTCGATGTTGATCACCAGGATGCCCTTGTCGACGGCCGCCTTGATGGCCGGCACCAGGGCCTTGGAATCGGCCGGGGCGATCACCAGGGCGTTGACCTTCTGGGCCACCATCTGCTCGACCATCTTGATCTGGGCGGCGGTGTCGGTCTCGTTCTTGATGCCGTTGGCCACCAGCGTGTACTGGCCGGCGTGGGCCTTCTGGTGCGCCTTGGCGCCGTCTTCCATGGTGGCGAAGAACTCGTTGGCCAGCGACTTCATCACCAGCGCCACCTTGGGCTTGTCCTGGGCATGGGCGGGCACGAGGGCGAAGGCGCCCAGAACGGCGAGGGCGGCGGCGGCCTGGGCCGTGCGGCGGGTGAAGGTCATGGCGAGTCTCCGGTTGTGGATGGAAGGTTCGGGGCGGCCTCAAGGCCTGCCCGGCGCGAAAGCGGGCGGATGATAGTGGGCCCGCAAACGTTTGCGCAAACGTTTGCGGGCGCGTTTTTCCTAGGTTTTTCCCTGATGCGGGCGGGCCGCAGGCGTGGAAGCCGAGGCCGGTTTCAGGGCAGCGTGAGACGCACGCACAGCCCGTGCGGCTGCACCCGCCCGGCCGCCAGCTGGCCGCCATGGGCCGCCACCAGTTCGCGGCAGAAGTAGTAGCCCAGGCCCGTGCCCTGCGAGCCGGCCGGGTCGCCCTGCATGCGGTGGTAGGGCGTGCCCAGCTGGCGCAGCTGCGCCTCGCCCAGGCCCGGTCCGCGGTCAGCCACCGTCACGGTCCATCCGCCGCCTTCGGGCTGCCAGGCGCTCAGCGTGACCTGGGCTTCGGCCGGCGAATAGCGCAGCGCGTTGTCCAGCAGGTTGTTGAGGGCCAGCTGCATCAGCCGGGCGTCGAACTGCGCGTGGAAGTCGCCCTGCGGCAGTTGCACGTCCACCCGGGCGGCCGATTCCGCGTCCAGCGCCTGCACCAGCCCGTGCAGGAACCCGGCCACCGACTGGCTGCTGCGCCGCGGATGCACCGGCGGCAGGGCGCTGTCGGTGTTGACGGACAGGAAGCTGTCGACCAGCAGCGTGAGCCGCTGCACCTGCCGGCGGATGCTGGCGGTGCGGCCCTGCAGCTGTCCGGGCGGCGGGCTGCCCAGCGCCTGCAGCAGGTTGGCGCTGCGGTCGATGGCCGCCAGCGGGTTGCGGAATTCGTGCGCCAGCATGGCGACGAAGCGCTGGTGCTCCTCCACCCGCCGCTCGCCCAGCTGCTGGTGCATGCGCAGCCGGTGCAGGCGCAGGCCGAGGGCGAAGGCGATGCACAGCATGTGCACCATCAGCGCGGCCGGCAGGCCGTAGGCCGCGCCTTCGCCCAGCGGCGGCCGGCCGACCCCGGCGGCCACGGCCATCAGCGCGCCGGCCGCATAGGCGCCGAAGGCCGCCAGGTAGACCAGCCGCAGCCGGTCGCGGTGCCGGCGCCACAGCACCCAGGCCATGCCCAGGTTGAGCAGGCCGATCACCGGCGCGGCCGAGAAGCCCGTGACCAGCAGCGGCCGGAAATACGCCGTGACCGGCAGCGCCAGCAGGGGCAGGGTGAGGGCGGCGATGGCGCCGTACAGCCGGTGCAGGCGCGGAAACTCCCGCCGCATGTCCAGCGCCAGCGACCACATCCAGAGGCCGGCGTACAGGTGCCCCAGCGTCCCCACGCCGGCCACCGCGTCGTTGAGCCACCACGGCGCCTGCGGCAGCAGCTGGGCCAGCATGCCGGTCAGGCCGGCATAGCGCATCACCACCGTGGCCAGGAAGGCGGCGAAGGCCACCGTCAGCCAGTCGCGCAGCCAGGCGCCGAGCACCAGGTGGAACAGCACGGCCAGCACCAGCCCGCCCAGCACCAGGCCGAGCAGCGCGTTGATGCGCGCCTCGCTGGCGAAGAAGCGCTCGGGCCGCACGAGCTGCAGCGTCAGGTTGAGCACGCCGGAGGTCCTGGCCCGCACCCAGACCACGGCCTGCTCCTGCGGCGCCAGCTCGAAGGCGACCGCATGTTCGCGCGCATGCACCAGGCGCTCGGCGCCCATCCAGCGGTCGCCGAGCTGCTGGCGCTCGAGCCGGCCGTCGCCGTGTTCGATCCAGACCTGCACGTCGTCCAGGAAGGCGGCGCCCACCACCACCAGCCAGCGGTCCTGGGCGCCGGGGCCGCGCTGCACCGGCACCGCGCACCACACGGCCGCATCGGTCAGGCCGCCGCCGGGCTTCAGGTGGGCCGGCCGCATGCGGCCGTCGAGCAGGGCGCGCTGGGCGGCGGCCAGGCCGGCACCGGCGCCAGGGTCTTCCCACCGGGCGACCAGCGGCCGCTGCGGCGGAGCGTTGGCCGCCATGTCCAGCAGCGCGGGCGGCACGTCGCGCACCAGCGCCGGCCAGCTCGCGGCCGGCAGCCGCTGCGGGCTCGCCGGTGGCGGTGGCGGCGGGTGCGCGAGCAGCAGCACGGTAAGCACCCAGCACAGCGGGGCCGCGGCCAGCAGCAGCCAGCGCCAGCGCGCGGCGCCGGCCAGGGCGTTCACCGGCAATGCGCCTCGCCGGTGAAGACGTAGCCGCGGCCGTAGAAGGAGCGCAGCGGCAGCGCCAGGCCCAGCGTGTCCTCCACCTTGCGCCGCAGGCGGGCCGCGCAGCCGTCGAGGTTGCGGATGTTGTTGAGCGTCTCGGGCCGCAGCATGGCGGCCAGCAGTTCGGCACGCGAGACGGCCGTGCCGGGCCGCGCCATCACCTGCTGCATGAAGCTGAGTTCCGTCACCGTCAGGTCCACCGGGCGGCCGTCGGGGGCCAGCAGCCGGCACTGCTCGGGCAGCAGGCGCCAGTCGCAGCCCGGGATGGCGGCCGGTGTCGCGGGGGGCGCGGTCACCTGGGCGCCCAGCCGGCGCATGACGCTGCGGCAGGTGGCCTCGATCACCTCCAGCGAGGCGCCCTTGACCAGGTAGGCGTCGGCGCCGAGCGACAGGCCTTCCACCCGCATCCGGTCGGCGTCGTAGGCGGTGAGCATCACGACGCCGGTCTCGGGATGGCGTCGGCGCAACTCGCCCGCCACCGCCAGCCCGCTGCCGTCGGGCAGGCCGATGTCCAGCAGCACCAGGCTGTCCGCGGCACCCAGCGCCCACATCTGCGCGGCCGAGGCGGCGCCGTGGGCGTCGAAGCCCCGGAAGCGCAGGTAGTCCACCAGGTCGGCCCGCTGCGCAGGATCGTCTTCAACCACGAGAACGCGACGGGCAGAGGTCATGGGCAGGGCGGTGGGCGCCGCGGTGGCGGAAGCGGGCAGGGCGGTCGACACGGGAAGGCCGAATGTAAATGCCGGCTACCAGGCGGCGCGGCACGGCGTCGCACGCGGGCCGGCCTTGCGCAGTTTTAAGAAGAATTGCAAAGAATTGCAACGACAGCCCGTGTCGGAACGCTCTGACACTGCGCCCGCACCGCGCCTGGACGCTGCGGCCCGGGCCTGAGAGGGCGCGGCGACGGCAGGCCGTGCGACCGCCCTTCCTGTCACTTCGCCCGATTGCGGCTCCTTCCCATGACCGTGCGCTCCTTTCGTTCTCCCTGGCCGGCACGTCCCCGGCCCCTGTTGCTGCCCATCGCGGCCGCCTGCCTGCTTGCCGCCTGCGGCGGCGGCAGCGGTGGGGGTGGCCTGAGCTTCGCACCGTTCGCCACGGCGACGGGGACGACGGGGACGACCACGGGAACGGGAACGGGCACCGGTGCCGGCACGGCCACGGGCGGCGGCGCGACCGCAGGCGGCGGCGCCAGCACCGGCGCTGCCACCGGGACCGGCACGTCCGCCGGCACCGGCGCGACCGCTGGCACGGGCACCAGCACCGGCACCGGCACCAGCACCGGCACCGGCACCGGCACCGGCACCGGCAACACCTGCCCCGAAACCGGCGTCGATGCCGCCTATGCCTGCAAGACCGGCGCCACCGAGTCGCTCTATTCCTTCCAGTGGGCGCTCAATTACGCGGCCAGCTTCTTCAAGGACTTCCCGGCCGTCTTCGGCGGCGGCTTCGACCTGGACGTGGAGTCGGTGCACACCGCCGGCATCAAGGGCCAGGGCGTGAACGTGCTGGTGCTGGACGACGGGCTGGACATCGCCAACGAGGACCTGGCGCCCAACGTCGACCGCGGCATGACCTGGAACTACGACACCGGCACCAACGACCCGACGCCGCCGGCCAGTGCCACCGATGCCGCGCACGGCACCAACGCGGCCGGCATCATCGCGGCCGCGCAGAACGGCAAGGGCGTCATGGGCGTGGCGCCGCGCGTCACGCTGGGCGGGGCCCGCTTCCTGGCGTCCGGCAACACCCAGACCGCCGTGGATGCCTACGGCGGCTCGACCTGGTCCAGGAACGCCGCGGTCATCAACGCCTCCTACGGTGCCAACCCCGCCGCGCCGCCCGAGTTCACCGAGAACGACGACGCCACCACCGCCCTGCGCACCCTGCGCGGCCTGCGCGGCGGCAAGGGCATCGTGTTCGTCAAGGCCACCGGCAACGAGTTCGACGGCGTGGACGCCACCAAGGGCACGGCGCGGGCCTGCCCGGCCGGCTTCAAGGGCCTGTACAGCTGCGAGAACCCGGCGCACGACACCGAGGCACTGGAGCCCTCGGCCATCATGGTCGGCGCGGTCAATGCCAAGGGCGTGCGGTCCAGCTACTCCAGCGCCGGCGCGGTGAACTGGGTGGCCGGCCTGGGCGGCGAGTTCGGCGACGCCGGCACCTACGGCGAGGGCGACGGCCCGACGATGTTCTCCACCGACCTGCGCGGCTGCACGCTTGGCTACAGCAAGACCGGCGCCGCGACCGGCTTCCTGGCCGGCACCAGCACCCGCAACGGCGTCAAGGACAACCCCAACTGCGACTACTCGTACATGAACGGCACCTCGGCCGCCACGCCGACAGTGGCGGGCGTGGTGGCGCTGGTGCTGCAGGCCAACCCGGCGCTCACCTGGCGCGACGTGCGCGACATCCTGCGCCTGAGCGCCCGCCGCATCGACACCGGCTACGGCACGCGCGATGCCCGCAACATGCGCGTGGACCTGGTGGCCAACGCCACGACCCCGGCGGCCGGCAGCGCCGCCGACATCGCCGACGGCGCCACCCGCGTGCCGCTGGACCTGGGCTGGCAGCAGAACGCCACCGGCCAGTGGTATTCCAACTGGTACGGCTTCGGCCTGGTGGACGCGGCCGCGGCCGTGAAGCTGGCCCAGGCCTATGCGCAGGACCCGAGCCGCAGCAAGCCGGCCACGCAGGCCATCCCCGCCTTCGGCACCGTGGCCACGCTCAACAGCTTCGGCTACGGCCAGGTCAAGCTGCTGGGCAGCTTCACCGCCGGCGCGCAGACCGTGGACCAGCTCCAGGTGCGGCTGAGCGGCCCGCTGTGCGTGGGCTCGGTGGGCATCGTGGTGAAGTCGCCGGCCGGCACGCTGTCGTACCTGTCGATCCCCTACAACATCTACTACAACAGCGGCAACGCGGCCATCAACCGCTATGCGCTGGGCAGCTATGCCTTCTACGGCGAGAGCGGTGCCGGCACCTGGCAGGTCTATGCCGTGAGCGGCACGCCCGCCGGCTGCGCGGCCTATGCCGGCGGCGCGTCCACCGTGAGCGCGGCCAGCCCGTTGCAGGTCGAGGCCCGCATCATCGCCCAGTGAGCGGACGCTCCAGACAAGGTTCACCATGAAGAAGACGCGCCCCTCCCTTCTCGCCGCCGCCGTCCTGCTGGCCGGTGCCGCCAGTCCCTTCGCCGCCGCGGCCTACGACGTGGGCCAGGCCCTGTCGCCGGCCGAGCTGTCGGCGCTGGCCGCGGCGACCCGCTACGACGTGGCCGGCACCGTGCTCACGCCGCTGCCCGGCGGCACCGCCGTCGATGCCGACGGCCGGCCCACCACCATGGTGGCCAATGCCACCGGCGCCGTCGGCCTGAGCCGCAACGAGGTGCGGATCGCCCAGTGGCCCACCGACAGCGTGCGCGCCCGCGCGGGCACGTTGCTGGCCGGCGCCACCTGGGTGCAGTACACCGACCACACGCAGACCACCCGCGTGCGCTACGCCAGCTTCGCCGAGGCGGTGAAGGCCTACCGGCAACTGCAGGCGGCCCTGCCGCAGGCCAGCGTTGCGCTGCCGGTCGAGTTCAACCAAAGAAGATCCAAATAACCCCCAGGCTGCGCGCTTCGCGCTCCGCCCACCCCCTTCCAGGGGGCACATCCTGCGGCCCGGCGGAGCCGGTTCCGCGGATGTCCTGGCGTGGCCTGCGCCGCGGCCATCCGACGGCGGGGCGAGTCGGCCGATCCAGCGCCGGCGTCGATTTCCTGGCGGCAAGTGCCTGGCCCCTGTCCGCATCGCTGCAGGGTGGCGCGCGCTCCCTACAATCGCCCCCAGCTTTTTTCCCCAAGGCACACGCCCGAGCTCGCGCCTCGGTGCACCGGCGGCCCGCAGCCGCCGCCGGTCCGATGCCCGCCCGCGCCACGGGCGCTGTCCCGACGCCCACGGTGGGCCGCAGGGCGCCGATGGGGGCGACACCTAAGGAATTCCCATGAGCCTCAAATGCGGCATCGTCGGCCTGCCCAACGTCGGCAAGTCCACCCTGTTCAATGCCCTGACCAAGGCCGGCATCGCGGCCGAGAACTATCCCTTCTGCACCATCGAGCCCAACGTAGGCGTGGTTGAGGTGCCCGATCCGCGCCTGGCGCAGCTGGCGCAGATCGTCCAGCCGGAGCGCGTGCTCCCGGCCATCGTCGAGTTCGTGGACATCGCCGGCCTGGTGGCGGGCGCTAGCCAGGGCGAGGGCCTGGGCAACCAGTTCCTGGCCCACATCCGCGAGACCGACGCCATCGTCAACGTGGTGCGCTGCTTCGAGGACGAGAACGTCATCCACGTCGCCGGCAAGGTGGACCCGATCGCCGACATCGAGGTCATCCAGACCGAGCTGTGCCTGGCCGACCTGGGCACCGTCGACAAGGCCCTGCAGCGCTACACCAAGGCGGCCAAGAGCGGCAACGACAAGGAAGCCATCGCCATGGTCAAGCTGCTCGGCCCGGTGCAGGCGGCGCTCAATGAAGGCAAGCCGGCGCGCGCGCTGGGCCTGTCCAAGGACGACCAGCTGCTGCTCAAGCCCCTCTGCCTGATCACCGCCAAGCCGGCCATGTTCGTCGGCAACGTGAGCGAGGACGGCTTCGAGAACAACCCGCTGCTGGACCGCCTGAAGGACTACGCCGCCAGCCAGAACGCGCCCGTGGTGGCCATCTGCGCCAAGATGGAAGCGGACATGGCCGACATGGACGACGAGGACAAGAAGATGTTCCTCGAGGAGATCGGCCAGGAGGAGCCGGGCCTGAACCGCCTGATCCGCGCCGCCTTCAAGCTGCTGGGCCTGCAGACCTACTTCACCGCCGGCGTAAAGGAAGTGCGCGCCTGGACCATCCGCATCGGCGACACCGCGCCGCAGGCCGCGGGCGTGATCCACGGCGACTTCGAGCGCGGCTTCATCCGCGCCCAGACTATCGCCTTCGACGACTACGTCGCCTTCAAGGGCGAGCAGGGCGCCAAGGACGCGGGCAAGATGCGCAGCGAAGGCAAGGAGTACGTCGTCAAGGATGGCGACGTGATGAACTTCCTGTTCAACGTCTGAGGCGGCAGGCGGCGCGGCACCCGCGTTCGTCCCGACACTGCAGTGACGCCGGGCCCGTGCCCGGCGTTGTCGTTTCCGGGGGACGCATCCGCCGCGCGGCGGCGCGTCGCCGTGCGACCGTCAGCGGAAGGTCGCCAGCAGCGCCGGGTCGCGCACCCGGCCGTCGAAGCCGCCGCGGGCGCGTTCGGCGAACAGCGCGCGGTCGGCGGGCAGCGTGGGCCGGCCGTCCTTCGCATGGTCCACCTCGACCAGCAGGGCATGCGGCTGGTAGGCCAGGGCGCCCTGCTGGCGGGCGACCAGCGTGAGTTCGGTGTCGCCGTAGTGCTGCCGGTAGCCGGGATGGAACAGCGCGCCGCCGTACAGCGGCGCGATCCAGCGGCGCCGCACCAGGCCGAAGGCCGCCAGCTGGCCGAACCATTTGCCGTCGTTGAAGGCCAGCAGGCCCAGGCCGGGCGGCTTCATGGCCTCCAGCGCCAGGCGCAGCCAGTAGCGGCCGGCGAAGGCATCCTGCGCGGCATAGAGGAAGAACGCGCCGCGGCTGCGCGCCAGCGCCGCATTCCACAGCGCCACGGGGCCCACGCCCCGGTCGTCCTGCACCGCCAGCACGGTCAGCGGCACGCCGGCGCGCGCCACCATCAGCGTGGCGGCGGCCTCGGCGGCGGCGCGGTCGACCCAGGGCAGGGCGGCGACGACCTCGTCCTCGGCCAGGCAGGCGGCATGGGGCGCGCCGGTCGCCGGCGGGGCGAGCAGGGCCGAGGCCGTGGTCCAGCGGATGGCGGCTTCTGCGCTCACGGGCCGCACCACCGCAGCAGCTCGGCGCCCAGGCGCGCGTGGCCGGCCAGCGTGGCGGCGCCGTAGTGGCCGACCGCGTGGCGCGCGCACATCGGCGCGCGCGCCGGCGGCCGGGCCAGGCGCACGTGCTTGCCCAGCAGACGCAGCTCGATGGCCGTGAGGCCCATCGCATAGGGGCGGGTGTCGAGGAACAGGGCGTCGAGCCCGCGCAGCGTCTCCAGGTAGGCCGGATGGTGGGCGGGCGTGTGGAACTCCGCGATGGCCATCAGCGGCCCCAGCCGCTGTTCAGCGGCGGCGCGGGTGCCGGCATGGCGCCAGCGGTGGTCCACCAGCACCAGCCGGCGCGGTGCCAGCCGCCGCACGGCCTCGGCGGTGGCGGCGCTGATCTTGGCCGGGTTGGACACCAGGGCCACGCAGCCGGGTGCCGGACGGCCCTGCGGCAGCGGCGGCTGGCGGGCGGCCGCGTCCAGCTCGGGCGCGTAGGGCGGGGCGGTGTAGCTCACGTAGTTGTCGGTGGCGCGCAGCAGGGGCTCCACATAGAGCGGCTGTGCGGCCGGTGGGGCCTGCCGGCCGTCGGCCACGAAGCCGTCGAAACAGTCCAGGCCGGTCGTGAGGGACTGGCCGCCCACCCACTTGAGCAGCCGCCGCGCGGGCCGGCCAGCCACGGCGGCCAGGGCGGCGGGGTCGGTCCAGCCGCCCAGGTCGATGAGCGCGTCCAGATCGGCCGCGGCCATCAACTGGTGCAGCGTGGCGGTGTCGGTACCGGCGCAGCCGACCCAGCGGTGTGCGATGGCCTGGAAGGCGCTGCGTGCCCAGTCGTCCTTGGCACCCCGGTCGAAGAAGAACAGGTCGGCCTGCTGCGCGACCACCCGCAGCGCGCCCAGGGTGAGAAAGCCCACCGGCGAGGCACAGAACTGCGCCGACACCAGGCCGATGCGCAGGCGCTGCCCCGGCCGGCTGCGCGGCGCCAGCACCGGGGCGGCGGGCACCGGCAGCCGCGCCGCCAGCAGCCGCAGGCGCGCGCCCATGGCGCCGGCATCGGCGCCGCCTTCGTACAGCGCGGCGACCACGGCGGCCAGGTCGGCGTCCAGTGCGTGGGCGGGTGCCAGCGCGGCGCAGGCCTGCAGCGCCTGCGCCGCGCCGCCGGGGTCGCCGAAGGCATTGAGCCGCAGGTCCGCCAGCATGCGCCAGGCGGCGGCCCGCGCGGCGGCGGGCGCCTGGGCGCGGCTGGCGGCGGCGTGCAGGCGTGCGGCGGCGTCGTCGGCCTGCCCACGCTGCAGGTGCACGCGGCCGAGCAGCAGCTCGGCCTGCCAGTCGGGCCGCAGGGCGGCGGCGGCGACCGCATGGCGCAGCGCACTGTCCACCTCGCCCTGCGCCAGGCAGTGGGCGCCTAGGCCGAGGCGCAGGTCCACGTCCCCGGGCGTGCGCAGGAGCGCCTGCTCCATCAGGCGGCGCTTTGCGGCGGGGGGCGTCATGGACAAGGGACGCTCAGCCCATCACAGGAAATCGAGTTCCGTCACGTTGATCTGCGGCAGGTACTGCCGGCACCAGTCCGAGCCGGCCGTCTGCAGCAGGTACAGGTTGCGGTAGTTGAGCCAGCAGGCGTAGAGCCAGCGCGAATGGGTGCGGTGGGCCACGTCCTTCATCTCGCGCAGGTGGCGCAGGTGGGCGTTGAGCTTGGCCTCGCAGGCCGGCAGCGCGATCTTGTGCGTCTTCAGGCCCTTGCCTTCGCCGTCCAGGAACAGGGGCAGCAGCCGTTCGATGATGAAGGGCCAGTAGCTGGAGCCGGCATGGCGCTGGCGCGGGTCGCTGAGCGAGGAGTCCAGGATGTCGAGCACCGAGGGCGCCACGCGCGCCCGGGTGCCGTCCACCACCTGCCGCACCCAGGGCAGGTAGCGCTGCCAGAAGGCCGGCCCGCCCACGAAGTAGTTGCAGGCCGACATGGCCTGCGCCGGCCGCACGCCGTGCAGTTCGGCCACCGGCAGCCCGGCCGCCTCGAACACCGCTGCGCACAGCTCCAGGAAGGCCGGATGCGCCGTCACGCCCTGCTGCCAGCTGTTGATGTAGAGCGCCTCGTTCTCGGGATAGGGATTGCAGTAGTAGAGGTCGTGCCCGGGCTGGGCGGCGATGGCCGCACGCAGGGCCCGGCTGTCCAGCCCGGTCTTGGCGCCGAAGCGCCACGACAGGGCGCCCCACAGCGGCGCCAGGCGGGTGCCTTCCTCGCGCGCCAGGCGTTCGAAGACGGCGAATTCGCGCAGCGGGTCCGGGTGGTGGGCGTTGTCCAGGGGAATGAAGCCGGGGTCGAGGTTGCGCCGCTGTTCCGGCTGGAAATGGATCTGGTAGAGCGCGACGGCCTGCTCGGGCGCATGGGGCAGGGCCACTTCCACGGCATGCGGGCCGCGGCGGCCGGCGCGCGAGGGCGCGGCGGCGACGGCGAGCGGCCCGGCCTCGGCCCGGCCCGGCGGCACGATCGCCACGTGGGCGACGCGCCGGCTGCGGCCGGCGGGCGGTCTTGCCGGGCGCTGTGGGCGTGGCGGCCTTCTTGCGGCCTGCCGGCGCGGCCGGGGCGGGCGTGGCGGCCTTTCGCCCGGCGGCCGGCCGCGCTGCGCGCGCGGATGCCGAGGCAGCGTGCGCTGCCGGTGAAGGTGCCGGCGCCGGGGTGGCGGCACGTGAGCGCGATGGCCGGGGCTTGGCGGCCGGCGGCGCGGCAGGGGCGGCGGCGGGCTTGGCGGTGTTCGCGGGCTTCTTGGGTGAGGGCATGACGGCGCGGTGAAGAGGGAAGCGGGCCGTCAGCGCGGCGCGGCAGTGGGCCGCAGCGTGCGGCGGGTGTAGTCGATGCCGGAAAAGGCGGCGAAGTCGTCCAGGCTGCGGGCCTCTCCCAGGCCGTAGGCGCCCAGGTCGCGCCGCTCGTACAGCAGGGCGCGCATGCGGGCCCGGGACTGCTTCTCCAGCGACCACCATTGCGTGTCGCGGTGCGCGTCCGCGTCGGGCGACCAGTGCACCGGCCGGTCGTGGCCGCCGTGGTAGAGGTGGTAGATCGGCATGTCCGGCATGTGCCAGATGTCCCAGCCGCGCGTCCAGGCGCGCACCGCCAGGTTCTGCTCCTCGCCGTGGAAGTAGAGCCACGGGTCGTAGGGCACTTCGGCGATGAAGGCCGTGCGCGTGAACAGGCAGCCGGCGCCGACATGGCAGCCCGGCAGCGGCGCGGCGGCGGCGTGCGGCACCGCATGGAAGGCCAGCACCGGCATGTCCTCGGCCAGCCGCGCCTCGGGCTTGGGCGCCAGCACCAGGGCCTGGCCGGGGAAGGGCCGGCGCTGTACGGCGCCATCGACCAGTTCGAACGGCGCGGGATAGGTGGACAGGATGGCGCGCGGGTTGTCGGCCGACAGGGCTTCCAGCTGCGTCACCAGCCGTTCGTCCCAGCCGGCGTCGAAGGCCATGTGGGCATCGATCTGCAGGAAGTAGTCCTCGCTCTGGCAGCAGGACATGGCGATGGACCGGGCCCAGCAGGCGCCGCGGCTGAAGCGGTGGTGCACGTGCGTGTAGCGCAGGCTGCCGAGGCGCGAGACGCAGTCCGCGGGCGGATCGGACGGCGTGTCCGACTGGTCGACGATGCAGACGTGCAGGTGCTGCGGCGCCGAGGCCTGCGCCACGGCGTCGGCCACGGTGGCCCACAGCCGGGGATCTCGGTACGAGGCGATGCTGATGAAGATGCTCATGCGCGGCGCGCGGCGTCGCCCGGAGGCAGGCCGGGGCCTGCGCTGGTGAATAACAGTCAAAGAATGTATCGCCGCGTCACCATCGGCCGGCCCCCATATCCATGGGATGGGCAGACGGCGAGAAGCGGCGTTGCGGGCGCGAGCGTGCGGCCGCGGTCAGTCCATGTCGCAGGAAACCGGCGCGGAGGTCACGGTCCAGTGGCCGCGGAGCAGGCCAACGCGGGGGCACCCGAGGAACTGGCTTCGCCAGGCCTCGGGGTGCGCCCCCCTCCAAGCCGAAGGCGCGAGAGAGGGGGGAGCCGCGAAGCGGCTTGGGGGGTGCCTAGTGATTAGGCCAAACGTAGAGCAGCGCCACCGTCATGCACAGGTAGCGCCCGAACTTGCCGATGGCCATGAACAGCACGCAGGGCCAGAAGGACAGCCGCAGCCAGCCCGCCACGGCGCAGAGCGGATCGCCCACCAGCGGCAGCCAGCTCAGCAGGCAGGCCTTGGGGCCCAGACGCTCCAGCCAGGCGATGGCACGCAGGTGGTGGCTGGAATGGCTGTACTTGTCGGCCACCTTGTGCGCGCCGTAGCCCATCCACCAGGTGAGGGCGCCGCCCAGCGTGTTGCCGGCGGTGGCCACCAGCACGGCGGGCCAGAACAGTTCGGGGTTGAGCTTGAGCAGGCCGAAGAGCGCCGGCTCGGAGCCCAGCGGCAGCAGCGTGGCCGAGACGAAGGCGACGACGAACAGCGTCGACAGACCGAACTGCGGCAGGGCCAGCGCCGCCATCGCGGCG
>NZ_LDSL01000203.1 GCF_001476815.1 Pseudacidovorax intermedius | reverse complement strand
CCCGTTACATGCCGAGGCGCTGGCCAGTGCCGCGCCGGACGTGGTGCTCACCACCACGCAGGGTCTGCAGGCGCAGGGCGGCGCCGACAGGTTCTGGGCCCGGCCCGAGCTGGCGCTGATCCCGGCCCACCGCCGCCGCGCGCTGGTGGCCATGGACGCGCTGGAACTGCTGGGCTTCGGCCCGCGCATGCCGCAGGCCGTGCGTGCGCTGAACGCCGAGTTCCGCCGATGGATGGCCTGATGAACGGCGCTGCGGCCGGCGCGCATCGATGAGCGCCGTGCTCCGCGCCGGCGACGGCCCGGCCCCGCGCAGCCCCGCGGCCCTGCAGCGCCAGCGGCGCCGCCGCGTGATCGCCGGCGCCGCGCTGCTGCTCGCCCTGTGCTTCGCGCTGGCCGCCGGCAGCGGCGCCTACGCCATCACGCCCGGGCGGCTGCTGCAACTGCTGGGCGCCTGGCTCACCGGCCAGTCCGACGGCTCGCCCGAGGCCCTGGTCTTCACCCAGATCCGACTGCCGCGGCTGCTGCTGGGCATGGTGGCCGGCGCCGGCCTGGGCATCGCGGGGGCGGTGATGCAGGGCATGTTCCGCAACCCGCTGGCCGATCCGGGCCTGGTGGGCGTGAGCAGCGGCGCGGCGCTCGCCGCGGGCCTGACCATCGTGCTGGGCGCGAGCAGCCTGCCCTGGCTGCCGCGCGCGCTGGGCAGCTGGACCCTGGTGCTCACCGCCTTCGCCGGCGGGCTGGCCGTCACCGCCCTCATCTACCGCCTGGCGCGCAGCGAGGGCGGCACCCGCATGGCGCTGATGCTGCTGGCCGGCATCGCCATCAATGCGCTGGCGGGCGCCGGCCTGGGCTTCCTGAGCGTGATCGCCACCGACGAGCAGCTGCGCAGCCTGCAGTTCTGGCTGCTGGGCAGCCTGGGCGGCGGGCGCTGGAGTGCGCTGGCGCTGGTCGGCCCGCTGGTGCTCGGCGCCTGCGCGCTGGCGCTGCGCCTGGCCGGGCCGCTCAACGCTCTCGCCCTAGGCGAGGCCCAGGCCCATCTGCTGGGCGTGGACGTGGAGGCGGTGAAACGCCGCGCCATTGCCCTTACCGCCTGTGCGGTCGGCGCCGTGACGGCGACCACCGGCGTGATCGGCTTCATCGGCCTGGTGGCGCCGCATGCGGTGCGCCTGGCGGCCGGGCCCGACCACCGCGTGGTGCTGCCCGCCGCCGGCCTGGTCGGCGCGGCGCTGGTGCTGGCCGCCGATGCCGTGGCCCGCACGGCCATGGCGCCGGCCGAGCTGCCGCTGGGCGTGCTCACCGCCGCGCTGGGCGTGCCGGCCTTCCTGTGGATGCTGCGGCGCTTCCGGGGGCGGGTGTGAGGGGCCGCGCACACGACGCGGCATCGCGCGCCGATGCTGCCGTGCATGCCTGCCGCGGTGCGCACGCGCGGGTGGCCGGGCCGTCCGGGACGGGGTGCGGGCCGTGACGCTCCTCGCCGAAAACCTCGCCTTGTCAGCGGGCAACCGCTGCCTGCTGGCTCCTGCGACGCTGCGGCTGGCGCCCGGCGCCGTCACCGCCATCCTGGGACCCAATGGCGCCGGCAAGTCCACCCTGCTGAACGTGCTGGCCGGCGCGCGCCGGCCCGAGGGCGGCGGCGTGCGGCTGGACGGCGCCCCGGTGTGCGAGGTGCCGCCCGCAGCCCTGGCGCTGCAGCGTGCGCTGATGCCGCAGGACAGCGGCATCGCCTTCGACTTCACGGCCCACGAGGTGGTGGCGCTGGGCCGCTTTCCGCACCGCGCCGCGCCCTGCCCCGACGGCCATCCCGATGGCGGCGAGGACGCGATCGTCGCCGCCGCCATGGCCGCCACTGACGTGCTGGGGCTGGCGCCGCGGGTGCTCAACACGCTCTCGGGCGGCGAGCGCGCGCGGGTGCAGCTGGCGCGTGCGCTGGCGCAGCTCTGGCAACCCCGGCCCGGCGGCGCCAGCCGCTGGCTGCTGCTGGACGAGCCCACCGCCGCGCTCGACCTGGCCCACCAGCATGCCGCCCTGCGCCTGCTGCGCGCCTGGGCCGCGCGCGGCGTCGGCGTGGCGCTGGTGCTGCACGACCTGAACCTGGCGCGCCGCTATGCCGACGCGGTGGTGGTGCTCGACGGCGCAGGCGGCGTGCAGGCCGGACCCACGGCCGGGGTGCTCGTGCCGGCGCTCGTCGCGCAGGTCTGGGGCATGCCGTGCGAGGCGGTGGTGGCCGGGGACGGGGTGGCGCAGTTCCTGTTCGCCTGAGGCCGCGCACGCCGCCGCGCTGCCGGGGGACGCCACCAGGCGCAGCCGCTGGAAGCCGGGGAGCAGAAAGGGATCAGGACGGCTCGGAAAAACGCCCGTGCCGTCCCGCCCCGGCCGCGAAGCGCGCGGCGCCCGCCTCGCCCTCGGCGAAGAAGGCCGGCACGCCGTTGGCGCCTTCCTGCCGCAGCGCTTCGTCCAGCGGCAGATTCCACTGCGCGTAGGCCGAGCGGCGGTCGGCCAGCATGCATTGCTGGGGAAAGGCCGCCAGCTCGCGGGCCCAGGCCTGCGCCGCGGCCAGGGCGCCGCCGCGGGGCACGACGCGGTTGACCAGGCCCATGGCCAGCGCCTCGTCGGCGGGCACGGGCCGGCCGCTGAGGATCAGGTCCATCGCCCGGCCCATGCCGACGATGCGGGGCAGGCGCACGGTGCCGCCGTCGATCAGCGGCACGCCCCAGCGGCGGCAGAAGACGCCCAGCACCGCATCCTCGGCGGCCACGCGCAGGTCGGCCAGCAGGGCCAGTTCCAGGCCGCCGGCCACGGCATGGCCCTCGATGGCGGCGATCAGCGGCTTGGCCAGCGCCATGCGCGTCGGGCCCATGGGGCCGGGGCCTTCGCCACGCGCGTCCAGCGCGTTGCGCGCGGCCGGGTCGGTGGCGGCGGCCAGGTCGGCGCCGGCGCAGAAGTGGCCGCCGGCGCCGGTGAGCACGGCCACCCGCAGCGTGTCGTCGGCCTCGAAGCGCTCGAAGGCCTGGCGCAGCGCGGCGGCGGTGGCGCCGTCGACGGCGTTGCGCTTGTGCGGGCGGTCGAGGGTGATGGTGCAGACGGGGCCGTCGGCAGTGCAGTGCACGCCGGTCTGCGCGCCAGAGGGATCGGTCATGGCAGGACTCCTGTTGGTCATGGCACGCGGTCGGCGTGGTGCGCGCCTACCGCACCACGCCCGCCTGCCGCGCCAGCGCCACCGCCTGCGTGCGGCTGCGGGCGCCGAGCTTGAGGTTGATGTTGCGCAGGTGCGTGCGCACGGTGCTGTCCGAGACGAACAGCTTCTCGGCCATGGCGGCGTTGGAATAGCCGGCGGCCAGCAGTTCCAGCACGCGGATCTCTTTGCGGGTCAGCGGTTCGGCCAGGGGCGCGGGCGACGTGTCGCCGGCCGCAGGCTCGTCCGCGTGCACCTCGCCGAAGCCGGCGGCCAGGCGCGCCACGTGGTCGGCGTAGATGGGGCCCGCCTCGTCCAGCCGCGCCCGGTCGGCCTGCACGGCGCGCAGCAGCGGCGCCAGGGCCGGGTCCTCGTCCAGCAGCAACCGCACGAAGCCCTCGCGCGCCGTCTCGGCCAGCACGGCGGCCAGCACCGCCTGGGCCTCGGCCGCGGCACCGGTGCGCGCCTGGGCGAGCGCCAGCAGCACGCGCAGCTTGAGCGCCCGGTGCCGCCGCGCCTGCGCGTCGGCCTCGGCGATGGCGGGGACCAGCGCCTGCCGCACGGCCTCGGCATCGCCGAAGCGCAGTTGCCAGCGCCAGCGGCCGATGGCGATGTCGTCCACCTGGTGGGCCGGCAGGTTGAGACGGTGCACGCGCTCCCACACGGCGTCGTCGTCGGCGCGCGCCAGCATGTCGGCCGCCGCATCGCGGTTGCCCTGCAGCATCAAAAGGCGCGCCTGCTCCAGCTTGGCGCTGGCCACCACGCGCGGCAGCTGGCGGTCGTGGCCCAGGTATTCGAGCTCGGTCAGCAGCTGGAAGGCACTGTCCACATCGCCCTGCAGGAAGGCGATGCGCGCCCGCATGCGGTAGGCCGCGATCACGTGGTCGGGCAGCCCGACGTCGCGGGCCAGCGGCAGGTACACGCTCAGCAGGTGCTCGGCGCCGGCCAGGTCGTCGCTTTCGTACAGCACGCCGGCATGCAGCACGCCGGCCCAGGCATTGCCCTGCGTGGGGTTGTACGAGGCGCTGCGCGGCGTGGCGGACAGGGCGACGCGAAAGCGCGCCGCGGCCTGGCGCAGCCGGCCTTCGGCCAGGTCGAGCACGCCTTCCATGGCCTCGGTGTACATGCGGTTGAAGATGCTGCCGGCCTGGCTGCGCCGCGCAGCGTCGAGCAGGCGGTGGGCCTCGTGCTGCTCGCCCATCACCGAGACGATGTAGGCCATGGCATTGGCCAGCGCGCTGTCGGCGAAGGCGCGGCAGGTGGGCAGCCGCCGCAGGTTGGCATGGCCGACGGTGTAGGCGTCCTCGGGATGGTCCATCATGGCCAGCAGCAGCGGCTGCAGGCCGTTGACGTGGGCGCGCACGGCGGCGTCCTCGCTGGTCTCGCAGCCGCTGGCGCGCAGCCGCTGCAGCGCCTGCCAGGGGCCGCGGGTGAAGCATTCGGCCCAGGTGGCCACCATCTGCAGCAGCGGCTGCCCGGCCAGCTGCGCGGGCGGGAGCGCGGCGAACCAGCGGTCCAGCAGGCGCATGCGGCCTTCCTCCAGGAAGCGCTCGGCATGGCGCGCCAGCAGGGCCAGCGCATGCGGATGGTCGCCGCCCTCGATGGCATGGTCGATGGCCGGCACCGGCCGGCCCTGGGCCTCGTACCAGCCGGAGGCCGCCAGGTGCAGCCGCGCCACGTCGCCGGGCCGCTCGCGCGCCAGCTGGGCGCGCAGGAAGTCGGCGAACAGGCTGTGGTAGCGGTAGCTGCGCGCATCGCTGGCCAGCGGCGCGAGGAAGAGGTGGCCCGCCTCCAGCTGCGCGAGCATCGCCGTGCAGTCGGCGCGCGGGGCCACGGCGGCGCACACCTGCGCATCCAGCACGCGCAGCACGCTGGTGCGCAGCAGGAAGTCGCGCACGGCCTCGCTCTGCTGAGCCAGCACGTCCTCGGCCAGGTAGTCGGCCACGGCGCGGTCGGAGCCCGAGAAGCGCTCGACGAAGTCGCTGCCGGCCGCCCCGTGGCGCTGCAGCGCCAGCGAGGCCAGCCACAGCGCGCTGGCCCAGCCCTCGGTCTTGGCCAGCAGGCGCTCGAGCGTGTCGCGCGGCAGGGGCTCGCCGCGCAGGCGGAAGAACTCGTCCGCCTCGGCGGCCGAGAAGCGCAGCAGGGCGGCATCGATCTCCAGCAACTGGCCACGCGCCCGCAGCCGGCCCAGGCCCAAATCGGGCAGGCTGCGCGAGCCGATCACCAGCTGGCCCTGGCGCGGCAGGCCGTCGAGCAGCTGCCGCACCAGGCCGATGACGGCGGGCGACTGCAGCAGCTCGAAGTCGTCGAGGAAGAGCGCGAAGGGCAGCGCGTCATGGCCCAGGGCTGCGATCGGGTCGCCCAGGCCGCTGCCCGGTGCGGGCTCGATGCCCAGCGCCTGCACGGCCGCGCCCAGGCCCTGCAGGAAGCGCGGCACGTCGTTGTCGGCGCCGTCGAGCGTGAGCCAGGCGGTGGCGATGCCCTCGGCCTCCAGGCGGTCGCGCATCTGGCGCATGGCCGTGGTCTTGCCGAAGCCGGC
>NZ_LDSL01000202.1 GCF_001476815.1 Pseudacidovorax intermedius | reverse complement strand
GCGCCCGGTCGGCCAGGCGCGATCCCACCAGGTTGCCCGCCACCATGCCGACACCGAACAGGGCCAGCACCAGCGGCACCCGGTCCAGCGGCAGGCCGGCCACTTCGGTGAGCGTGGGCTTGACGTAGCTGAACACGCAGAACATGCCGCCGAAGCCGATGGCGGCGATGCCCAGCGTGAACCACACCTGGCGCCGGCGCAGCGCGCCCAGTTCGCGCATGGGGCTGGCGCCGTGGGGCGCCGCCATGTCCGGCACCCAGAGCCGGATCATCAGCACCGCCGCCGCGGCGATCAGCCCGACGAAGACGAAGGCGGCGCGCCAGCCGAAGTGCTGGCCCAGCCAGGCCGCGATGGGCACGCCGACCAGCGTGGCGCCGGTCAGCCCCAGCATCACCAGCCCGACCGCGCGCGCCCGCTGCCCCGGCGGCGCCAGGGCCGCCGCCACCAGCGCCGCGACGCCGAAGTAGGTGCCGTGCGGCAGGCCGGTCGCCAGGCGGAGGCCAAGCAGCGACAGGTAGTCCGGCGCCAGCGCGCTGGCGATGTTGCCGATGGCATAGAAGGCCATCAGCGCCATCAGCAGCACCCGCCGCCGCCAGCCGGCGGCCAGCGCGGCGAGCACCGGCGCCCCCACCACCACGCCGAGCGCGTAGGCGCTGATGGCATGGCCGGCCTGCGGAATGCTGGTGCCGATGTCGCGCGCCACCTCGGGCAGCAGCCCCATGATGACGAATTCGCCGGTGCCGATGGAAAAGCCCCCGAGGCCGAGGGCGAGCACGGCGCGCAGAAGCGTGCGTTCGGCGTGGGAGTCCTGGAGGGCGGCGGCGGACGAGGTCATGGCGGGCAGGCGGGGAAATGCGCGGGGCGTTCAGGCCGCAGGCAAAGGGCCGCAGCAAGGCGGCCACCGGCGGCAAGGCAGGGATCAGGGATAACCCGGGGAGTCGCCGACGCTAACAGCGCCGACGGTCGGGCCGATGGCGGACACCGCAATCCACGGCGTGGCGCGGGGTCATCCGGCACCGGCCGACGGCCTGTCGCCGGTGCCGTCGGGCCGCGCTGCCGCGGGGCGATGGCCGCGCTTCAGTCCGCCACCACGTGCACGCCCGGCGCGCCATGCTCGACCACGAAACGCGCCAGCCGGCCCACGCCCGAGTCTGCACGCTTGACGTCGTCCACGGCGCGGAACTCCACCCGCGCCTCCGACGGCGCCAGCGTGGCCAGCGCATAGCCACGGACGTCGCCCCGGCCCCAGCGCAGGTGCGGGTTGCGCGCCTGCAGCGCGGCCACGGTGGCCATCGACGGCCCCTGCGAGCTGATGGAGCCACCGACGAACTCGGTCGCCAGCGGCGCGGCATCGCCGTCGCGGCGCAGGTCGGCGGCCCAGAAGCAGTGCACGTCGCCGCTGAGCACCAGCGCATTGCGCACCGGCCGCGCGGCCAGGGCGGCGTAGAGCCGGTCGCGGTTGGCGGCATAGCCGTCCCAGCCGTCGACCCAGTAGCCCTGGGCCTCGCCGCGGGTGCGCGGGGCCGTGGCCATGAGCGTCTGCTGGGCGATCAGCGTCCAGCGGCCATCCGCCTGCGCCAGGCCCTGGTAGAGCCAGTCCTCCTGCCCGGCGCCGATGTAGCTGCGGCCGGCGGCGGTGCGCTCGTCGCAGTCGACGAAGCCCTTGTTGCCGGTCACCGGCACGCAGGCATGGGCCGAGCGGTACTGCCGGCCGTCGAGCACGAACAGGTCAGCCGCGCCGCCCATGCGCCAGCGGCCATGGATGCGCGCCTGCGTGCCCTGCGGCCGCATGCGGGCGGGCACGGGCATGTGCTCCCACCAGGCCTGGTAGGCGGCCGCGCGCAGGGCCAGGAAGCGCTGCGGGTCGGGCGTCTGCGGCGAGCGGTCGTCGGCGTAGTCGTTCTGCACCTCGTGGTCGTCCCAGGTCACGAACCACGGGAAGGCGGCATGGGCCGCCTGCAGGTCGGCGTCGGTCTTGTAGCGGGCGTAGCGGTTGCGGTAGCCGGCCAGGTCCTGCGGCAGGCCGGCCTCGTGCCGGCGCACGTGCTGCTGGCCCCAGGAGGCCTCGTAGATGTAGTCGCCCAGGTGCACCACCGCGTCGATGTCCTGCGCGGCCATGTCGCGGTAGGCGGCGTAGAAGCCTTGTTCGTACTGCTGGCAGGAGCCGAAGGCCAGGCGCAGCGGCTGGGCGTCCTGCGCGGCGCGGGCGGTGCGGGTGCGGCCCATGGGGCTGCGCTGGCCCTGGGCCGTGAAGCGGTACCAGTAGTCGCGCCCGGGCTGCAGGCCGGCCACCTCCACGTGCACCGAATGCGCGTCGGCGGCCAGGGCGATGGCGCGGCCGCGGGCGGCGATGCGGGTGAAGCGCTCGTCCTCGGCCAGTTCCCAGTCGACGGCCACCGGCGCCTCGCCCATGCCGCCGCCGGCGAGCGGCTCGGGTGCGAGCCGCGTCCACAGCACCACGCCGTCGGCCGTGGGGCAGCCGGAGGCCACCCCCAGCGCGAACAGCGCCGCGCCGTCGCCCGGCTGGGCCCGGAGGTTCAGGAAAGGATGGGCCAGCGCGGCCCCGGCGGCGCCTTGCAGGAGAAGGCGGCGGGACAGGCGGGCCAGGGGTGGAGCTTTCGGCGGCATGGCGCCATCATGCCCGGACGCCGTCGCGCCTCTCGGGGTTCGACGCGGCGATGAAAAAAGGCCTGCGGGCATTCGCCTCGCAGGCCTCGGTTCGATGCAGATGGCGGGCGCCGCTTACTTGCTGGCGGTGCGGTGCAGTTCCGACTCCGGCACCGTCTTGAGCTCGCCCGGCAGCGACGCGATGTACTGCGCCAGCTGCTTGAGCTCGGCATTGCTGTAGGGCTTGACCTGGGTGCTCATCACCGCGTTCGAGCGACCCACCAGCGGATGGCTGGTCTTGTACGCCTTGAGCGCCACGAACAGGTAGTCGCCGTACTGGCCGGCCAGCTTGGGCACGGTGGCGTCGTTGGGCGTGTTGAAGTTGGCGCCGTGGCACTTGGTGCAGCTGTTGTCGGCATTGCGCGCGATGAGCGCCTGCACCTTCTCGCTCGGCGCCTTGGCGGTGGCCGGCACCGCGGCGCTGCCCGCCATGCCCAGGGCAGAGTAGTAGGCAGCCAGGTCGGCAATGTCCTGCTCGGTCAGCGTGTCGGCGATGGCGCGCATGGTCGGATGCTTGCGGTCGCCACCCTTGTAGGCCGTGAGCGCCGCCGTGATGTAGCCGGCGCTCTGGCCCGCGATCTTGGGCACCTTGTGCACTTCGGGGAAGCTGGCCTGGTAGCCCACGATGCCGTGGCAACCCACGCACATGGCCACCTTTTTCGCGCCGTTGTCGGCATTGCCCGTCACCTTCTGCGCAGAGGCCACGCTGGTCACGCAAGCGACAGCAAGGGCAAACATCGTGGTCAACAGCTTGTTCATTTTGCGCGCAAAATCTCGTGAGGACGTGGGGGAATCGACCGGCGATTATAGGAAGCGACCCCCGCCGCCGACCCGCTGGAAAGCCCTGATCGCAGGCCTCTCCGGCCTCTTGCGCCTTCCGCGCCTTTCCCCTCCCCACACGTCAAGCCATCCATGAAATTCAAGGGTTCCGACAACTACGTCGCCACGCAGGATCTGATGCTGGCGGTCAATGCCGCCATCACGCTCAAGCGGCCGCTGCTGGTCAAGGGCGAGCCGGGCACCGGCAAGACCATGCTGGCCGAGGAAGTGGCGCAATCGCTGGGGCTGCCGCTGCTTCAGTGGCACATCAAGTCGACCACCAAGGCGCAGCAGGGCCTGTACGAATACGACGCCGTCAGCCGCCTGCGCGATTCGCAGCTGGGCGACGAGCGGGTGAAGGACATCCACAACTACATCGTCAAGGGCGTGCTGTGGCAGGCCTTCACCGCCGACGAGCCGGTGGCGCTGCTGATCGACGAGATCGACAAGGCCGACATCGAATTCCCCAACGACCTGCTGCGCGAGCTGGACCGCATGGAGTTCTACTGCTACGAGACGCGCGAACTGGTCAAGGCGAAGCACCGGCCGGTGGTGTTCATCACCTCGAACAACGAGAAGGAGCTGCCCGACGCCTTCCTGCGCCGCTGCTTCTTCCACTACATCAAGTTCCCCGATGCCGAGACCATGCGCCGCATCGTCGAGGTGCATTTCCCCGACCTCAAGCAGGAACTGCTGGCCGCGGCGATGAAGACCTTCTACGACGTGCGCGGCCTGCCGGGCCTGAAGAAGAAGCCGTCGACCTCGGAGCTGCTGGACTGGCTCAAGCTGCTGGTGGCCGAGGACATCCCGCTGCAGGCCCTGCAGAGCAAGGACGACAAGGTCGCCGTGCCGCCGCTGGTGGGCGCGCTGCTCAAGAACGAACAGGACGTGACGCTGTTCGAGAAGCTGGTCTTCATGCAGCGCAACAACCGCTGAGCCGGCCGCAGCTGGATCATCGACTGTCCCGACTGCCGGAACGCCCATGGCCTTCGTCGACCCCATCGAACTGAGCGAGCGCGGCGTGCGCCTGGTGCCGCTCGCCGCGCAGCACGAGTCCGGCCTTCGGGCCGCCGCCGCCGACGGCGCGCTGTGGACCATCCGCGTCACCTCGGTGCCGGAGCCCGAGAACACGGCCGCCTACATCGCCCAGGCGCTCAAGATGCGCGAGGACGGCAACCGCCTGGCCTTCGCCGTGCTCGACGAGGCCAGCGGCACGGTGCTCGGCACCACCAGCTACCACGACATCGTGCCGGCCATCCGCCGGGTGGAGATCGGCTACACCTGGTATGCGCAGCGGGTGCAGCGCACGCACGTCAACACGAGCTGCAAGCTGATGCTGCTGCGCCATGCCTTCGAGACGCTGCACTGCCACGTGGTGGGCTGGCGCACCGACAACTTCAACTTCGCCAGCCAGCGCGCCATCGAGCGCCTGGGCGCGAAGAAGGACGGCGTGATCCGCGGTCACGCCCCGCGCCGCGACGGCACCATCCGCGACACCGTGATGTACAGCCTGCGCGCCGGCGAATGGCCGGAGGTGAAGGCGCAGTTGCTGTATCTGCTGGACAAACCCCGCCCTGACTCAGGAGGCTGACATGAGCGCACTCCCGAAAGAAATCGCCCAACTCGGCGTGCACGAGAAGCTGCAGCTCGTCGAGGACCTGTGGGACAGCATCGACCAGGACCTGATGCCGCCGATGAGCGAAGAACTCAAGGCCGAGCTCGACCGGCGCTGGGCCTGGGTTCAGGCGAATCCAGGCAGCGCCTGCACGCCCACCGAGCTTGCGGCGTCCCTGGGCGTCCGTCTCTGAGCCCATGCCTTTCGAAGTGCATCTCGAGAAGCCTGCGCAGCGAGACCTGCGCCTGGCCTTCGAGTGGTACGAAGCGAAGCAAACGGGCCTTGGCGCCGAACTCCTGCGCAGCGTCGCCGCACTGGTGGAACTGCTCTCGCGCGATCCCCAGCGTTTCCGTCGCGGGCTGGGCGCCTATCGCAGCGCCAAGCTGCGTCGCTTCCCCTACGCCCTGCACTATCGGATCGAAGGCCAGCATGTCCATGTGCTCGCCTGCGTCCACTTTCGCCAAAGCCCCGACCGCTGGCCAGGAGCCTGACCCATGCTGATCGACTTCTTCTACACCCTGCGCGCGGCCAAGCTGCCCGTGTCGGTCAAGGAATACCTCACGCTGCTCGAAGCCCTGCAGGCCGACGTGGTGGGGCCGAACTCGGACGATGCCTTCGGCATGGACGACTTCTACTACCTCAGCCGCACCGCGCTGGTGAAGGACGAGAAGCACTACGACAAGTTCGACCGCGCCTTCGCCGCCTACTTCAAGGGCGTGGAGATGCTGACCGACTTCACCAAGGAAGTGCCGCTGGACTGGCTGCGCCAGGTGCTGGAGAAACAGCTCACGCCAGAGGAAAAGGCCGCCATCGAGAAGATGGGCTGGGACGAGCTCATGGAGACGCTCAAGAAGCGCCTGGAAGAACAGAAGGAGCGCCACGAGGGCGGCAACAAGTGGATCGGCACCGGCGGCACTTCGCCCTTCGGCAACGGCGGCTACAACCCGCAGGGCATCCGCATCGGCGGCGCGGGCAAGAACAAGAGCGCCGTCAAGGTGTGGGAGCAGCGCGCCTACAAGGACTACGACGACACGCAGGAGCTGGGCACGCGCAACATCAAGATGGCGCTGCGCCGGCTGCGCCGCTTCGCGCGCGAGGGCCACGAGGACGAGCTGGACCTGGACCAGACCATCAGCCGCACCGCCGCCAACGCCGGCTACCTCGACATCAAGATGCGGCCGGAGCGCCACAACAACGTCAAGGTGCTGCTGCTGATGGACGTGGGCGGCACCATGGACGAGCACGTCGCCCGGGTCGAGGAACTCTTCTCGGCCGTCAAGACCGAGTTCAAGCACCTGGAGTTCTACTACTTCCACAACTGCGTCTACGACTTCATGTGGAAGAACAACCGGCGCCGCTTCAGCGAGAAGTTCGCCACCTGGGACATCATCCGCAAGTACAACAAGGACTACAAGCTGGTCTTCGTCGGCGACGCGACCATGAGCCCCTACGAGATCCTGCAGCCCGGCGGCAGCGTGGAATACAACAACGAGGAGCCCGGCGCCGAATGGCTGCAGCGGCTGACGCACGCCTTCCCCAAGTTCGCCTGGATCAACCCCGAGCCGCAGGGCGTGTGGCAGTACCGCCAGAGCATCGCCGTCATCCAGCAGCTGGTGTCGCACCGCATGTTTCCGCTGACGCTCAAGGGGCTGGAAGACGCGATGCGGCTGCTGTCCAAGTGAGGCCGGCGCGCCGCGGGGCGTGACGAAGTCCTCGGCCAAGGCCCCACAGGACGGGCGGCATTCCGACAAGGCCGTGCGGCGGCCGATGCCAGAATTCCGCGATGCCCAGGGTGGACCCCCATCGACCGACGCCGGCGCCACTGCCGGCGTTTCTTTTTCTGCTGCTGCTCCTCGCCGCCCTGCTGCTGCAGGGCTGTAGCCTGCTGCCCGGCCGCAAGGACGCCGGCAAGGCGGACGACGCGCCCTCGGCCCTGGCCAGCAGCAGCGACGCCGCTGATGGCAAAACGGGCCGCCGCGGCTTCAACGTGCGGGTCGAAGGCCCGGACGAGGCGCGCGAGCTGCTCGAGCAGCACCTGGAGCTCCAGCGCTACCGCCGCCTGCCGGACCTGCAGCTGCCCGAAATCTCCCGCCTGATGGTGGCGGCCGATGCCAATGCGCGCGACCTGCTGGGCACGCTGGGCTATTTCACGCCCACGCTCAAGATGGAGATCGTGGACCTGCCGGCCAGCGCCGCCGTGCCCTACGAGGTGCGCATCCAGGTCGAGCCCGGCCCGCGCACGAAGGTGGTGGCGCACCGCATCGACTTCCAGGGCCCCATCGCCACCGACGGCAAGGCCGAGGCGCAGCGCAAGGCGATCCGCGACGGCTGGTCGCTGTCGGAGGGCCAGGACTTCACCCAGTCCGCCTGGGAAGGCGCCAAGAACGGCGGCCAGCGCAAGCTGGTGGCCGAGCGCTTTCCCACCGGCAGCATCGCGCTCAGCCGCGCCGACATCGACGCCGACAACGCCACGGCGCGGCTGTCGGTCACCTACCAGTCCGGCCCGGCCTACCGCTTCGGCCCCTTCGTGCTGCAGGGCGGCGAGCGCTACAGCGCCGACGGCGCGCGGCGCATCGCGCGCATCCCCACCGGCCAGCCCTACAGCCAGCAGGAGCTGCTCGACGCCCAGGCGCGGCTGGCCAGCAGCGGCTACTACGACTCGGTCTTCCTCACGCTCGACACCGAGGGCGACCCGCAGGCCGCCAGCGTGATCGCCCAGGTGCGCGAGGCCAAGCTGCAGAAGATCGTGCTCGGCGTGGGCTTCACCTCCGACTCGGGCCCGCGGCTGTCGGCCGACCACATCATCAACCGCATGCCGCTGCTGGACTGGCGGGCGGTGACGCGGCTGTCGGTGGACCGCAACACCCGCTCGCTCAACACCGAATGGAGCGCCATTCCGGGCGACGACGGCTGGCGCTGGATCACCTCGGGCGAGCTCAAGCAGGACCTGTCGGGCGACTACGAGGTGGACAGCGGCCGGGCCCGCTTCGGCCGCAGCAAGTCCGACCCGAAGATCGACCGCGCCTATTACCTGCAGTACGACTACGCCCTCAACCGCGGCATCGGCGCGCCGCCCTCGGCCTCGGCGCTGAGCGCCAACTGGTCCTGGACGGGCCGCTACTTCGACGACGCCGGCTCGCCCCGCCGCGGCTGGGGCCTGGGCCTGGAACTGGGCGCTGGGTACACGCTGAGCGGCGCGCAGCGGCCCTTCACCCGGGTCGATGCCCGCTCGCTCTACATCCTGCCGCTGGGCAGCGTGGCCGAGGGCGACGCGCCCGGCCTGGCCCGCCAGTCGCGGCTGGCGCTGCGCGCGCAGTTCGGCGCCGTCACGGCGGCGGAGGATGCGCAGATTCCGTCCACCCTGCGCTTCCTGACCGGCGGCGACACCAGCGTGCGCGGCTATGCCTACCGCTCCATCGGCACCACCGATGCCAACGGCGCCACCGTGGCCGGCCGCTACCTGGGCGTGCTCAGCGCCGAATGGCAGCGGCCGCTGGTCCTGGGCGGCAAGGTGTCGGCCTGGGAAAGCGTGGTCTTCGTCGATGCCGGCAGCGTGGCCGACGAACTGAGCCGCCTCAACAAGCCGCAGGTCGGCGTGGGTGTCGGTGCGCGCTGGCGCAGCCCCGTGGGCCCGGTGCAGGCCGACCTGGGCTACGGCGTGGAAACGCGCAAGTTCCGGCTGCATCTGCGGCTGGGTTTCAGCTTCTGACGGGGTCGCGATGCGCCGCCTGAGCCCTACCACTTCCACCGGCCTGCCCCTGCAGGCCCAGCCCCGGCGCCCGCGCGGCGCCCGACCTGCCGATGCGTGACGCGCCGCCTGCCGCCGAGACCCCGCCGGACGCGACCCCGATGCCGCCCCCGCCC
>NZ_LDSL01000201.1 GCF_001476815.1 Pseudacidovorax intermedius | reverse complement strand
GTTGTTCAGGGCGGACTAAGTACGCTAATGCTGCTCACCCGCTTCACCCAGAGCTTTCACTTGAAGCGCTTTGAGCAAAGAATCCATATTTTCATAATGCTCTAGAAGTTCAAGTCGGAGCGTTCTCATGTCAGCGCTGGTCATTTCTTGTTTTTTTCTGTTTCGTAGCTTACGAGAGAACCCGTCAACCTCCACGCGAACATGAGCGAGCAAATTGCGCTTAGGAATGGCTTCATGTATATACTTAATTAGGTGAGCGTCACGGTCTTTCAGTTCCGGAGAAACAGCCTTTAATATTTTACGAAGAAGCTCTAAGCGGTGAACGCTGGTATAAATACCATGATGTTCAAATAATTGGGATAAATCCTCAATCTTTTCAATTCTGCTAATTGCCTCTTGAAAATTATCGCGGATAGCTGAAAGATCCGATTTTATTTGCTCCAATGCCTTTGTCTTAGCCTCCTTGTTATCAGGCTCAATGGATGCAAGTAGCGCATCCATCACAATATGGTCAATGTCGCTTGTAGTTCCCATGACCATTCCGCGGGAATGATCGATATCTACGACCTTTTTAATGAGAGACTCAAAAACACCTACGCAAGTGTCCGGCAAATCTTCTCTGGTCGAACAAAAGACCCCTTGCACCTGGCGATTATTCACTAGCTCAATTAAGTCGCTAGCCTGAGACGAATAGAAAATTACATCCCTGTAGGGGATGAGCTGACGAACCTCAACAAGCCCTTCATCTCCCTTTTTTCCAGGTCCGAGATCGAAGTCCATCAGGATTAGATCGATATGATCGCTGTAGATGTCTTGACTCAGACATTCAACGGCCGCATCCACAGAGTCAACGAATTTCACCTGTAGCCTAAATCCTTCCGCTTTAACTTTGAAATCGATCCGGCTCTTTTGGTTTTGCACCAAATCTTGTTGATTTTCTACCCACAGAACATTAAAGTCCATTCTCATCGTGCCACCCTTATGGTGAAAAGCGCCCCCTTACCTGCGGGACCTGTATCCGCATGAATTGTGCCATTCATCTCTCCGAGAACCATGCGCACGTGGTACAGCCCTAAGCCTGAGCCGTCGGTAGTCGAGAATCCTTTCTCGAAAACTCGATCTAGGTTATCAATCAGTTTGTTAAAGCCGCGACCATTATCCAAAACCGCAATATGAATTGAGTCTTTCGACGGATGGGTAATAGAGAATTGTATTTTATTCGCTTTTGCTTTCCGTGCATTTGCTATAAGATTATCCACCACAACCGATATATCGATCGGTTTGAATTTCGTTTCGGGACCTGGGCCATCACGCTCAACCAAGATTTGAAGAGGGCCGAAGATGAAATCCTTCGCAACATCATTGATGTATTGTTGAATATAATCGCCAAGATCAGCCTTTATATATTCAGACTCAAGTCTGAAATTGGCTTTCGTGGCAAATTTCGATACCCCCATTATTTTCTTGTTTAACAGTGCTATTCGATCTATTGCACCCAGAACATCCTCTCGTTTTACGTCTTTCTGAGAAGATATCTGTACAAGAAAATTTTCAATTTGCTGATTGATATCTACCGCATACATCGTTACCTGATGATGGAGATTTAATATCGTTGCGGTGTCAAGCGTCGCGATAGACGTAAGAAAATAATTTCTTTTTCTCTCTTCTTCTAGCTGGACGGTGGTTCGGGATACCTTGTCTTCTGCGTCGGCGGCACGCCGCTCCGCCGCTTCTTTGGCGCGCCTTTCTTCATCGGCCTGGGTTCGTGCAAGCTCTTCGGCTTTCTTTAGCTGCGAAAATCTTTTCTCAGCATTCTCAATCGTCTTGAATAAATTCGCGTCTTTGGTCTTTTCTGCAATTGCACGCAAGGCTCCCAGCGAAGATTCGAATTGAGACGAGCGTTCATCTAGAATGCCGATCAACTCTCGGTTGTACTCCAGCAGCTCCACTTCTTCTGAGTCGACGAGCTTGGCGACTGCGGCGGTTACCCTTGCTCTTCCAGGATCAGTCAGGAGCCTTGAAATGTCGCTGGTGTTTTTATCTTCTTTGTCGATGAAGGTGACAGGAATAACATAACGCTCCAAGCGTTTGATACAGTGCTCTTGGATACATTTTTTAGTTCAATAACAGCTGGCGTTACAATTAATCCGGCGTCTCTACTGGAAGATTCTTCGAAATTGGCGTCGGTGCCGAATACATCGACGCGTCCAATTAATTCTCTAGTACCGAGAAAGCGCGAATAACCTTGTTGTTTTCTTCTGTCAATCCCAAACCAGTCGTCCCCATCTTCTCCGATTGGGAAGACTCGGAATCCGTTGCGAAAAAGAAATATGGAGCCAAATCGAATGGATGGCACACCCATGCGCTTCGCGAATGTCAGCTTCGCTGATTGATTCAAGAAAAAAACTTTGGCTCTAAAATTTGAGTTTGTTAAGAGAGGAAATTCGTTAGTTTCCTTGATGCGGTAGATTATCGAGCCTCGGTCGCTAAGCGTGCTGTCTATTCTCCCATCCTCCGAAATTTTAACTTCAATAAAGGTGGTTTTTTCTTGAAGGGTAGAAAATATGAAATTGCCAACAGGGCCATTAACAAGGAAATTAGGTGAGATATCTTCACCTTTCCTTTTAAAGGACTCTGCGGCAATTTTGTCTTGATTTTCTTGGTCTGGGCAATAAACAGTAATTTTGAAAGCGTCAGACTCTGAGCCGAATGGATTAATCAGCTTTGATAGCGCGGATTTGAGGCGGAGTACGTCGTCTCTAGTCCATCTCTTTCTCAAATCTGTAACTGTTAGTGACGTGCCATGGTCCAATGCGGGGATTGCTCTGGGCAGGTCAAATTTATTCGAATTAGCAGAATATTCGACTGGAATTGTTTCGAATCTGACAGAATGGTCAATATCAAATTTTGACCAATCAACATCCACCGTTTCTACATCTCCGGATGTCGCAACTCTGGATCGCGTTTGTAATTTAATTTTTCTTCCGAGGCGGTCCGAGGAAAATCGGCCGATTCCCTTGCTGCCAGCGTATCGCTTGTGCTCAGCGATCTCGTCTCGAAAATCTAGCGCCTTATCTCGTTTGGCAGAATATGCTACGAATAACCACTTTTTTTCTATTTCTTCTCTGGTCATTCCATCGCCATTGTCCGCCACGACAATTATTTCGTCATCGAAATAGATATCGACTCTTGTGGCCGATGCATCAAAGGAATTTTTGACCAGTTCAAATATGGCGACTTCATCATTCGTTATGAGTTCGCCGCCAAGAACACTTTTAAGCCCACTACTTACATCGAAGTGCAACGGTGGAGGAGGCTTATTTGCTGCAGTATCTTGTTTAGTCATTCGGTCAGCAGATTGACGAGTGATGCTCTGCGCTGGTTGTTTGCATGGGCACTAACTAAGTTGATGCTTGTCACGCTTATGTAATAGCTTGCTTACAGACGCATGCTATACGAGACGAGGTCTTGCTGCTATCCACACTTCCGCGCGAGACCGCACCTGACGGTGCACGCCAAGGCATCAGGCGGCGAGGTGGAATCACCTGGGAATCTGTGAGGGGGCAACCGAGAGGGTTGCTACGTTTGGGTAAGGGTGCCCGTATCCGCCGGGTCGCCAGGGGCAGGCGATGGCGCAGCACCGATCAAGACGCCTTGCGCTGACTAGCAAGGGCGCGCAGGTTGTTCGCCGCCAACTCCAGGGCGTCGGTTCCCCAGGTCACCGTGGCTCCCCACGGGCCGAGCTTGGCGCGCCCAAAGGTGGCGGCGGCGCCCAGCGAGCGCAGGCTGGGGTGGCGTTCGATGATGGGTTGAAGGTCCACCGTGAACTCGGTGCCATCTGCAAACGCCAGGTGGAGGCTGTGACCGTCGCGGTCGGCCTGGACGGCCGTGAGGGTCAGGGC
>NZ_LDSL01000200.1 GCF_001476815.1 Pseudacidovorax intermedius | reverse complement strand
AAGCGCAGGCGCAAGATCGGGGCGCGCAGTAGCCGTATGCCCCATCAATCAGCTTGGCGGCGGAGGAAGGCAGGGATCTCGAAGTCGTCCATGCCCCCCGAAGACAGCGCATCCACCTTGGCGGCGGCCATCGTCCGGTTGGTCCGCCACACGCTCGGCACCGCCATGCCGTCGTACTTGGCCTGGCCGCTGGCACCGGTGGCGCCACCCGCCAGCGCGCCGCCCAGCGTCGGCACCTGGTAGGCCACGTTGTCCGTGCCGGTGCGGATGACCTGCAGCTCGGGCTGGCCACGGCCCATGGCGGGACGCGACAGGCCGGTGGCGACCACGGTGACGCGCATGTTGTCGCCCAGGCTCTCGTCGTAGGCGGCGCCGTAGATGACGTTGGCTTCGGGCGAGGCGTAGGCGCGGATGGTGTTCATCGCCAGCTTCGATTCCGACAGCTTCAGCGAGGCCTTGGAGGCCGTCACCAGCACCAGCACGCCCTTGGCGCCGGACAGGTCGATGCCCTCCAGCAGCGGGCAGGCCACGGCCTGCTCGGCGGCGATGCGGGCGCGGTCCGGGCCGCTGGCCGAGGCGGTGCCCATCATGGCCTTGCCGGGCTCGCCCATCACGGTGCGCACGTCTTCGAAGTCGACGTTCACGCCGCCGTACTCGTTGATGATTTCCGAGATGCCGCCCACGGCGTTCTTCAGCACGTCGTTGGCATGCGCGAAGGCCTCGGCCTGCGTCACCTCGTCGCCCAGCACCTCGAGCAGCTTCTCGTTCAGGATGACGATCAGCGAATCGACGTTGGCTTCGAGCTCGGTCAGGCCCGACTCGGCATTGTTCATGCGCTTGCCGCCTTCCCAGTCGAAGGGCTTGGTGACCACGCCGACGGTCAGGATGCCCATCTCCTTGGCCACGCGGGCGATTACGGGGGCCGCGCCGGTGCCAGTGCCGCCGCCCATGCCGGCGGTGATGAACAGCATGTGGGCGCCGTCGATGGCGGTGCGGATCTCGTCCACCGCCGCCTCGGCCGCCTCGCGGCCCTTGTCCGGCTTGCCGCCGGCGCCCAGGCCGTTGCCGCCCAGCTGGATCAGCTTGGGCGCGCCGCAGCGGTTGAGGGCCTGGGCGTCGGTGTTGGCGCAGACGAACTGCACGCCCTGCACGCCGCGCTCCATCATGTGGGTGACGGCGTTGCCGCCGCCGCCGCCGACGCCGATCACCTTGATCTGCGTGCCTTGGTTGAACTCTTCGACTTCGATCATTTCGATGGGCATCATGAACTCCTGGATTCCTGCGATTGCTGCTTGACTGACGGTGTTGTGGTGGGGATCGGTGCCGGGACGCGGCGGGGTCGGGACGATGCGGCCGATGCGGCATCGCCCCCCGAGGGCGGCGGCCCGGTACGCCGCCATCGCTCGTTGAAATGGATGAGGGGGGATTGCGGTGCGGCGAACTGCATCAGAAATTCCCGACGATGAAATCCTTGAAGCGGCCGAAGGCCGTCTTCACCGAGCCGTTCTTCTGCGCGACCTTGTAGCCGCGCAGGCGGGCGTGGCGCGCCTCTTCGAGCAGGCCCATGACGGTGGCGGCGCGCGGCTGGGCCACCATGTCCGACAGCGCGCTGGCGTACTTGGGAATGCCGCGGCGCACCGGCTTGAGGAAGATGTCCTCGCCCAGCTCGACCATGCCCGGCATGACGGCGCTGCCGCCGGTGAGCACCACGCCGGACGAGAGCACTTCCTCGTAGCCCGACTCGCGCACCACCTGCTGCACCAGCTGGAAGATCTCTTCCACGCGCGGCTCGATCACGCCGGCCAGCGCCTGCTTGCTCAGCATGCGCGGGCCGCGGTCGCCCAGGCCCGGCACCTCGACCTGCGTCTCCGGGTCGGCCAGCAGCTGCTTGGCGAAGCCGTTCTCGACCTTGATGTCCTCGGCGTCCTTGGTCGGCGTGCGCAGCGCCATGGCGATGTCGCTGGTGATCAGGTCGCCGGCGATCGGGATCACGGCCGTGTGCCGGATGGCGCCGTTGGTGAAGATGGCCACGTCGGTGGTGCCGGCGCCGATGTCCACCAGGCACACGCCCAGTTCGCGCTCGTCCTCGGTCAGCACCGCCAGGCTGGAGGCCAGCGGGTTCAGCATCAGCTGGTCCACCTCCAGGCCGCAGCGGCGCACGCACTTGATGATGTTCTCGGCCGCGCTCTGGGCGCCGGTCACGATGTGCACCTTGGCCTCCAGGCGCATGCCGCTCATGCCTATCGGCTCCTTCACGTCCTGGCCGTCGATCACGAATTCCTGCGGCTCCACCAGCAGCAGGCGCTGGTCGCTGGAGATGTTGATGGCGCGCGCCGTCTCCACCACGCGGGCGACGTCGGTGGTGCTGACCTCGCGGTCCTTCACGGCCACCATGCCGCTGGAGTTGATGCCGCGGATGTGGCTGCCGGTGATGCCGGTGTAGACGCGGCCGATCTTGCAGTCGGCCATCAGCTCCGCCTCTTTCAGCGCCTGCTGGATGCTCTGCACGGTGGCGTCGATGTTGACCACCACGCCGCGCTTGAGGCCGTTGGACGGCGCCACGCCCAGGCCGGCGAGCTTGAGCTCGCCGCCCGGCAGCACTTCGGCCACCACCGCCATCACCTTGGCGGTGCCGATGTCGAGTCCGACGACCAGGTCCTTGTAGTCTTTGGCCATGATGTGTGAGTGTTCCCTCGGGGCTCTCGTTCGTTCTGTCTGTCTGTCTGTGTGTCCGCCGGGCCTAGCGCCGCCGCGCCGCGGCCGCGGCAGCAGGGGCATCGGCCGAGACGGTGGTGACGCCGCGGATGCGCACCGCATAGGCGTCGGCATGGCGCAGGTCGGCGCTTTCGATGGATTCGATGCTGCGGCCGTACTGCGCGGCCACGTGGCGGGCACTGAGCAGGAAGCGCCGCACACGGGCCACCACTTCATCGGGCGTGCCGCGGCCGATCTCCACGGTGGCGCCGGAGTCCAGCACCGCCTGCCAGCCGCCGCGCGTGGACAGCCGCAGCTCGGTGAGACTCAGGCCGCTGCCGTCGAAGGCGGGCGCCAGCTCGCGGTACATGCCCAGCACCTGGCTGGCCTGGTCGTCCGGGCCCTCCAGCCGCGGCAGGTCGTCGCCGGCCTCGTCGGTGTTGGCCTCGAAGACCTCGCCGTAGGTGTTGATCATGCGGGACTCGTCCTCGGCGCCCCACAGCGCGGCCGGCACATGCTCGGTGAGCGTGGCGCGCAGCGCATTCGGGAACTCGCGCCGCACCACGGCCTTGCGCACCCACGGCACCGACTCGAAGGCGGCGCGGGCGCGCTGCAGGTCGACGGTGAAGAAGTTGCCGGCCAGCTTGGGCGCCACGTTGGCGCGCAGCGTGATCGGGTTGTTGTGCGCCACGTCGCCATCCACGCGGATCACGCCCAGCGGCAGGAAAGGCTGGCGCAGCACCCACCAGCCGCCGGCGGCGAGCAGCATCAGCCCGCACAGCGCGTACAGGACGGTCGCCGTGAGGTTCATGAGGCGCACGTCCAGCGGGACTGCGATGCCGTCGGCCATGGGTCAGGCACCTTCCTTCGGAACGGGCCTGGTGTCCAGCGCGGCCTGGGCCAGGATGCGCAGGCACAGCTGCTCGTAGCTGAGGCCGGCGGCGCGCGCGGCCATCGGCACCAGCGAATGGCCGGTCATGCCGGGCGACGTGTTCATCTCCAGCAGGAAGGGCTGGTGGTCGCGCGCACGCACCATGAAGTCGGCCCGGCCCCAGCCGCGGCAGCCCAGGCTGCGGTAGGCGGCGATGGCCAGCTGGCGCACCTGCGCCTCCAGCGCATCGGGCAGGCCGGCGGGGCAGTGGTACTTCACGTCGTCGGTGAAGTACTTGTTCTGGTAGTCGTAGGCGCCTTCGGGCGCGGCGATGCGGATCACCGGCAGCGCGACGGCGTCGGCGCCGGTGCCAAGCACCGCGCAGGTCAGTTCATCGCCGTCGATGAATTCCTCGCAGAGCACCTCGGGGTCGTAGCGCGCGGCCAGCTGCACGGCCGCCTGCATCTGCGAATAGCCCTGCACCTTGGTCACGCCGATGGACGAGCCCTCGTGCGGCGGCTTGACGATCAGCGGCAGGCCCAGGGTGTCGGGCACCTCGCGCACCCGCTCGCGCGCCTGGCCGTCGGCCTGCAGCAGCACGTGGCGCGGCGTGGGCAGGCCCTCGGCCAGCCACACGCGCTTGGTCATGGTCTTGTCCATGGCCACGCTGGAGGCCATGACGCCGGAGCCGGTGTAGGGAATGCCCAGCAGCTCGAGCGCGCCCTGCACCGTGCCGTCCTCGCCATGGCGGCCGTGCAGCGCGATGAAGCAGCGGTCAAAACCCTCGTGCCGCAGTTCGGCCAGCTCGCGCTCGGCGGGATCGAAGGCATGCGCGTCCACGCCCAGCGAACGCAGCGCCTGCAGCACGCCGGTGCCGGACATGAGCGACACCTCGCGCTCGGCCGAGCGGCCGCCGAAGAGCACGGCCACTTTGCCCATGGCGCCGGCGTCGGGCAAGGGCGGGAAGGCGAACTGCGGGTTCATGCAGGCTCTCCTTGGGACTGCGCGCGTTCCACCACCTGGCCGGCGACCGCGCCGATGGAGCCCGCGCCCATGCACAGCACCACGTCGCCGTCGCGGGCGTTGTCCAGCACGGCCTGCGGCAGCGCGCGGACGTCGTCGACAAACACCGGCTCGACCTTGCCGGCCACGCGCAGCGCGCGCGCCAGGCTGCGGCCGTCGGCGGCCACGATGGGGGCCTCGCCGGCGGCATAGACCTCGGTCAGCAGCACCGCGTCGGCGCCGCCCAGCACCTTGACGAAGTCCTCGAAGCAGTCGCGCGTGCGGGTGAAGCGGTGCGGCTGGAAGGCCAGCACCAGCCGCTGCCCCGGGAAAGCGCCGCGCGCGGCCGCGATGGTGGCGGCCATCTCCACGGGATGGTGGCCGTAGTCGTCGATCAGCGTGAAGCGCCCGCCGCCGGCAGCGGCCACCTCGCCGTAGCGCTGGAAGCGCCGGCCCACGCCCTTGAACTCGGCCAGGCCGCGCTGCACCGCCTCGTCGGGCAGGCCCAGCTCGACGGCGATCGCGATCACCGACAGCGCATTGCGCACGTTGTGCTCGCCCGGCAGGTTGAGCACCACCGGCAGGTCGGGCAGCACCACGCCGTTGCGGCGCTGGGCGGTGAAGTGCATCTGCGCGCCCACGGCACGAACGTCGATGGCGCGCACCTGCGCGTCCTCGCTGAAGCCGTAGCTGGTCACGGGGCAAGTCACCTGCGGCAGGATCTGGCGGATGGCCGGATCGTCGACGCACAGGATGGCCGTGCCGTAGAAGGGCATGCGGTGCAGGAAGTCGACGAAAGCCTTCTGCAGCCGGCCGAAGTCGTGGCCGTAGGTGTCCATGTGGTCGGCGTCGATGTTGGTGACGACCGCCATCACGGGCAGCAGGTTGAGGAAGGAGGCGTCGGACTCGTCGGCCTCGACCACGATGTACTCGCCCTGGCCAAGCCGCGCATTGGCGCCGGCGCTGTTGAGCCGCCCGCCGATCACGAAGGTCGGGTCCAGCCCGGCCGTGGCCAGCACGCTGGCGGCCAGGCTGGTGGTGGTGGTCTTGCCGTGGGTACCGGCGATGGCGATGCCGCTGCGCAGGCGCATCAGCTCGGCCAGCATGAGGGCGCGCGGCACCACGGGAATCTTCTTCGCGCGGGCGGCGATCACCTCGGGGTTGTCGGCCTGCACGGCGGTGGAGGTCACGACCGCGTCGGCGCCCTCGATGTGGGCTGCGTCGTGGCCGACGAAGGTGCGCATGCCCAGGCCGGCCAGGCGGCGCAGCGTGGCGCTGTCGGCCAGGTCGGAGCCGGAGACGCCGTAGCCCAGGTTGAACAGCACCTCGGCGATGCCGCTCATGCCCGAGCCGCCCAGGCCGACGAAATGGATGTGACGGATCGCGTGCTTCATGGCTTGACCAGCTCCTCGCAGGCGAGGGCCACCTGGGCCACGGCATCGGTCTTGCGCATCGCGTGTGCGCGCTGCGCGCGCTCGAGCAGCTCGGCACGCGTCGTTTTCTGGATCAGGTCGGACAAGAGTTCAGGCGTCAGATCGGTCTGCTGCACCAGCCAGGCGCCGCCGGCGTCCGCCAGGAAGCGGGCGTTGGTGGTCTGGTGGTCATCGACCGCGAAGGGGAAGGGAACGAAGAGCGCGGCGGCACCGACCGCGGCGATCTCGGTCACGGTGCTGGCGCCGGCGCGCGCCACGATGAGGTCGGCCGCCGCGAAGGCCTCGGCCGTGTCGTCGATGAAGGGCACCAGCTCGGCCTCGACGCCGGCGGCGGCGTAGTTGGCGCGCAGCTCGTCGATCTGTTTCTCGCCGCTCTGGTGCAGCACGATGGGCCGCTCGGCCGGCGCGATGCGCGACAGCGCCTGCGGCACCACGGTGTTCAGTGCCTTGGCGCCCAGGCTGCCGCCCACCACCAGCAGCTTGAGCGGGCCGCTGCGGCCCTCGAAGCGCTCGGCCGGCGCGGCCTGCGACAGGAAGGGCTCACGCAGCGGGTTGCCCACCCAGGCCGCATTCGGCAGCACGTCGGGGAAGGCGCTGAAGCAGCGGTCGGCGATGCGTGCCAGCACGCGGTTGACCAGGCCGGCCACGGAGTTCTGCTCGTGCAGCACCAGCGGACGGCCGCGCAGCACGCCCATCATGCCGCCCGGAAAGCTGATGTAGCCGCCCAGGCCGACCACCACGTCGGGCTTGACGCGGCCCACGGCCTGGAAGCTCTGCCAGAAGGCGCGCAGCAGGCGCAGCGGCAGCAGCGCCAGCGTGAGCGGGCCCTTGCCGCGCACGCCGCCGAACCGGATCGGCTCGAAGGCGAAGCCGCGCGGCGGCACCAGGCGCTCTTCCATGCTGCCGGGCGCGCCCAGCCAGTGCACGCGCCAGCCGCGGGCGCGCAACTCTTCCGCCACGGCCAGGCCCGGGAAGATGTGGCCGCCGGTGCCGCCGGCCATGACGAGCGCGGTGCGGGCGCCGGTCATACGCGGCCTCCGCGCATCAGAACCCGGTTCTCATAATCGACGCGCAGCACCACCGCCAGCGCCACCACGTTCATCAGGATGGCCGAGCCGCCGAAGCTCATCAGCGGCAGCGTCAAGCCCTTGGTGGGCAGCGCGCCCAGGTTCACGCCCATGTTGATGAAGGTCTGGAAACCCATCCACACGCCCACGCCCTGCGCGGCCAGGCCGGCGAAGACGCGGTCCAGCGCGATGGCCTGGCGGCCGATGTGCATGATGCGGCGGGTGAGCCACAGGAAGAGCGCGATGGCCACCAGCACGCCGACCAGGCCCAGCTCCTCGCCGATCACGGCGAGCAGGAAGTCGGTGTGGGCCTCGGGCAGCCAGTGCAGCTTCTCGACGCTGCCGCCCAGGCCCACGCCGAAGATCTCGCCGCGGCCGATGGCGATCAGCGAATGCGAGAGCTGGTAGCCCTTGCCCAGCGCATGCTCCTCGCTGAACGGGTCCAGGTAGGCAAAGATGCGCTCGCGCCGCCAGGGGCTGGCCGCCACCATGGTGGCGAAGGCCACGACCACCAGCATGGCGATCAGGAAGAACATGCGCGCATTCACGCCGCCCAGGAACAGGATGCCCATGGCGATGATGGCGATCACCATGAAGGCGCCCATGTCGGGCTCGGCCAGCAGCAGCATGCCGACCACCACCACGGCCACGCCCATGGGCAGCACGGCGCGGAAGAAGCGCTCCTTGATCTCCATCTTGCGCACCATGTAGCTGGCCGCATAGAAGACCATGGCCAGCTTGGCCAGCTCCGACGGCTGGAAGCGCATGAAGCCCAGCGGCAGCCAGCGGCGCGCGCCGTTGACGTTGATGCCCACGTGCGGGATCAGCACGATCACCAGCAGCAGCAGCGCCACCACGAAGAGCCAGGGCGCCGTGCGCTCCCAGGTGCGCATCGGCACCTGGAAGGCCACCAGGCCCGCCACGAAGGCGAACACCAGCGAAATGGCGTGGCGGATCAGGTGGTAGGACTCGCTGTAGCCCGCGCGGTTGAAGCGCGGGTTGTCGCCCATGGCGATGGAGGCCGAGAACACCATCACCAGGCCCCACATGAGGAGCGCGATGGTGACCCACACCAGCGGCTGGTCGAAGCCGGCCACGCGCACCGGCGCGGCGCGGGTCTGCGCGATGTCGGCGCCGCCCAGGCGCACCGGCAGGTGCATGGGCAGGGCGTCCATGCCGCTCTTGGCGGCGCGGCGGAACCAGCCGAAGAAGCGGCTGCCGCCTTCGTTGGGCGTGGCGGCGGCGGGCATGCGGGCGCTCATTCGAAGGCCTCCTCGTCGGCCAGCGCATCGACCGCCTCGCGGAAGACGTCCGCCCGGTGCGCATAGTCGCGGAACATGTCGAGGCTGGCGCAGGCGGGCGACAGCAGCACGGCATCGCCGGGCTGGGCCTGGTCGGCGCACAGGCCGACGGCCTCGGGCAGCGTGGCGGCGGTGAGCAGCGGCACGCCGGTGTCGGCCAGCGCCTCGCCGATGGCGGCGCCGTCGCGGCCGATCAGCACCGCGGCGCGCACGTACTGGCGCACCAGCGGCGCCAGCGGCGAGAAGTCCTGGCCCTTGCCGTCGCCGCCCAGGATGACGACCAGCTTGCGCTCCAGCCCCAGGCCCTGCAGGGCGGCAGCGGTGGCGCCGACGTTGGTGCCCTTGCTGTCGTCGAAGTACTCGACCTCGTCCACGATGGCGATGGGCTCGACGCGGTGCGGCTCGCCGCGGTATTCGCGCAGGCCGTAGAGCATGGGCGCCAGCGCGCAGCCGGCGGCGCTGGCCAGCGCCAGGGCGGCCAGGGCATTGAGCGCGTTGTGCTGGCCGCGGATGCGCAGCGCATCCGCGGGCATCAGGCGCTGCAGGTGGATCTCTTCCTGCACGGCGGCGCCGCGGCGGCGCTTGAGGGTCTCGTCGGCCTCGTGGGCGCGCACCAGCCAGGCCAGGCCGTTGACGCGCTCGATGCCGAAGTCGCCCGGGCGCTGCGGCAGGTCGGCGCCGAAGGTCAGGTGGGCGCGCAGCAGCGGGCGCTGCAGCCGCGCCTTCACCGGCGGGGGCAGCATGCCCATCACGCGGACGTCGTCGCGGTTGAGCACCATCAGGCCGCTCTGGCCGAAGATGCGCGCCTTGGCGGCGGCGTAGGCGTCCATGCCGCCATGCCAGTCCAGGTGGTCCTGGGTGACGTTGAGCACCGTGGCGGCGGTGGGCTCGAAGCCCTGGACGCCGTCGAGCTGGAAGCTGGAGAGTTCGAGCACCCACACCTGCGGCAGGGCATCGGCGTCCATGCGCTCGGACAGGGTGTCCAGCAGCGAGGGGCCGATGTTGCCGGCCACGGCGACGGTCTTGCCGGCGCG
>NZ_LDSL01000020.1 GCF_001476815.1 Pseudacidovorax intermedius | reverse complement strand
CTGCGGCGGGCACCGGAACCGCCGCAGAACCGGCGACCCCGGTGCCGGAGGCGCCCGCGCCGCCCGTCGAGGCCGCCACCGCGCCGGAACCTGCCGCCTCGGCGCCCGCCCCGCAGGCCGCGGCCTTCGCGCCGGCCGGCATGGACGCCGCAAGCGCCGACGCCAACGGATCGCCGCCGGGCGCATCGCCCGGCCCGGCCGGCGGCGACGGCGCGGGCGGCACCGGCACGGCGCCGGCCGGCACGCCCACCGCCGGCGCCACCGTGCCGCTGCAATTGCCGGGCTCGGTCAAGCTCGACTTCGACGCCACCGGCCAGCAGGGCATGCAGCCCATGTCCGGCGTGTTCGGGGAGCTCAGCTGGCTGCAGGACGGCGAGCGCTACAACGCGCGGCTGGCGCTCAAGGTGCTGTTCCGCACCATCCGCGCCCAGACCAGCGAGGGCCGCATCGGCCCGCAGGGCATCGCGCCGGACCGCTTCTCGGACCGCCGCCGCAGCGAGGTGGCCACGCATTTCGTGCGCGACACCGGCGAGATCGTCTTCAGCAGCGCCAACAGCCGCGTGCCGCTGCAGCCGGGCGCGCAGGACCGGCTGAGCGTTCTGATGCAGCTCACCGCGCTGGTGGGCGGCGACCCGGCGCGCTACACGGCCGGCCGGACGATCAGCCTGCAGGTGGCGGGACCGCGCGATGCCGATCTGTGGACCTTCCGCGTCGAAGGCGACGAGACCGTCGCCACGCCGTCGGGTGAGCACCCGGCGCGCCGCCTGGTGCGCCTGCCGCGGCGGGAGTACGACCAGAAGATCGAGGTCTGGCTGGCGCCCGACCTGGGCTGGCTGCCCGTGCGCATCCGCCAGACCGAGGCAAACGGCGACTTCGCCGACCTGCAGCTGCGCAGCGCGGAGCGACTGAAGTAGCCAGCGGGTCTTGGCTCCCTCCCTCGCTGGGGGAGGGCGGGGGCGGGGGCCAGCGGCCGTTGCAAGCACGCTGCGCCGAAACCCTTTCGCCCCACACCCGCCGGTACCGCCGCGTACATTAGGGCGGCGCATTGGCCCACGCGAGGTCGGCTGCTCTTGAATCTGGCGCGTTGATTGCTAAATACAGACCATGTCCCTCATCGATTCCCTGAAGCACCCCGCCATGCACATGCTTTACGACTCCGACAGCTTCGTCGTCGTCCACGTGCAGCCGGAAGAGGGCACCCGCCCCGCCGGCAGCCATCCGCTGCTGTCGCGCGACGGCTTCGAGATCGTGGACAAGCGCTCGGGCAAAGAGGTCTACCTCGACGGCTCCTGGGCCGAGCTGTTCCAGCAGCAGATCGCCGCGTGGCAGGAAAACACGCCCACCCAGGAAGAGGTGGAGGACACCCTGGAAGGCTATGCCGAGCTGGCACAGAACCCGGTGCTGATGCACTGAGCTGAGCCTGCCAGCGCTGCCGAAGGCGCCGGTTCGCTCCGGCCGCTTCGCCTCGTGAAGGCCCGCCTCGCGCGGGCCTTCTGCTTTTGGGGCCGGCCGCCGCTGGCCTCAGCGCTTGCGGTACAGGCGGTCGAACAGCGGCGCCGTCAGCAGCAGCACCGCCACCAGCCGACAGACCTGGAAGGCCGTCACCACCGGCACGCCCAGCTGCAGCACCTTGGCCGTGATCGACATCTCGGCGATGCCGCCCGGCGACGTGCCCAGCAGCAGCGTCGGCCAGCGCAGCCCGGTCAGCCAGGCCAGGGCCATGGCGAACAGGGCGCAGGCGCCGATCATGGCCACCGTGCCCACCGCCACCGAGGCCAGCCAGCGCGGCGCCGTGTGCACGAACTCGCGCGAGAAGCGCACGCCCAGGCTCACCGCGATCACCAACTGCGCCGCGTTCGACAGCCACTGCGGCACCGCCGACAGCACCACGCCGTTCATGGAGATGCCGGCCGCCACCAGCAGCGGCCCGAGGAACCAGGGGTTGGCGCGGCCCAGGCGCAGCATGACCCAGGCGCCCAGCGCCGTGGCGCCGCCCAGCGCGGCCAGGCCCGGCCAGCGCACGTCGCGCAGGGCCGGCGGCACGGCATCCAGCCCGTGCAGGCCGCTCCACTGCAGCGCGAAGGGAATGCTGACGGTGACGATCACCAGCCGCAGGCTGTGCGCCGCCGCCACCAGGTCGGTGCGGGCGCCGGCCCGCTCGGACAGCAGCGTCATCTCCGACGCACCGCCGATGGCGCCGGCAAAGTAAGTGGTGGCTCTTCGTGCAGGCCCGGCCAGCTGCGGCATGTGCCGCGCGTGAAGCCGGTCCAGCCAGAGGCCGAAGCCGGTGCCCAGCGCCAGCGCCCAGCCGATGGCCAGCAGGATCGCCCACCACAGGCCGGCCACCAGCGCCGTCACCTCCGGCGTGAAATACAGGCCCAGCGCGGCGCCGATGGTCCATTGGCCGCCATTGCGCAGCGGCGCCCAGCTGGCGGTGGGCAGCCCCGCCACCGAGGCCAGCGACACGGCCAGGATCGGGCCGATCATCCACGGCAGCGGCGTGTGCAGCGCCAGGCACAGGCCGGCGGCAGCCAGGGCGAGCAGCAGCGTGCCGAGCACGCGCAGGCGGTAGGAAGGCGGTCGCCGGACGGCGGCGGGAAGGGGCACGGGAGCGGGGACAAGCGAAGGGAACGGGCGAAGAAGCGAATCGCGCGGACAGGCAGCGGCCAGCCGCGCCGCCTAGTATCCGCGCCATGGCTTCACCCCTGCCCCTGCTCTGCCGCTGCGCGGCACTGTCGATGGCCGGCCTGCTCGTGGCCGGCTGCGCGGGCCTGACGGCGCCCGGTGCCCCTGGTGCCGCCACGCCCGACCTCTCGGCCGCCAGCGCCCCCGACGCCCCGCTCGGCCGCCGCCTCGACGCACTGCTGCCGGCGCAGGTGCTGATCCTCGGCGAGCAGCACGACGCCGCCGAGCACCATGCGCTGGAGCGCGAGACGGTGGCCGCCCTCGCCGCCCGCCAGCGCCTGGCCGCCGTGGCGCTGGAGATGGCCGACAGCGGCCGCAGCACCGCCGCCCTGGCGCCGACGGCCACCGAGGCGCAGGCCCGGGCCGCCCTGGCCTGGAGCGACCGCGCCTGGCCCTGGGCCGACTACGGCCCGGCGGTGATGGCCGCCGTGCGCGCCGGCGTGCCGGTGCTGGGCGCCAACCTGCCGCGTGCCCGCATGAAGGACGCCATGGCCGACGTCTCGCTCGACGCCCAGCTGCCGCCACCCGCCTGGCAGGCCCAGGTGGCGGCGGTGCGCGACGGCCACTGCGGCCTGCTGCCGGAATCGCAGCTGCAGCCCATGACCCGCATCCAGGTCGCCCGCGACCGCGAGATGGCCCGCACCGTGGCCCAGGCCGCCCAGGCGGCGGCCCCGGGCCGCGTGGTGCTGCTGGTCACCGGCGCCGGCCATGCCGACCCGGCACTGGGCGTGGCACAGCACCTGCCCACCGACCTGAAGGTGCGCACCGTGCGCCTGGCCGCCGGCGGCAGCGCCGCCGACCGCCAGCGCTTCGATGCCCTGTGGGCCACGCCCGCCCTGCCGCCGAAGGACTACTGCGCCGCGCTGCGCAAGCCGGCCGCGGCGGCCGTCCAGCCTCAACGCCTCGGTCAGACGTACTTGCCCGTCAGCCCGCCATCTACCACCAGTTCAGTGCCGGTGACATAGGCCGCCGCGTCCGAGGCGAGGAAGGCGCAGGCATGCGCCACGTCCCAGGCCGAACCCATGCGGCCCATCGGCACCTGCCGGGCACGGGCGACGCGGGCCTCGTCCAGGCTGTCGGCCGAGAACATGCGCGCCACGGTGGTGGCGATGCGCGGCGTGTCGATGAGGCCCGGCACCACCGTGTTGGCGCGGATGCCCTGGCCGGCGTACTGCTGCGCCAGCATGCGGGTGAACTGGATCACCGCGGCCTTGGTCACGCTGTACGCCAAGTGCGGATAGCCCACGTAGCGCAGGCCCGCCACCGACGAGATGGCGACCACCGAGCCGCGCCCCTGCGTTTGCATGGCCGGCAGCACCTGCTGACTGCACAGCAGCAGGCTGCGCACGTTGACGGCATGGATGCGGTCCAGGTCCTCGGCCGTGGTGTCCAGCGGTCCGCCGGTCTTGCCGATGCCGACGTTGTGGTGCAGCACGTCCACTGTGCCGGCCTGGCGGCGGGCCTCGTCGAACAGGCGCTGCACGTCGGCCTCCAGCGCCACGTCGCCGACCAGGCAGTGCGCCTCGCCACCTTCGGCGCGGATCAGCGCCACCGTCTCCTGCGCGGAGGCGGCGTCGCGGTCGGCCACGCACACGCGGGCTCCCAGGCGGGCGTAGGTGAGGCTGGCGGCGCGGCCGATGCTCCAGCCGGGACCGGCGGAGCCACCGCCGGCGACGAAGACGACCCGGCCCGACAGGTCCAGCGGCAGCGCCGGCGGCCGGGACGGGGACGGCTGCACGGCGGCCTGCGGCGCGGGTGCGGGCGGCGCGGGGGCCGTGCTCACCGGCCGCCCTCGCCCACGTAGGGAATGGCGTGCTCCACCGTGTCCCAGATGAAGCGGCCCGAGGGACTCTGCTGCTCCTCGACGATGTGCGCCACCAGCCCGGCCGCGCGCGAGATGACGGCGAAACCGCGCATCACGCCGGTGGGCACGCCGATCTCGCCCAGCAGCGCGGCCACCGCGCCGGTGGCGTTGATGGTGATGGGCCGGCCGGCGGCCTCATCGACGGCGGCCGACAGCAGTTCCAGCGCGCGGATGTGGCCGCCGGCGAGCTCCGGCTCGACGCGGCCGAGTTCGAGCAGCTTGTAGGCGCGCGGGTCCACCGGCTTGTGCAGGTGGTGGCCGAAGCCGGGCACCGCGCTCTTCTGCGCCTTGTGGTGCCGGGCGATGGCGGCGGCCTCGGCCTGCGGATCCTCGGCCGCCATGATGCGGTCGAGCAGGCGCGAGCAGTTCTCCATCGTGCCCACGAAGGAACTGCCCACCGCCAGCAGGCCCGCGCTGACGGCGCCCTGCAGGTTCTCGGGCGCGCTCATGTAGATCAGCCGCGTGGCGATGGCGCTGGGCGTGAGGCCATGCTCCATCAGCACGATCAGCACCACGTCGGTGATGCGCATGTCCACCGGCCGCGGCGTGCGGCCAAGGATCTGCATCAGCATCACCTCGGTGAAGGTTTTCCGGCCCATCAGGTCCTGCACCAGGTCCGCGTCGCGGTAGTGCAGGCTGGTGAGGGTGTGGGTGCACAGGCGGGTGACGGGGGCGGCGTTCTTGTCGTTCATCGGTGTCTCCGTTCAAGGCATCAGGGTTCAGGCGGCAGCGGCCAGGGCGGCCTCGCGCACGGCGGTCTTGAGCACCTTGCCCACCGGCGAGCGCGGCAGGCTGGCATGGAAGTGGATGCGCTTGGGCGTCTGCACCGGCCCCAGCCGCTCGCGCACGAAGGCGATCAGCTCGGCCTCACCCACGTCGGCGCCGGGACGCAGCTGCACCGCGGCCTGCACCGTCTCGCCCCACTTGTCGTCGGGCAGGCCGAACACGGCGCATTCGTGCACGGCCGGGTGCTGGCCCAGGGCGTTCTCCACGTCCACCGGGTAGACGTTGAAGCCGCCGGTGATGACCATGTCCTTGAGCCGGTCCTTGAGGAAGAGGTAGCCGCGCTCGTCGATCAGGCCGCGGTCGCCGGTGTGCAGCCAGCCGTCCACCAGCGTCTCGGCGGTCTTGTCGGGCAGGCGCCAGTAGCCGGTCATCAGCAGGTCGCCGCGGGCCACCACCTCGCCCACCTCGCCGGGCGGCAGCAGGCGGCCGTCGGGCGCCATGATGGCCACGTCGCTGAACCAGGTGGTGCGGCCGACGGCCGGCCAGTTGCGCGGGTCGTCGAAGTCCTCGGGCCGCATCACGGTGAGGATCTGCGGCGCCTCGGTCTGGCCGTAGGTGGTGCCCAGCACGGGGCCGAAGAACTCGCGCACCTGGCGGATCTTCTCGGGCGGCATCGGCGCGCCGCCGTAGATCAGGCGGCGCAAGCGCGGGAAGTCGTCGCGGCTCGCCTCCGGCAGCGCCATCAGCATGTAGACCAGCGTGGGCGGCATGAAGCAGACGGTGCCGCCGCGTTCGCGGAAGGCGGTGCGCACGGCGGCGGCGCCCGCCCCGGCCAGGATCACGTGGCAGCCGCCCTGCGCCAGGATGGGCAGCAGGTAGGTCGAGGTGCCGTGGGTGATGGGCGCGGCCACCACGTAGCGCTCGTGCTCGTCGAAGCCCCAGGCCTGGATCTGGTTGGCGATGTTGGCCATCCAGGCGCGGTAGGGCTGCATCACCCCTTTGGGCAGGCCGGTGGTGCCGCCGGTGAACTTGATGGCCTGCGTGGCGTCGCCGGGCAGCGCCAGCCGCGGCGGCGGCGCGCCGGCATGGGCCGCCTCCAGCGCGCGCAGCGTCGTGGCACCGGTGGGCGGCGGGGCATCGCCGGTGAGCACGCGGGCGCCCGGTGCGCCGTCGAGCAGGTCGGCATGGGCGGCGTCCAGCACCAGGATGGAGGGCTCGGTGGCATCGACGATGCGCCGGATCTCCGGCCGCGTGCTCTTGGGGTTGAGCGGCACCCAGACCTTGCCGCAGGCCAGCACGGCCAGCAGCGCGGCGATGTGGTCGGCGCTGTTGGCCGCGCAGATGCCGACGCGGCTCTGCGGCACCGGGTCGAGCGCCGCGAGGCCGGCCGCGAGGGCGGCCACCCGCGCGGCGAGGGCGTCGTAGCGGACGGCGCCTTCGGGTGCGTCGATGGCGGTGCGCCCGGGCCAGCGCTGCGCGGCGCGCCAGAAGAAATCGATGGGATACATGGACGATGGACTCCGGCCCGCGAGGGCCTGGGATTGGAAAAGGCGCGGGAACGACGGTGGCGGGACCGGTAGCCTCACTGGGCGCTGGCGCCGGAAGCCTTGACCACCTCGCGCCAGCGCTTGATCTCGGCATTGGCGAAGCTGCGCGCCTCTTCCGGCGTGCCGGGCACGGGCGCGGCGGCCAGCTCCTGCAGGCGCTGGCGCACGTCGGGTGCGGCCAGCGACTTGTCGAGCGCCGCGTTGAGCTGCGCGATCACCGGCCGAGGCGTGCCGGCGGGCGCCGCCAGCGCGAACCAGGACTGCACGTCGAAGCCGGGATAGCCCGACTCGGCCAGCGTGGGCACGTCCGGCAGCAGCGACGAGCGCTGGGCGCTGGTGATCGCGATGGCGCGCAGCTTGCCGGCCTGCACGTGCGGCAGGGCCGAAGGGGTGTTGTCGAACATCGAATCCACCTGCCCGCCGAGCAGGTCGGTGACGGCCGGCGCGCTGCCCTTGTAGGGCACGTGCAGCATCTTCAGGCCCGACTGCATCTTGAACATCTCGCCCGACAGGTGGATGGACGAGCCGCTGCCGGAAGAGGCGAAGGTGATGCCGTCCCTGGCGTCCCTGGCATAGCGCACGTAGTCGGCCAGCGACTTGATCGGCAGCTTGGGATTGACGACCAGGATGTTGGGAATCTTGGCGATCAGGCCGATGGGCTCGAAGTCCTTCACCGGGTCGTAGCCCAGCCGGGGATAGAGCGAAGCATTGATCGTGTTGGCGATGGTGTAGACGTAGAGCGTGTAGCCGTCGGGCGCGGCGCGGGCCACGATCTCGGCGCCCAGGTTGCTGTTGGCACCGGCGCGGTTGTCCACCATCACGGGCTGACCAAGCTGCTCGCCCATCTTCACCGCCACCAGCCGAGCGATGACGTCGGTGGCGCCGCCGGCCGCATAGCCCACCACGAGCCGGATCGGCCGTGTGGGGAACGGCGCGGATTGCGCGGCAGCCGGCAACGCAGCAGCACCGGCGGCCAACGACAAGGCCAGGGCGAGCAGGCGGCGCCGGGGCGCACGCAGGGCGGAATACGGGTGCATGGGTCTTTGTCTCCGAGGTATTGGAATGGGCGTCCGCCCTGCCGGCGGGCCGGCCTCGGGGGCGGCACACTGCGGGCTTTGGACGAAGAAATTCTTGGAGATGGGCGCCCGAAACACGAACGCGAATGTCCGCCAGCCGGACGTTAAGCCCGACGCCGCTGGCCCGGATGCGGCACCCGACGACCCCGGTAGCCGCACGCTGCGCCGCGGGCTTCAGGTGCTGGAGGCCGTGCTGGCCCGGCCGGACGGCCTGCGCGTGGTGGCCCTGTGCGCCGCCACCGGGCTGGAGCGCGCGCCGGTGTACCGGCTGCTGGCCACCCTGATGGAAGCCGGCCACGTGGCGCGGCGTGGCCGCTTCCTGTACGTGCCGGGGCCCCGCTGGGCGGCGCTGCAGCCGGCCGGCGGCCCGCCGAACATGGCGGTGCACCTGCAGCCGGTGCTGGCGCGCATCAGCCAGGGCTGCGGCGACGCGGCCTTCGCCATCGTGCGCGAGGGCGCGGCCTCGCACTGCATCGCCCGCCACGTGGGCACGCACCCGGTGCAGATCCTGGTCATCCAGGTCGGCACGCGCCAGCCGCTGGGCGTGGGCGCGGCCGGCCTGGCGCTGCTGGCCGCCCTGCCGGACGTCGAGGTCGAGGCGGTGATCGCCGCCAACGCGGCCCAGCTGCCACGCTACGGCGGCATGACGCCCGAACGGCTGCGGATCCTCGTGCGCGCCACGCGCGAGCGCGGCTGGTCGGTGGTGGGCAACCATGCCACGCGCAACGTGCTGGCCGTGGGCATGGCGGTGCGCGATGCGCGCGGCGAGCCGGTCGCGGGCATCAGCGTCGCCTCCACGCTGGACCGCATGCCCCGCCAGCGCCAGCAGCTCATCGCCGCCAGTTGCCAGGCGGCCCTGCGCGCCCTGCTGCCGGCCGATCTCTGAGCGCCCGGGCGCGCCGCGGCCGGCGCTGCGACAATCCGCCCCCTCATGAGCGCGTACATCCTGACCCTTTCCTGCCCGGACCGCCGAGGCATCGTGCATGCCGTCTCGGGCTTCCTGATGGAGCGGGGCGGCAACATCGAAGAGGCCGCCCAGTACAACGACCATGGCACCGGCCTGTTCTTCATGCGCGTGCGCTTCGCCTGCGAGGGCGTGCCCGAGGCCGAGCTGCGCAGCCAGCTGGCCACGCTGGCCGACGGCTTCGGCATGGCCTGGAAGCTGCACCACGCCCAGCAGCCCATGAAGACCGTGCTGCTGGTCAGCAAGGAAGGCCATTGCCTCAACGACCTGCTGTTCCGCTGGAAGAGCGGCCTGCTGCCGGTGGACATCCGCGCCATCATCAGCAACCACCGCGACTTCTACCAGCTGGCCGCCAGCTACAACGTGCCCTTCCACCACATCCCGGTGACGGCCGCCACCAAGGCCCAGGCCGAGGCGAAGCAGTTGGAGATCATCGAAGCCGAGGGCGCCGAGCTGGTGGTGCTGGCGCGCTACATGCAGATCCTGTCGAACGAGATGTGCGGCCGGCTGGCGGGCCGGGCCATCAACATCCACCACAGCTTCCTGCCCAGCTTCAAGGGCGCCAAGCCCTACTACCAAGCCCATGACCGCGGCGTGAAGCTGATCGGCGCCACCGCCCACTACGTGACGGCCGACCTGGACGAAGGCCCGATCATCGAGCAGGACGTGGCCCGCGCCGACCACACCGACACCGTCGAGGACCTCACGGCCCGCGGCCGCGACACCGAAAGCCAGGTGCTGGCCCGCGCCGTCAAGTGGCACAGCGAACACCGCGTGCTGCTGAGCGGCCACCGCACGGTGATCTTCCGCTAGCCGACCTCGTCGCGAGCCCGCCATGAACGCCCCGGCCTCCACCAAGCAGCAATCGGACTTCCACCGCGCCGAACGGCAGGCCCACGTGGTGCGGGCCCTGGGTTCCCTGCTGCCCGCGCATGCGCTGCTGTGGCAGGCCGAGGACACCACGCCCTACGAATGCGACGGCCTCACGGCCTACCGCCAGCGTCCGCTGGTGGTGGCCCTGCCCGAGACCGAGGCCCAGGTGCAGGCGGTGCTGCGCACCTGCCACGGCCTGGGCGTGCCGGTGGTGGCACGCGGTGCCGGCACCGGCCTGTCGGGCGGCGCCATGCCGCATGCCGAAGGCGTGACGCTGTCGCTGGCCCGCTTCAACCAGATCCTGAAGGTGGACCCGCTGGCCCGCACCGCCACCGTGCAGTGCGGCGTGCGCAACCTGGCCATCAGCGAGGCCGCCGCGCCCTACGGCCTGTACTACGCGCCCGACCCCTCCAGCCAGATCGCCTGCACCATCGGCGGCAACGTGGCCGAGAACTCCGGCGGCGTGCACTGCCTCAAGTACGGCCTGACGCTGCACAACGTGCTGCGGGTGCGCGGCTTCCTGGCCGACGGCGAGCCGGTCGAGTTCGGCGGCGAGGCGCTCGATGCACCCGGCCTGGACCTGCTGCCGCTGGTCGTCGGCAGCGAAGGCATGCTGGCCGTCACGCTGGAAGTCACCGTTCGGCTGGTGCCCAGGCCGCAGCTCGCGCGCTGCATCATGGCCAGCTTCGACGACGTGCAGAAAGCCGGCGACGCGGTGGCGGCGGTGATCGCCGCGGGCATCATCCCGGCCGGCCTGGAGATGATGGACAGGCCCATGACCGCCGCCGTCGAGGACTTCGTGCACGCCGGCTACGACCTCACGGCCGCCGCCATCCTGCTGTGCGAATCCGACGGCACGCCGGAGGAAGTCGACGAGGAGATCGGCCGCATGAGCGAGGTGCTGCGCGGCTGCGGCGCCACCGCCCTCACCGTGAGCCAGAGCGAGGAGGAGCGGCTGCGCTTCTGGAGCGGGCGCAAGAACGCCTTCCCCGCCTCGGGCCGCATCAGCCCCGACTACATGTGCCTGGACTCGACCATCCCGCGCAAGCGGCTGGCGGACATCCTGCTGGCCATCGCGCAGATGGAGAAGAAGTACGGCCTGCGCTGCTGCAACGTCTTCCATGCCGGCGACGGCAACCTGCATCCGCTGGTGCTTTTCGACGCCAACGACCCCGACGAACTGCACCGCTGCGAGCTGTTCGGCGCCGACATCCTGGAGACCAGCGTCGCCATGGGCGGCACCGTGTCGGGCGAGCATGGCGTGGGCGTGGAAAAGCTCAGCAGCATGTGCGTGCAGTTCACGCCCGAGGAGAACGCGCAGATGCTGGCGGTGAAGGCCGCCTTCGACCCCGCCGGGCTGCTCAACCCCGGCAAGGTGATCCCGACGCTGGCGCGCTGCGCCGAATACGGCAAGCAGGTGGTGCGGGGCGGCCGCCTGCCGCACGCCGACCTGCCGCGGTTCTGAACATGCAGGGCTTGCGCGGCCTGGCCTGGCTGCTGGTGTTCCAGTCGCTGGGCGAGTTGATCTCCCGGGGCCTGCACCTGCCGCTGCCCGGCCCGGTGCTCGGCCTGCTGATGCTGCTGCCGGCGCTGCGCATGGCGGCCATCCGCGAGGCGGTGGCGGTGTGCGCGCAGTTCCTGCTGTCGCACCTGTCGCTGCTCTTCGTGCCGGTGGGCGTCGGCGTCATGGTCCACCTGGGCCTGTTCGCCGACTACGGGCTGCGCATCCTGCTGGTGATCGCGCTATCGACCTGGATCGGGCTGGCGGTCACCGCGCTGGTGCTGCATGCAGGCCGTCCGAAGCAGGAACGAGGCGAGCGCTGATGCCCCATTTCGTCGAACTCTGGGTCTACCTGTCCGCCACGCCGCTGTTCGGCCTGACGGCCACGCTGGTGGTCTACCTGCTGGCGCAGGCCTTCTACGGCCGCATGCAGGGCGCGCCGTGGGCCAACCCGGTGTTGTGGTCGGTGGTGGTGCTGGCGCTGCTGCTGACGGCGACCGGGGTGAAGTACCCGACCTACTTTTCGGGCGCGCAGTTCATCCACTTCCTGCTCGGCCCTGCCGTGGTGGCCCTGGCCTGGCCGCTGTGGGAGCGTCGCGCCGAACTGCGGGCGCGTGGCCCGCGGCTGCTGATGGCGGCCCTGCTGGGCGGCGGCGCGGCCAGCGTGTCGGCCGTGGGACTGGCCTGGGTGCTGGGCCTGCCGCCGGACGTGGTGCTGTCGATGGCGCCGAAGTCCGTGACCGCGCCGGTGGCCATGGGCATCGCCGAGAAGATCGGTGGTGTGCCGACCCTGTCAGCCGTGTTCGCGGTGCTGACCGGCATGGTGGGCGCGCTCAGCGGCAAGTACCTGTTCGATCTGCTGCGCGTGCCCGCGTCCGGCACGGGCTGGACGGCCCGCGGCTTCGCCCTGGGCACCGCCTCCCATGGCATCGGCGCCGCGCGGGCCTTGCAGGTCAATGCAGACGCCGGCGCCTATGCCGGCTTGGCCCTCGGCATGCAGGTGGTGCTGGCTGCCCTGCTCATGCCGCTGATCTTCCGGCTCTTCGGCTGACGCCCGGCCCAAAAATGCGAGGGCGTCAGCGCAGGCCCTGCGAGTACGCCCGAGGCACTCGCTCCATCAGGGTTACGGGCGCGCCCCCTCCGAGCCGAGTGCGCCGGAGAGCGCGCGCCGCGAAGCGGCATGGGGGTGTCAGTACCTGTTCGGGTTGTTCGGCCGCCGGTCGTGCCGGTTGGGGACGCCATCGCGATCGCGGTCCCAGCGCCCACGGTCGTATTCCCAGCGCCCGCCGCGCTCGCGCCATTCCGGCGCACGGTAGGCATAGCCGGGCCGGGCCTTCACCCAGTGGCCGGGCGCCCAGACGTACTGGCCGCGGCGGGCTTCCCAATGGCCAGGCGCCCACACGAAGCCGCGGCGCGGCGGCGGCATGCGTTCGGCGCGCGGCGGTGGTGGCGGCTGCCCGATCTGCACGTTGATCACCGGCTGGGCTTGGGCCGGGGCCGGTACCGCGATGGCGCCCAGCGAAAGAAGGGTGGCGGCGCCCACGGAGAGGACGGCGGCGGTGAGACTCTTGTTCATGGGTTGCTTCCTCATGAAGTGTTGGAGCCTTCATGGTGCGCCGCGGGTGTCAACGGCACGTCAGCGCAAGGCAAATGCTTGTGTGCAGCTGTATCCCGCGGCCGGACCCGTCCAGTGCGCATTCGGCGCGCATCTGGCACTCATTCGCGCAACTCCGCCACGTCGGCCGCCCGGGCCATCGCGGCGGCGCCGGCGGCATTCGGATGCAGGTGGTCGCCGCCGTCGTAGCGCGGATCGAGGCGGCGCGGCGACGCCGGATCGCGCAGCGCGGCGTCGAAGTCGATCACCGACACGTCCTGCCGCCCGCGGATCCAGCGGTTGAGGGCCTCGCGCTTGGCCTCGTTGGCCTCGCTCCAGTAGCCGGCGCCCTCGAAGGGCAGCAGGGTGCCGAGCAGCACCTTCAGCCCCCGCGCCCGCGCCTTCCCGATCAGCTGCTGCAGCCCCGCCGCCAGCGCCTCGGCCGTGGGCGGGTTGAAGCCGGGCAGCAGCTTGCCCTGGAAGGTGCCGAAGCCGATGTCGTTGATGCCGATGAGCACGATGACATGGGTGGCGCCGCTCTGCGCCAGCACGTCCGGCGCGAAGCGCGACAGGCCGCTGGGCCCGCTCACGTCCGCCAGCAGCCGGTTGCCGCCGATGCCGGCATTGACGACGGAGACGGCGGTGCGGCCCTCGCCGCGAAGCCGCTCGCCCAGCCGCTGCGGATAGCGCGCGGCATCGGCGCCGGCTTCCGCGCCCGACCCTTCGGTGATCGAGTCGCCGAAGGCCACCACCACGTTGGCGGGACCGCGCGGCTTGACGTCGACGCCGGTGACGAAGAGGTTCCACGGCGGGCGGCTCGCATGGCCCATCTGGGCGGCGCGGGTCTGGTCGCCGGGGCCGACCCAGCTGCCCTGCGGCGGCAGATGGTGCACGGCGGTCGCGGGCACGGCGTCGGCGAGCGCGAAGCTCACCACCAGTTGCTGGCCGGCGCGCACGTCCAGCGCCACGCCGTCGGTCCAGCGCTCCTGGCCGGGCGGCACCTCGAAGGCGTCCTGGCCGCCGAGCGCCAGCGGCTGCAGGGAGCGCGGCGACAGTCCGTCGCCGCCCGTGCCCAGGGCCACCGTGGCCGCGGCAATGCGCAGGGGCCGCTGGCCGAAGCGGTTGGAGAAGCGCACCCGCACCTGGCTGCCGTCCAGCCCCACGGTGAGCTGCTGGCGCACGGTGCCCTGCACCATCCACTTGGGCGCGGCCGGCACGCCGGGCAGTTGCGGCAGGGCGTCGAAGTTCTGCGGTGCCGCAGCCCAGGCGGCGGCCCAGGCCGGCGTGGTGGCCTGCGCACCCGCGGCAGCAAAGGCGAACACGAACGCGGCCAGCAGGCCGCGCCAGGAGAAAAAGGACATGGCTCAGGCGCGCAGTGGAAAGCGCGCGAGGCTACGGCCCGCCGGCGCGGCGCCGCTGCCAGGGCTCACCACGTGTCGACGTAGGGCTTGGGCGATTCCTGCACGCGCCCGGCCGAGGCCAGGCCGCGCACCAGCCATGCCCGGGTGTCGGCGGGGTCGATCACGGCATCGATCTCCAGCGTCTGCGCCATGTTGACGGCCTGGCCATCCGCATACTGCCGGTCGACCAGTTGCCTGAACAGCGCATCGCGCTCGGGGCCCTCGGGCACGGCCTCCAGCTCCTTGCGGAAGCCCAGGCGCACCGCGCCTTCCAGCCCCATGGCGCCGAATTCGCCGGTGGGCCAGGCGACGGTGAACACCGGCGCATCGAAGCCGCCCGCCGCCATGGCCTGCGCGCCCAGGCCGTAGCCCTTGCGCAGCACCACGGTGAAGTAGGGCACGCGCAGGTGCGAGGCCACCATGAACATGCGGCACACGTGGCGCACCTGGGCCTGGGCCTCGACGTCCGGCCCGACCATGAAGCCCGGCGTGTCGCACAGTGCCACCAGCGGCAGGCCATGGGCATTGCACAGCTGCATGAAGCGCGCGGCCTTGTCGGCCGCCTCGACGTCGATGGCGCCGCCCAGGTGGCGCGGGTTGTTGGCCAGCACGCCGACCGGCCGGCCCTCGATGCGCGCCAGCGCCGTCACCATGCCGGCGCCGAAGCCGGCGCGCAGCTCCAGCAGCGAGCCGCTGTCGACCAGGCCACGCATGACGGCCCGCACGTCGTACACGCGCAGCCGGTTCTCGGGCACGGCGTGGCGCAGCAGGCGCGCGTCGCCGGCCTGCCACTGCAACGTGCGGCCCTGGAAATACGACAGGTACTGCCGCGCCGCCGCCGTCGCCTCGGCTTCGTCCTCCACCAGGAGGTCGATCACGCCGTTGCGCGACTGCACCGGGCTGGGCCCGATCTGTTCCGGCGCGAAGCGGCCCAGGCCGCCGCCTTCGATCATGGCGGGGCCGCTCATGCCGATGTTGCTGTTCTTCGTGGCGATGATCACGTCGCTGCAGCCCAGCAGCGCCGCATTGCCCGCGAAGCAGCGCCCATGCGCGATGCCCACCACCGGCACCACGCCCGACAGCGCGGCGTACTGGCTGAAGGTGTGGTTGTTGAGGCCGGCGACGATGGGCATGTCCACGTCACCCGGCCGGCCGCCGCCGCCTTCGGCGAACAGCACCACCGGCAGCTTGAGCTGGTGGGCCAGCGCCAGCATGCGGTCCTTCTTGTGGTGGTTGCGCATGCCCTGCGTGCCGGCGAGCACGGTGTAGTCGTAGGCCATGACCACGCAGCGCGCGGCCTCGGCACCGAAGAGATCGGCATTGACGCTGCCGATGCCGGTGACCATGCCGTCGGCCGGCGTGTTGGCGACCAGGTCCTCCAGGCTGCGGCGGCGGGTCTGCGCGGCGATGGCGAGCTGGCCGTATTCGATGAAGTTGCCGGGGTCGGCATCAAGCGCGCACAGGTCGGCGATGTTCTCGCGCGCCGTGCGGCCGCCCTGCGCATGGCGCTTGGCGACGGCCTGCGGGCGGTGGGCGTCCAGCGTGGGCGCGTGGCGATCGATGACGCGCTGCAGGTCGGGGCGGATGTGGGCCGGGTCGATGGCGGCGCCCTGCTGCGCGCCGGCCTGTTCGGCATCGACCGGCTCCAGCTGCACCAGCGCCTGGCCTTCCGCGAGATAGTCGCCGGCGGCGGCCAGCAGCCCGACGACGCGGCCGGGCTCGGCCGCCTGCAGCAGGTGTTCCATCTTCATGGCCTCCAGCACGCCCAGTTGCGCGCCGGCGGGCACCACGTCGCCGATGGCCACGTCGAACTGCATCAAGCGGGCGGGCATGGGGGCGCGGATGTGGACGAGGCCGTCGTCGGCGTGGTCTTCCGTTGCCGGGGTCGGTGCCGAAGTCGCCAACGGTGTGGCCACCGCAGGCACCCCCATCGCCTCGGCCGCCTGCAACAGCTCGCCCAGGTGCGCCTCGACGAAGCGGGTGTGCACGGCCTGCTGCGCAAACTCGGGCCGCGCGCCGATGGCCCGCAGCAGCGGCAGGTTGGTGGCCATGCCCTCGATGCGGCACTCGGCCAGCGCACGCAGGCTGCGGCGCAGCACATCGGCGAACGCGCCGCTGCGGCTGGCGACGATCAGCTTGGCCAGCAGCGTGTCGTAGTGCGGCGAGGGCGCGAGGCCCGCGTAGCCATGGGTGTCCACCCGCACGCCGGGGCCCGAGGGCAGGTCGAAGCGCGCCAGCCGGCCGCCGGAAGGCTTGGCATTGCCCTGCGCGTCCAGCGTCTCGGCATTGATGCGCCACTGGATGGCGAAGCCCTGCTGCGGCGCGGTGCGCTGCGCGTCGATGCCGAGCGCGGCCAGCCGCTGCCCGGCCAGCACCGCCAGTTGCAGCTGCACCAGGTCCAGCCCCGTGACGGCCTCGGTGACGGTGTGCTCCACCTGCAGGCGCGGGTTGGCCTCGATGAACACCCAGGGCAGCGTGGCCGAGGACTCGTCCACCAGGAACTCGAAGGTGCCCAGGCCCACGTAGCCGACGGCCTGGGCCATGCGCAGCGCGGCCTGCGTGAGGGCGGCACGCAGCGGCTCGGACAGGGTGGGGCTGGGCGCGATCTCCACCAGCTTCTGGAAGCGGCGCTGCAGCGTGCATTCGCGTTCGCCCAGGCTGGCCACCGATTCGCCGTCGCCCAGCACCTGGATCTCGATGTGGCGCGCATGCGGCATCAGCCGCTCGACGTACACGCCGTCGACATCGAAGGCCGCGCGCGCCTCGGAGACGCAACGGGCATGGGCCTCGGCGACGTCCTCGGCGCGCAGCACGGCGCGCATGCCGCGCCCGCCACCGCCGCCGATGGCCTTGATCATCACGCCCGCGCCGTCCTTCGCCTGCTCGCCGAAGAAGGCCTGGGCCTGTTCCAGCGTCACGGCGCCGGCGCTGCCGGGCATGACCGGCACGTCGCACTGCTGTGCCAGTGCGCGGGCGCGGGCCTTGTCGCCGAACAGCGCCAGCTGCTCCGGGGTGGGGCCGATGAAGACCAGCCCGGCCTGGGCGCAGGCCTGGGCGAAGTCGGCCCGCTCGCTCAGAAAGCCGTAGCCGGGATGCACCGCATCGCAGCCCTGCGTGCGGGCGATGGCCAGCAGCGCGTCGATGTCGAGGTAGGCGGACGGGCCGGTGGCAGGCAGCGGCACGGCGACGTCGGCCAGCTGCACATGCAGGGCCTGCGCGTCGTCCTGCGCATGGACGGCCACGCTGGCGATGCCCAGGTCCTGCAGGGCGCGCACCAGGCGCACGGCGATCTCGCCGCGGTTGGCGATCAGGATCTTCTTGAACACGGGGCCGGTCCTCACGCGATGTCCTTCAGCAGGCGCCGCAGCACCTTGCCCGCGCCGGTGGCCGGCAGCGCGTCGATGAAGCGCACCTGCCGCGGCACCTTGTAGGGCGCCATGTTGTCGCGCGACCAGGCCACGATGGCCTCGGGCGTGGGCTCGGCGCCGGGCTTGCGCACGATGAAGGCCTTGACCACCTCGCCCTTCTCGGCATCGGGCTGGGCGATGACCGCGGCCTGGGCCACGGCCGGGTGCTTGATGAGGATGGTCTCCACCTCTTCGGGGAACACGCTGTAGCCGGACACCTTGATCATCTCCTTGAAGCGGCCGATGAAGCAGAGGTAGCCGTCGGCATCCAGCTTGCCCATGTCGCCGGTGTGCACCCAGCCGTCGCGCAAGGTGGCGGCCGTGGCCTCGGGCTTGTTCCAGTAGCCCTTGAAGGTGCCTTCGCTGGCCAGCACGATCTCGCCCACCTCGCCCGCCGGCAGGTCGTGGCCCGTCTCGGGGTCGACGATGCGGATGGTGACGCCCGGCGCCGGCACGCCCTGGGTGCCCCAGCGCGGCGCATGGCGCGGCGTGTAGGTGTCGCAGGTGTGCGTCTCCGACAGGCCGTAGGCCGCCTCGTGCGAGGTGCAGTTCGGCGCGAAGCCCTGCCACTGCTGCGCCAGCGGCTCGGTGAAGGCGATGCCGAAGCTGGTGACGGGGTTGACCTTGAGGCTGCTCAGGTCGAAGTCACGGGCATCCGGCTGCTGCATGCAGGCCACGTTCATCGGCGCGATGCTGTACCACCAGGTGACGCGGTGATGGTCGATGGCCTGCAGCACCGCATGCGGGTCGAAGCGGTGCAGCAGCACCTGCGTGGCCCCCACCAGCACCGGCACGTTCACGCCCATCAGCATGCCGGCGATGTGGTACAGCGGTGCGACGGACAGCAGCACGTCGCCCGCCTGCACGCCGTTGCAGTCGGCCGCGATGCGCGTCTTGAAGAGCGCATTGCCGTAGCTCAGCATGGCGCCCTTGGGCAGGCCGGTGGTGCCCGAGGTGTAGGTCATGAGGGCGACGTCGTCCAGCGACAAGTCCACCGGTGCGGGCGTCGCGCTGCCGCTGCTTGCCTCGCGGAAGTCCTCGCAGCCCGCTGGCACCACGCGCGCCTCTTTCATCGCAGCCTGCAGTTCGGCGGGCAGGTCCAGCACCGGCTCCTGCGGCAGCAGGTCCGCATAGTGCACCACGAAGACATGGGCCAGGTGCGGCGCTTCGGCCTGCACCTGCTGCACCACGGGCAGCAGCGGCGCGGCCGCGACGATGACGCGCGCCTTCAGGTCGCCCACCTGGTAGGCCAGCTCGTGCGCCTTGTTGAGCGGGCCGCTGGGGCAGACGATGGCGCCGATCTTCTGGATGCCGTAGTGGGCCACCAGGTACTGCGGGCAGTTGTTGAGGAAGAGCACCACCGGCTCGCCCTTGGCCACGCCCAATGCCTGCAGCCGGGCGGCGAAGGCGTCGCTCGCGCGGTCGAGTTCGGCATAGCGCATGCGGTGGCCGTACCAGTGGCAGGCGACATGGTCGCCGCGCTCGCGCGCATGGGTGCGCAGGTACTCGTGCAGGGGCTGGCGGGGGCGCTCTGGAAGCGCGCCGGCCGAAATGTCTGGCTGGCTGTCGAGGCTCATGGCTGTCTCCGTGGCGTCTGCCGATCAGGGTTAGCGATAGCGCATCGGCCCCTGTCGACCCTTGTCATGCGATGCATGGTGCACGAACAATCCTACCGATGGGTAGAACATCGGAGACACCGCACAAACCCACAGCCGAAGGCCGTTCCGCGCCGCGGTCCGACACGACGGAGGACGTGGGCGAGCCCGTGCGCACGCACGGCAACGGCCGGCAGCGCTCGGCCACCGCCGGCACCGACGTGCAGCGCGAGCGCATCCTGCAGGCCGCCACGCAGCTCTTCGCGGCCCAGGGCTATGCCCATACCACGCTGGCGCAGGTGGCGCAGTCGCTGCAGGTGACCAAGCCCTTCATCTACTACTACTTCCGCGACAAACAGGAGATCTTCGAGGTGCTGTCCTGGCGGCCCACGGTGGACTGCTTCACCGCGCTGGACTTCGCCGACGACGACCCGCGCCCCGCCGCACAGAAGGTGGTGGAAGGCCTGCGGAGGCTGATCCGCGCCACGGTCATGCACTACCCGGCCGCCTTCTTTCCCTACCGCGAGCCGCAGGTCTACCGGCCCGAATACAACGCCGCGATGAAGAAGCTGGCCCACCATTTCTACGACAAGCTCACGCCGCTGCTGGAGCAGGGCCGGCGCGACGGCCACCTGGATTTCAACGAGACCCGTCTCACCGCCCTGGCCGCCTGCAGCCTGCCGGGCTTTCTGTACAGCTGGTACCGGCCCGGCGGCCGGCTCGGCCCCGAGCAGATCGTGGACGAGCTGACCGTGCTCGCCACCCGCGTGATCGGCCTGCGCACCGGCGCGGGCTGACGCGGCCTTTTCTCGCCAACGACAACGAACGGAGACACACCATGACATTCCGCGCCCGGCTCGCGCCCCTGGCCGCCGCCCTGCTTCTCGCCGCCGCCGGCGGTGCCTCGGCCCAGGACGGCAAGGTCTACAAGCTGGCCTACATCGACCCGCTCTCGGGCCCCTTCGCCAACGTGGGCGAGCTGATGCTGGCCCACGTGCAGTACGCCGTGGACGACATCAACGCCAAGGGCGGCGTGCTCAAGGGACAGGCCAAACTGCAGTTGCTGCAGTTCGACAGCAAGCTCTCGGCTCAAGAGAGCCAGAGCGCGCTGCAGGCCGCCATCGACCAGGGCGCGCGCGCCATCGTCACCGGTGGCTCGGGCTCCTCGGTGGTGACGGCGCTGGTGCAGGCCGTCAACCGCTGGAACCAGCGCAACCCGGGCAAGGAGATCCTGGTCCTCAACCATTCCTCCATCGACCCCGAACTCACCGGCAAGGCCTGCAGCTTCTGGCACTTCCAGACCGAGGCCAACACGGCGATGAAGATGAAGGCCCTGGCGAACTTCATCAAGAAGACGCCCGACGTGAAGAAGGTCTACCTGCTCAACCAGGACTATGCCCACGGCAAGCAGTGGGCCAGCTACGGCCGTCAGCTGGTGGGCCTGGCCCGGCCCGACGTGCAGTTCGTGGGCGAGGCGCTGCACCCCATCGGCCGGGTGAAGGACTTCGCACCCTACGTGGCCAACATCAAGGCCTCGGGCGCCGACTCGGTCATCACCGGCAACTGGGGCCAGGACATGACGCTGCTGCTCAAGGCCGCGGGCGACGCCGGCTACAACCTGCGCTACTTCAACCACAGCGCCGGCTCGGTGCCCGGCACGGTGCTGGCCGTGTCGCAGGCCAGGCTGGGGCAGTTGACCTGGGTGGCCGAATGGCACCCGGGCCAGGCCGACAGCCCGCGCGTGGATGCGCTGGCCAAGGCCTACAAGGCGAAGATGGGCAAGGACTTCCTGGCGCCGCGCATCGACATGACGCCGCGCCTGCTGGCCGCCGCCATCGACAAGGCCGGCAGCACCGAGACGGTGGCCGTGGCCCGCGCACTGGAAGACCTGAGCTTCGACTCGGTGGTCGGCCCCGTGCGCATGCGCGGCGAAGACCATCAGCTGCTGCTGCCGCAGGTGGTCAACACCATCGCGCCGGTGGACGGCAAGACGGTCAAGACCGGCTGGGAAGGCACCAATTACGGCTTCCGCACCGAGGCCGTCTACACCGGCAACGAATTGGCGCAGGGCACCGACTGCAAGATGGTGCGCCCGGGCGGCTGAGAAGGTGTGAACGGGCGCCACCGGCGCCCTTGCACTGTCGGCATCGGCTTGCACGCGGCGTTCACGGGCCGTGCCTAGACTGGCGCGCATGCAAGCCACCTTCGACCCCAGCGCCAGCCCGGCGGCCGCCACCGTGGCCCTGATCGGCGCCCCCACCGACATCGGCGCCAGCGTGCGCGGCTGCGGCATGGGCCCGGACGCCCTGCGCGTGGCGGGCGTGGCCGAATCCGTGGCCCGCATTGGCCTCACCGTGGTGGACCGTGGCAACCTGGCCGGCCCGGCCACGCCGTGGCGCACGCCCGAGGGCGGCCTGCGCCACCTGAAGGAGGCCGTGGCCTGGAACCGCAGCGTCTACGACGCCGTCGACGGCGCGCTGGGCCTGGGCCACCTGCCGCTGCTGATGGGCGGCGACCATTGCCTGGCCGTCGGCTCGATCAGCGCCGTGGCCTGGCATGCGCGCCGCCGCGGCAAGAAGCTGCGCGTGCTGTGGCTCGACGCGCACACCGACGTCAACACCGAGGCCACCTCGCCCAGCGGCAACCTGCACGGCATGCCCGTCGCCTGCCTGCTGGGCCACGGGCCCGCGGCCCTGACCGGCTGGGCCGGCACGCCGGCCGCGCTGGACGCCGAGGCGCTGCGCTTCGTCGGCATCCGCAGCGTCGACGCGCCGGAGCGCGAGGCCATCCGCACGCTGGGCCTGACGGTGTTCGACATGCGCCACATCGACGAGCACGGCATGCGCACCACCATGACCGAGGCCCTGCACGGCGTGGACGAGGACACGCACCTGCACGTGAGCTTCGACATCGACTGCCTGGACCCGGACGTCGCCCCCGGCGCCGGCACCGGCGTGCGCGGTGGCCCCGGCTACCGCGAAATGCAGCTGTGCATGGAGATGATCGCGGACACCGGCCGCCTGGGCTCGCTGGACGTGGTGGAACTGAATCCGGCGCTGGACGTGCGCAACCGCAGCGCCGAGATCGCGGTGGAGCTCATCGAGAGCCTGCTCGGCAAGTCCACGCTGGCGCGGGCATGAGGGTTTGCCCCCGCCATGGAGTGACCGCTGGACACGAAAGGGATTGCTCCTACAAGCATCGTCGCGCAGTCGGGGGAGAGTTCGAGGCGCCCGGTCCCTATAGTGGCTGAAACCACTCCTCAGCGGCGCCGACCTCCTCAACCCATGCCCGATTCCGCCCCATCCTCCGGCTCCGGCCTGCGCGTCCTGGTTGTCGAAGACGATCCGGACGTGTTGCAGACCACGCTGGACATGCTGCGGCTACTCGGCCACTGGGCAACCGGCGTGAGCAGCGCGGAAACCGCACGCGACCGCTACTTCGACGGCGCCTTCGACGTGGTGATGATCGACGTCGGACTGCCCGCCCTGTCGGGCATGGACCTGGCCCAGGAGCTGGGCCAGCGCAACGCCGCGGTGCGCATCATCTTCGCCACCGGCCAGGCCGCGCCGCGCGAACTGCCGCCCGGCACGCAGTGGCTGCGCAAGCCCTTCGGTGTGGATGCCCTGGCCGACGCGCTGGCCACGCCGCCTAGCGGTTCGCCGGTGCCGGACCGCCGGTGACGGGCGTGGCGACCGCCGGGTCGGTGCGGTCCAGGTAGCGCTCCAGCAGGGCATAGAAGCGGTCGTAGAAGCGCTCGTCGCTGAGCGTCTCGCTCGCCACCTTCACCATCGCATCGTTGCTGGAACTGAAAGGCAGCGAGAGCGAGCCGAAGGCCCCCACGCCCACGCTGGCCGAGTTGTTGACCTTTTTCAGGCCATAGCGGTCCTGCACCGCCGTGGCGAAGGCGATGGCCGCCGGATTGCCGTTCTCGCCCTCTTCCCTGGCGCAGACCACGCGGAACTCCACCTCCACGTGCACCTCGCCTTCGGGCTGGAAGCTCTTGCGCCCCGTCACCTGCTCGGCCGCGGCGGCGGTGATCATGTAGCCCTGGCTCAGCAGCGCCCGGCGCGCCGCCTCGCAGGTCTGGCCCACCGTGGCGTCGTAGATGCGGGTGTGCGTGTTCGTCGCTTCGAAGGCCTCGGCATCCAGGCTCTTGCCGCCGCCCAGCTTCGGCCCCGTGCTGCCGCACCCCGCCAACAGCGCCGCCAGCAGCCCCAAGCCCACCGCGCCCCAGGCACGTCCCACCGTCGTTCGCATCGTCGTCATCCCGCAAGTGTCGCCCGGCCGGCGGCCGGAGCGTCGCTTGGATGCGCGCATGTTTGGCACGGTTCCCGCCCCCAGGCTACGCAAACCCGCGCACACAACCGCCATCCCATGACTGGCGCCCACTACCGCCGGCCGAGACCCGGCCCCCCCTCGGCGCCAAGGCCGCGGAGCAGGCCGATGCCAGGGCACCCTGGGAACCGGCTTTGCCGGGCCCACGGGTGCGCCCCTCGAGGGGGATTGGTTTTCCACACGCAGTGAGGAAAACCAAACGGGGTGGTCAAGGATACAAGCCGCGCTCCTGCCGCGCCGCCAGGATGCGCTCGCAGGCCACGGCGAAGGTCGCGGTGCGCAGCGAGATGTGGTGCTCGTCGGCCTTGTTCCAGATGTGCTCCAGCGCGCCGACCATGATCCGGTCCAGCCGCTGGTTGATCTCGTCCTCGGTCCAGAAGAAGCTGGAGAAGTCCTGCACCCACTCGAAGTACGACACCGTCACGCCGCCGGCATTGCAGATCACGTCGGGCACCACCAGCACGCCGCGCTCGGCCAGGATGTCGTCGGCCTGCGGCACCGTGGGGCCGTTGGCGCCCTCGAGCACCAGGCGGGCCGTGATGCGGCGGGCACGCTCGGCGTTGATCTGGCCTTCCAGCGCTGCCGGGATCAGGATGTCGGTGGGCACGTCCCAGAAGGCCTCGTTGTCCACCGTCTCGCCGCTGCCGAAACCCAGGATGCCGCCGGTGCGGCGCGAATGGGCCATGAGCGCCGGCATGTCGAAGCCGCCTTCGTTCACCAGGGTGCCGGTGTGGTCCTGCACCGCCACCACCCGGGCGCCCGCCTCGGCGAAGAGTTCGGCCGCCACCGAGCCCACATTGCCGAAGCCCTGCACGGCCACCCGCGCGCCCTGCAGCGGCAGGCCCAGGCGGCGCGCTGCCTCGCGGCCGGTGACGAACACGCCGCGGCCGGTGGCCTTGACCCGGCCCAGCGAGCCGCCCAGGTGGATCGGCTTGCCGGTGACCACGCCGGTGGCGGTGGCGCCGGTGTTCATCGAATAGGTGTCCATCATCCAGGCCATGATCTGGCCGTTGGTGTTGACGTCCGGCGCCGGGATGTCCGAATGCGGGCCGATGATCAGGCCGATCTCGCTGGTGTAGCGGCGGGTCATCTTCTCCAGTTCGTTCTGCGACAGCTTCTTGGGATCGACGCGGATGCCGCCCTTGGCGCCGCCGTAGGGCAGGTTGACGGCCGCGCACTTGACGGTCATCCAGGCCGACAGGGCCATGACCTCTTCCAGCGTGACGTCGGGGTGGAAGCGCACCCCGCCCTTGCCCGGCCCGCGCGACAGGTTGTGCTGCACGCGAAAGCCCTCGAAGTGGGCGATGGTGCCGTCGTCCATCTCGATCGGCACGTCCACGATCAGCGCGCGCTTGGGGCGCTTGAGGGTCTCGGCCCAGCGGCCCAGGTGGCCGAGGTAGGGCACCACGCGGTCCACCTGCGACAGGTAGGTGCCCCAGGGGCTGGTGGAGGACGGGTGGACGTACGAGAGTTCGCTGGACTGCTGCATGGTGAGGAAGGCCCCGGAGGCCTCGGTGGTGCGGATGGCCGCGACGATAGGCCGGCCGACCGCGCCGCGCCAGGGGCCATGCAGCCGGCGGCGGACCTTATGCGCGAGCGGCAAGGGGCGGCCGGCCGCCGAAGATGGCCGTGCCCACCCGCACCATCGTGCTGCCGGCGGCGATGGCCGATTCCAGGTCGGCGCTCATGCCCATGGACAGCGTGTCCAGCGGCAGCCCCAGCGCGTCGCGCAGCCGGGCGGCCAGGTCGGCCACCTGGGCGAAGACCGCCCGCTCGGCCGCGGCATCGGGTTGGGGCTCGGGAATGGCCATCAGCCCGCGCAGCGCCAGCTGCGGCAGCGCCGCCACCTCGCGCGCCAGCGCCAGGGTGTCCTGCGGCGCCACGCCCGACTTGTTGGCGCCGCCGTCGATGTTGACCTGCAGGCAGACCTGCAGCGGCGGCAGACCGGCCGGCCGCTGCTGCGACAGGCGCTGGGCGATCTTGAGCCGGTCCACGCTGTGCACCCAGTCGAACTGCTCGGCCACGGGCCGCGTCTTGTTGCTCTGCAGCGGGCCGATGCAGTGCCATTCCAGCCCGGCGCGCAGGTCGGCCAGGGCGGCGATCTTGTCCAGCCCCTCCTGCACGTAGTTCTCGCCGAAGGCCTGCTGGCCGGCGGCGTACGCTTCGCGCACCATCTCGGGGCCGAAGGTCTTGGAGACCGCCAGCAGGCGCACGCCCGCGGCGTCCCGGCCCGCGCGGGCGCAGGCCTGCGCGATCCGGCCCCGGACTTGCTGGAGCTGGTCACCCGTAGTCGTCATAATCGTTCAAACCGTTTCAAAACGTCACGAAAGTCTAGAGGTCGTCCGTGGACATCACCCAACTGCTGGCATTCAGCGTCAAGAACAAGGCGTCGGATCTGCACCTGTCGGCGGGCCTGCCGCCGCTGATCCGGGTGCACGGCGACGTGCGGCGCATCAACCTCGACCCCATGGAGCACAAGGAAGTGCATGCCATGGTGTACGACATCATGAACGACTCGCAGCGCAAGCATTACGAGGAGTTCCTGGAGATCGACTTCTCCTTCGAGATCGAAGGCCTGGCGCGTTTCCGCGTCAACGCCTTCAACCAGCAGCGCGGCTGCGCGGCGGTGTTCCGGACCATTCCGTCCAAGGTGTTGACCCTGGAACAGTTGAATGCGCCGCGGATTTTCGGCGAGCTGGCTCTCAAGCCGCGCGGCCTGGTGCTGGTGACCGGGCCCACGGGCTCGGGCAAGTCGACCACGCTGGCGGCCATGGTCAACCACATGAACGAGACCGAGTACGGCCACATCCTGACGGTGGAGGACCCGATCGAGTTCGTGCACGAATCGAAGAAGTGCCTGATCAACCAGCGCGAGGTCGGGCCGATGACCCTGAGCTTCGCCAACGCGCTGCGCTCGGCCCTGCGCGAGGACCCGGACGCCATCCTGGTGGGCGAGCTGCGCGACCTGGAGACCATCCGCCTGGCGCTGACGGCCGCCGAAACGGGCCACCTGGTGTTCGGCACGCTGCACACCTCCAGCGCCGCCAAGACCATCGACCGGATCATCGACGTCTTCCCCGGCGAGGAGAAGGAGATGGTGCGGGCGATGCTGTCGGAATCGCTGCAGGCCGTGATCTCGCAGACGCTGTGCAAGACCAAGGACGGCACCGGCCGCGTGGCGGCGCACGAGATCATGCTAGGCACGCCGGCCATCCGCAACCTGATCCGCGAGGCCAAGGTGGCGCAGATGTACTCGACCATCCAGACCGGCCAGAACATGGGCATGCAGACGCTGGACCAGTGCCTGGTCGACCTGGTGCGGCGCGGGGCCATCAGCCCTGCCGAAGCGCGCAGCAAGGCCAAGACCCCCGAGAATTTCCCAGGCTGACCGGACTCGGGGCTGTTCCGCCTCGATGCGCGGGCCAGCCTCGCACTGCCTGTCCCTTTGACTTACACCCCTCTGGAGCCACCATGGAACGCGATCAGGCCAGCCAGTTCATCACCGACCTGCTGAAACTCATGGTCAGCCGCGGCGGCAGCGACCTGTTCATCACGGCCGACTTCCCGCCCGCCATCAAGGTGGACGGCAAGGTGGTCAAGATCTCGCAGCAGCCGCTGTCGCCCCAGCACACGCTGGCGCTCACGCGGGCGCTGATGAACGACCGGCAGACGGCCGAGTTCGAACGCACGCGCGAATGCAACTTCGCCATCTCGCCGGCCGGCTACGGGCGCTTCCGCGTCAATGCCTTCCTGCAGCAGAGCCGCGTGGGCATGGTGCTGCGCACCATCCCGACCACGCCGCCCACCATCGACGGCCTGAACCTGCCGCAGGTGCTCAAGGAAGTCACCATGACCAAGCGCGGCCTGGTGATCGTGGTGGGCGCCACCGGCTCGGGCAAGTCGACCACCCTGGCCGGCATGCTCGACTGGCGCAACGAGAACACGCAGGGCCACATCGTGACGGTGGAAGACCCGATCGAGTTCGTGCACCCGCACAAGAACTGCGTCGTGACCCAGCGCGAAATCGGCATCGACACCGACAGCTGGGAGTCGGCGCTCAAGAACGCGCTGCGCCAGGCGCCCGACGTGATCCTGATGGGCGAAATCCGCGACCGCACGGCCATGGAAAACGCCATCGTGTTCTCCGAGACCGGCCATCTCTGCCTGGCCACCATGCATGCCAACAACGCCAACCAGGCGCTGGACCGCATCATCAACTTCTTCCCGGACGACCGGCGCGAGCAGCTGCTGATGGACCTGTCGCTCAACCTGCGCTCGATGATCTCGCAGCGGCTGATCCCCACCGAGGACGGCCGCGGACGCGTGGCGGCGGTGGAGGTCATGCTCAACACGCCCCTGATCGCCGACATGGTGTTCAAGGGCCAGGTGGGCGAGATGAAGGAGGTCATGCGCAAGAGCCGCAACCTGGGCATGCAGACCTTCGACCAGGCGCTGTTCGACCTGTTCGAGCAGTACGCCATCTCGTACGAGGACGCGCTGCGCAACGCCGACTCCACCAACGACCTGCGCCTGCAGATCAAGCTGCACAGCCAGCGCGCCCGCACGCGCGACCTGAGCGCCGGCACCGAGCACCTGACGGTGACGTGAAGGCGGCGCGCTGCCCCGCTAAGCTAGCGGGATGAGCAGCACCCCCTCCCCTTCCTTCCACCCCAAGTCCTACGCCGCCGTCCCGGCGCGCCACGTCGCCTTCCTGGGCCTGGGCGTCATGGGCTACCCCATGGCCGCCCACCTGGCCGCCGCCGGCCACCGCGTGACCGTCTACAACCGCAGCGCCGCCAAGGCCGCCGCCTGGCTGCAGGAATTCGGCACCGCTGGCGGCCATGCCTCGGCGCCCACGCCGCGCGAGGCCGCCGCCGGGGCGGACATCGTCTTCTGCTGCGTCGGCAACGACGACGACCTGCGCTCGGTGGTGCTGGGCGACGCCGGCGCCCTGGCCGGCATGAAGCCGGGCGCCGTCTTCGTGGACCACACCACCGCCTCGGCCGAGGTGGCGCGCGAGCTCGCCGCCGCCGCGTCCGCGAAGGGCCTGCACTTCATCGACGCGCCGGTTTCCGGCGGCCAGGCCGGCGCCCAGAACGGCCTGCTGACCGTGATGTGCGGCGGCGACGCGGCGGTGTTCGCCCAGGTCGAGCCGACCATCGGCGCCTTCGCGCGCGCGGTGACGCTGCTGGGCGACAGCGGTGCCGGGCAACTGGCCAAGATGGTCAACCAGATCTGCATCGCCGGGCTGGTGCAGGGCCTGTCCGAAGCCATCGCCTTCGGCCAGCGCGCGGGGCTGGACATGGAGAAGGTGCTGGACGTGATCGGCAAGGGCGCCGCGCAGAGCTGGCAGATGGACAACCGCGGCAAAACCATGGTGGCCGGCCGCTTCGACTTCGGCTTTGCCGTGGACTGGATGCGCAAGGACCTGGGCCTGGTGCTGGACGAGGCCAAGCGCAACGGCGCGCGCCTGCCGGTGACGGCGCTGGTGGACCAGTTCTATGCCGACGTGCAGCAGGCCGGCGGCGCGCGGTGGGACACGTCCAGCCTCATCACGCGGCTGAAGTAAGCCCCCGCCACTTCGCGAGGGTCGAGCTCCTCTCCCCTCGCGGGAGAGGGGTTGGGGAGAGGGGGCCGGCGCCCTGTCGAGCGACTAAGGCCCATCGGGCGCCGCACTCCCCCTCTCCCCAGCCCTCTCCCGCAAGGGGAGAGGGAGCCACTCAGCGCACGGGCGACGTGACCACGCCGGGCGCCGGAGCGGGCGCAGGCGCTGCCGGTGCCGGCAGCGGTGCCATCGGCGGCAGCGGAACGCTGCCGCTGGCCGTGCCGGGCACGGTCTGCGACGGGCCCACGCCGCCCGGCAGGGCCTGGCCGTCGTCGCTCACGAATTCGAACACCCGCACCACCTTCTCCACGCCCGAGATGCCGCGCGCGATGTCGGTGGCGCGGTCGGCCTCGCGGCGGGTGACCAGGCCCATCAGGTAGACCACGCCACCCTCGGTCACGACCTTGATCGAATTGGCGGGCACGTCCGAGGCATCCAGCAGCGAGGCCTTCACCTTGGTGGTGATGTAGGCGTCGTTGGAGCGGCGCGCGATGTTCAGCGCCGGGCCGACCACGATCTCGTTGACGACGCCGCGCACGTTCTGCACGCCGCGCACGGCCTCGCCGGCGCGCTGCTTGTCGGCCTCGCTGCCCACGGTGCCGATCAGCAGCGCCGTGCGGTTGAAGCTGATCACCGTGACGTTCATGTTGTCGTTGGCGATCTCGCGGATGCGCGCGGCGGCGCGCAGCTCGATGCCCTGGTCGTCCAGCTGCACGCCCGAGCTGCGCCGGTCCAGCGCCAGGGTGCCGATGCCCGCGGCGGCGGCGGCGCCGCCCACCACCAGCGGCACGCAGCCCGCCAGGCTGCCGCCCAGCGCGGCAACGGCCAGGCAGGCGCAGGCCAGGCGCTGGCCACGCCGGAAGATCGTCGTCGAGGGGGAGGTGGTCATGCGGAAAGCTCCTGTTCACCAAGTAGTTGGGCATCCACGGCGTCGCACAGGCAGTGCAGCAGCACCAGGTGCACTTCGTGGATGCGGGAAAGGCGGTCGTGCGGCACGCAGACCTGCACATCGGTCTCGCGCAGGGCCCGGCCCAGCGCGCCGCCGGCGCCGCTGCCCGTGCCGCCGGTCAGCGCGATGACGCACATGTCGCGCTCGTGCGCGGCGGCGGCGGCGGCCAGCACGGCCGCCGACTCGCCGCGCGGGCTGATGGCCAGCAGCACGTCGCCGGCCTCGCCCAGCGCGCGCACCTGCCGCGCCAGGCCGCCCGCGTCGGCGCACTGGCGCGTGTCGGCCAGCGGATCGTCGGGAATGCAGGGCAGCGCCAGCGCCGCGAGCGACGGCCGCTCGCGCTCGAAGCGGCCGACGAACTGGGCCGCGAACTGTGCGGCCAGAAGACCGGAGATGCCCGCACCGCAGGCCAGCACCTTGCGGCCGCTGGTCACGCCCGCCAGCAGGGCCTGGACGGCCAGCCCGAGTGGCTTGCTGAGCACGGGCCCGGCCTGGTATTTGAGATCGGCGCTGTCGATGAAATGTTGTTGTAGACGTTGTTCAACCATGCTGTCCGGAATCATAGACGTGCGCTTTCGGGGCCCAGGGCCCAGGGCCC
>NZ_LDSL01000002.1 GCF_001476815.1 Pseudacidovorax intermedius | reverse complement strand
GGAGATGTGTATAAGGGGCAGGCGTGGCGACGGAAGAGCGCGAACTCGTCGTCGGCGACGTGGCGTTGCCCCTTCCCCCTCTGGGGGAAGGCAGGGGTGGGGGCAGCCGCGGGCGCAGCGTGCCCCCGCCCCAGCCCTCCCCCAGCGGAGGAGGGAGTCATCATCCCGTCCAGATGCCCATGGACGTGCTGCTCGGCAAGCCGCCCAAGATGCACCGCGATGTGGCCCGCATCCACCGCACCTTCAAGCCGCTGGAGCTCACGGGCGTGGACCTTCAGCAGGCCGCGATCCAGGTGCTGTCGCATCCGACCGTGGCCTCCAAGCGCTTCCTGGTGACCATCGGCGACCGCACGGTGGGCGGTCTGTCGCACCGCGACCAGATGGTCGGCCCCTGGCAGGTGCCGGTGGCCGACTGCGCCGTCACGCTGGCCGACTTCCAGGGCTTCGCCGGCGAGGCCATGAGCATGGGCGAGCGCACGCCGCTGGCCGCCCTGGACGCCGCGGCCTCCGGCCGCATGGCCGTCGCCGAAGCCATCACCAACCTGCTGGCCGCGCCCATCGAGCTGGCACGCGTCAAGCTGTCCGCCAACTGGATGGCGGCCTGCGGCGAGCCGGGCGAGGACGCGGCGCTCTACGAGACGGTCAAGGCCGTGGGCCTGGAGCTGTGCCCGGCGCTGGGCGTCTCCATTCCCGTGGGCAAGGATTCGCTGTCCATGCGCACGCAATGGGCCGAGGGCACCGACAAGAAGAAGGTCAGCTCGCCGGTGAGCCTGATCGTCAGCGCCTTCGCCAGCATCGACGACGTGCGCGGCACGCTCACGCCGCAGCTCGATGCGCAGGAGCCCGACACCACCCTGGTGCTGATCGACCTGGGCCGCGGCCAGCACCGCATGGGCGGCAGCATCCTGGCGCAGGTGCTGGGCCAGACCGGCGACCGCGTGCCCGACCTGGACGATCCGCAGTTGCTGGTCAGGACGGTGGATGCCGTCAACCAGCTGCGCGCCGAAGGCAAGCTGCTCGCGCTGCACGACCGCAGCGACGGCGGCCTGTTCGCCGCCGCCTGCGAGATGGCCTTCGCCGGCCACGTGGGCGTGTCGCTCAACGTCGACCTGCTCGTCACCGAAGGCGACGGCATCAGCGACAGCCGCATGGAGACGGGCGATGCCAAGAACTGGGCGCAGCAGGTCAGCGCCCGCCGCGAGGAGCTCACGCTCAAGGCGCTGTTCAACGAAGAGCTGGGCCTGCTGCTGCAGGTGCGCACGGCCGAGCGCAACGAGGTCATGCAGACGCTGCGGGCGCACGGCCTGTCCGTCTTCAGCCACTTCGTCGGCAAGACCCGGCCCGAGAGCTCGCCCATCGACGCCGGCAAGCGCAAGGTCGAGGTCTGGCGCGACACCAAGGCCGTGTTCAGCGCCACCGTGGCCGACCTGCACCAGGTGTGGGACAGCGTGAGCTGGAAGATCTGCCGCGAGCGCGACAACCCCGACTGCGCCGACGCCGAGCACGCCGCCGCCGGCGATCCGGCCGACACAGGCCTGCATGTGCACCTGCCCGAGGGCTTCGGCCGTGCACCCGCTTTCGTGGGCAGCGCCCGGCCGCGCGTGGCTATCCTGCGCGAGCAGGGCGTCAATTCGCATGTGGAAATGGCCTATGCCTTCCACGAGGCCGGTTTCGAGTCGGTCGACGTGCACATGACCGACCTGCAGAGCGGCCGCGCCGACCTGGCCCGCTTCCAGGGCATCGTGGCCTGCGGCGGCTTCAGCTACGGCGACACGCTGGGAGCCGGCATCGGCTGGGCGCGCAGCATCACCTTCAACCCGCGTCTCGCACAGCAGTTCGGCGACTTCTTCGGCCGCACCGACACCTTCGGCCTGGGCGTGTGCAACGGCTGCCAGATGTTCGCCGAGCTGGCCGACATCATCCCGGGCGCGCAGGACTGGCCGCGCTTCACCACCAACCGCAGCGAGCGCTTCGAGGCCCGTCTGTCGCAGGTGGAAGTGCTCGACTCGCCCAGCCTGTTCTTCGCCGGCATGGCCGGCGCCCGGGTGCCGATCGCCGTCGCGCACGGCGAGGGCTATGCCGACTTCCGCCACCGCGGCAATGCCGACGGCGCCATCGCGGCCATGCGCTTCGTGGACCATGCCGGCCAGCCGACCGAACGCTATCCGCTCAACCCCAACGGCAGCGCCGGTGGCCTGACGGCGGTGACCACGGCCGACGGCCGCTTCACGGCCATGATGCCGCACCCGGAGCGCGTGTTCCGCAACGTGCAGATGAGCTGGACGTCGGGTGACCGCGCCGAACGCAGCCCCTGGATGGAGATCTGGCGCAACGCGCGCCGCTGGGTGGGATGAACTCGAGCGATCTGGCCGCGTGCCGGCGCTATGGCGCTAAGCGATGCGGCCTACCTGACCCGCCACCACTTGCCACTGCCCGCTCGCGCGGGACCACAGCCGCGTATACGCATGGATGCCGTCGATGCGCATGTCGCCAAAACGGCCGACCAGCTTGGCCTTGGTGGTCGTGAACACCATGTTCTCGACGCGGTGCAGGTCGCATGAAAGAACGTCGAGCCTCTCCAGCTTGAGCAGGCCCGACTGGTGCGCCGACAGGTCCTGCGCCTTGCCCAGCACCGAGCCGTCGGGCCCCGTGAACACCAGGCCCTCGTCGATCAGCGCCGACAAGCCTTCGACATCGCTGGACAGCATCGCCAGACGCAATTGCGCCTCGCAAGTCTTCACTTCTTCGAGTTCATTCATGAGTCCGACCTCCTGAGGAATGGCACCCTAACAGATGTCGATGACCGCGAGGGTCCAGCGGCCACGTGCCACGACGCCTTTCAGCCTGGATGTCATGGGTTTTGGCAAGCGCGCAGTCTCTCGCCGCTGGCGCTGCTCGACAGCACGCATACTCGCGCCATGCAACTGCACCAGATCACCGTCGAATACGTCGCCGCCGAAGACCGTCTGCTGATGCACCTCAGCACGACGGCCGGCGAGCGGCTCAGCCTGTGGCTGACGCGCCGGTTGCTGCTGGCGCTGCACGCACCGCTGCATCAGGCGGTGTCGCGCGCCCATGTGGCGGCGGAGTGGGGGACGGTGCCGTTGCCAGAGGGCGCGGCCGACCTGCTGGCCGAATCGGCCCGGGCCCAGGCCCTGCGCGATGCCGACTTCGACACGCCTGCCCAGCCCGCGCCGCCGGGCGTTGCCGCCGGTGCCATTCCCGTGGTAACCGAGGTGACGCTGTCGGTGCCCACGGGCGCCGAGGCGGCGGGCCACCTGTCGATCCGCTGGCGCATCGGCGACGGGCGGGACGTGGATCTCAACGTGCCCGCGGCCACCGCCACGGCGCTGCAGACCCTGCTGCTGCAGGCCGCGGAACGCGGCGGCTGGGGCCTGCCGGCCGCGCCGGCCCCCAACGAAACGGCCCGGACGCAGGGCGCATCCGGGCCGTCGTTCATCAACTGAGATCGGTCAGGCGAGGCGCCTGCGCCGGTTCAAGGACTGCACCGCCAGGCGCGCCAGCAGGGGCGTGCCCGCAGCACCAGGCCTTATTCCACGCGCGCCTTGCTGCGCAGCTCTTCCTGGTACTTCTGCAGCTTCTGCTGCTGCATCTGCTGCGTCAGCTGGGCCTTCACCTCGTCTAGCTTGGGGAACTGCATGTCGCGCGTGTCGTCCAGGCGGATGATGTGCCAGCCGAACTCGGTCTTGACCGGGGCGCTGGTGGTCTCGCCCTTCTTCAGCTTGACCATGGCCTGCGAGAACTCGGGCACCAGGCTGGCGGGCGTGGTCCAGTCCAGGTCGCCGCCGTTGGCGCCGGAGCCCGGGTCCTTCGAATACTTCTTGGCCAGGTCCTCGAACTTGGCGCCCTTCTTGAGCTCGGCCAGGATCTTGTTGGCCTCTTCCTCGGTGGGCACCAGGATGTGGCGGGCGTGGTATTCCTTGCCGCTGTTGGCCGCGGCGATCTTGTCGTACTCGGCCTTGACCTCGGCGTCGGTCACCGGATGGGTCTTGCGGTAGTTGTCGAAGAGCTGGCGGATCAGAATGGCCTGGCGGGCCAGTTCCATCTGGGCCTTGAACTCGTCGCTGCCGTCCAGGCCCTGCTTCTGGGCTTCCTGCATGAACACTTCACGCGTGATCACTTCCTCGCGCAGCTGGTCCTGCATCTCCGGTGTGACGGGGCGGCCGGCGGCGGCCAGCTGCTGGGCCAGCACTTCCATCCGCGCCTTCGGCACGGGCTTGCCGTTGACGATGGCGGCGTTCTGCGCCAGGGCAGGCAGCGAAGCCGCCAGTGCGGCAGCGGCCAGGACGTGGAGCACTTGTTTTTTCATGATCGGAGAACGGCTAGGAGGAAGGGATGGCGCCGGAAAGCGGGCCGATGAGGAAGAAGGGGAGGGGAGAAGGCGGCCTTGCGGCGGAAGCCGGGTGGACCGGTGCGGCGCGTGGCTCAGAGTGTCTCGATGGCGATCGCGTGCAGGCCGCGGGCTACAAAAGGCTGGACGGCATCATACACAAGGCGATGCCGCGCCACCCGCGTGCGCCCCTCGAACAAGGGGGAGGCGACGCGCACCCGGAAGTGGGTGCCCCAGCCCGCCGGGCCGGCGCCCGAATGCCCCGCGTGGGCAGCGCTTTCGTCGAGGACTTCGAGCTGCGTGGGCTGCAGCAGCGCGCGCAGCGCGGCTTCCAGTTCCTCCACGCGCGGCAGGCCGGCGGCGGCGCCCGTCATGCGGACTCCTTGTCGGCCGGCGGGTTCTGCAGGTGCGGCGCGACGTACAGGCCCTGCGCCACCAGGAAGGCAATCGGGAAGACGTAGCCCCAGAGCTTGAAGTTGACCCAGGCGTCGGTGCTGAAGTACAGCGCCACGTAGGCATTGATGGCCGACATGAAAGCGCAGTAGACGACCCAGGCCACGCCCAGGCGGCGCCAGATGCGGTCGGGCAGCACCAGCTGGCTGCCCAGCAGCATCTTGAGCACGTTGCGGCGCAGGCCCCACAGGGCCACGGCGAGCGCGATGGCCATGGCGCCGTAGAGCACCGTCGGCTTCCACTTGATGAAGCGGTCGTCGTGCAGCGCGAGCGTCAGGCCGCCGAACAGCAGGATCAGCACCAGCGTCGCCTTCTGCATGGGCTGCAGCCGGTGCTCCATGGCATAGACGATGGCCATCTGCACCACCGTGGCGGCCATGAGCACGCCGGTGGCCACGTAGATGTCGTAGAACTTGAAGGCGCCGAAAAACAGGACGATCGGCAGGAAGTCGAGCAGGGCTTTCATGCGGGAATGGGGTGGGCGCCTTCGGGGTGGCTCACTCGGCGTCTTCGGGCTTGAAGTCCAGCGAGGCCGAGTTCATGCAGTAGCGCAGGCCGGTGGGCGCCGGCCCGTCGGGGAAGACATGGCCCAGGTGCGCGCCGCACTGGCTGCACACGGTCTCGGTGCGCACCATGCCGTGCGAGCGGTCGACGTGCTCGGTGATGGCGCCGGGCACGGCCTCGGCCGAGAAGCTGGGCCAGCCGCAGCCGGCGTCGAACTTGGTGTCGGAGTCGAACAGCTTGGCGCCGCAGCAGATGCAGTGGTAGCTGCCGTCGGCCCAGTGGGCTTCGTACTTGCCGGTGAAGGGCCGCTCGGTGGCGGCATGGCGGGTGACGTTGAAGGCGGCGGGCTCGGCGCCCTTTTCGGCCAGCAGGGCCTTCCATTCGGCGTCGGTCTTGCGGATGGTCGGTTCGGTCATGAGGAGCAGCTGATTTCGATGGCGGACGCCCAGTCGGGCGGGAAGTCGGCATAGGCATCCATGCCGGGATGCTCGTCAAATGGGGCCTCCAGCAGCCCAAGCAAGGTGTGGACGCCGGAGAAGTCGCCCGTCTGGGCTGCTTCGATGGCCTGCTGGCCCAGGTGGTTCCGCAGCACGAAGCGCGGATTGGCGCGCAGTGTAGCGACGGCCGCCGCGGCGTCGGCCCCGGTCGGCCGGCGCTCGAAGGCCGACAGCCAGTGCCGCCAGCTGGTGCGGTCGACGAACAGCTCGTCCAGCGGATCGGCCGGGCCGCCGGCGCGGTAGTGCGCGAAGCGGCGCCAGAAGATGGTCCAGTCGATGCGCTCGGCGGCCATCACGCGCAACAGCGCCTCCAGCAGCGCAGCGTCGCCGGCCACCGGCTGGGCCAGGCCCAGCTTGGCCAGCATGGCGGCCTCGAAGCGCAGCGGGAAGACCTCGCGGTAGGACTGGAGGGCTGCCAGCGCCAGTTCTTCCTCGCCGATCAGCGGCATCAGCGCCTGCGCCAGGCAAAAGAGGTTCCAGTAGGCGACGTTGGGCTGGGCGTTGTAGGCATAGCGGCCCTGCGAATCGCTGTGGTTGCAGATGTGGCCGGGATCGAAGCCGTCGAGGAACTGGAAGGGCCCGTAGTCGATGGTCAGGCCCAGGATGGACATGTTGTCCGTGTTCATCACGCCGTGGCAGAAGCCCACGGCCTGCCACTGCGCCATGAGCGCCGCGGTACGCTCGCTCACGGCATTGAGCAGGCTGGCGTAGGCATTGCCGCCGAAGCGGGTGTCGCTGCGGCAGCCGGGATAGAAGCGGTCGATGACGAAGTCGGCCAGCTGGCGCAGTTCCTCGTGCTGGCCGCGGCCGGCGAAGTGCTCGAAATGGCCGAAGCGGATGAAGCTGGGTGCGACGCGGGTCACGACGGCGGCCGTCTCGACCGTCTCGCGCGCGACAGGCGCGGGCGAGCCGACCAGCGCCAGCGCGCGCGTGGTCGGGATGCCCAGGGCATGCATCGCCTCGCTGCACAGGAATTCGCGGATGCTGGAGCGCAGCACGGCCCGGCCGTCGCCCATGCGCGAATAGGGCGTGCGGCCCGCGCCCTTGAGCTGGACCTCGAAGCCGCTGTCGGTCTCGCCGAGCAGGATGGCGCGGCCGTCGCCCAGCTGGCCGGCCCAGACGCCGAACTGGTGGCCGCTGTAGACGGTGGCCAGCGGCTCGCTGCCCGCGGGCACAGCATTGCCGGCCAGGAGCTCCAGGGCATCGGGCGATTCGAGCCAGTCGCGCGACCAGTCCAGCAGCTGCCGCGCCGGCTCGCTGGCGGCGATCAGCGTGGGCGAGGGCAGGGGCGTGGGGCGCAGGCGGGTGTAGAAGGCCGGGCCGAGGCCGGCGAAACCTTCACGCCAGTGCGGTGCGGCGTGGCCCTGTACGCCGGGGGCGGAGGGGCTGGACGAGGGCTGGGAACGCATCGACGGATTGTCCGTGAAGCCCTTTCGCCCGCCGGACTTACGGGGATTCCCGATGCGGCGGCCATGCTGCACCGCGCAATACTCATGCGCTTTGCCGCTAGCCACCAAGGAGCCTCCCACATGCTGGGCCTGATGCAAGACCGCCCCCTGCTGATTTCCAACCTGCTCGAATTCGCCGAGCGCCATCATGGCGACGGCCAGATCGTGTCGCGCCGGGTGGAGGGCGACATCCACCGCTACACCTGGGCCGACTGCGCACGCCGTGCGCGGCAGGTCGCCAACGCGGTCGAGGCCGAGGGCCTGCTCTTCTCCGACCGGGTGGCCACGCTGGCCTGGAACGGCTACCGCCACCTGGAGCTGTACTACGGCGTCTCCGGCAGCGGCCGGGTGCTGCACACCATCAACCCGCGCCTGCATCCCGACCAGATCGCCTGGATCGCCAACCATGCCGAAGACCAGGTCCTGTGCTTCGACCTGAGCTTCCTGCCGCTGGTGCAGGCCGTGCACGCGCGCTGCCCGACGGTGAAGAAGTGGGTCGCCCTGTGCGACGCCGACAGGCTGCCGGCCGACAGCGGCATCCCCGGCCTCGTCAGCTACGAAAGCTGGATCGGCGGCCAGCCCGACACCTACGACTGGCCCAGCTTCGACGAGAACTCGGCTTCCAGCATGTGCTACACGAGCGGCACCACGGGCAACCCCAAGGCCGCGCTCTACAGCCACCGCTCGACCATCCTGCACGCCTACGCCGCCTGCCTGCCCGACGTGATGTGCCTGTCGGCGCGCGACTCGGTGCTGCCGGTGGTGCCCATGTTCCACGTCAATGCCTGGGGCATTCCGTATTCCGCGGCGCTGGTGGGCGCCAAGCTGGTGTTCCCCGGCCCGGCGCTGGACGGCAAGTCGGTCTACGAGCTGATCGAGGCCGAGGGCGTGACCTTCGCCGCCGGCGTGCCCACCGTCTGGCAGATGCTGCTGGGCCACATGCAGGCGCAGGGCCTCAAGTTCGGCAAGCTCAACCGCACGGTGATCGGCGGCTCGGCCTGCCCGCCGGCCATGATCAACGCCTTCCGCGAGCAGTACGGCGTGGACGTGCTGCATGCCTGGGGCATGACCGAGATGAGCCCGCTGGGCACGCTGTGCACGCTCAAGAACAAGCATTTGTCGCTGCCCGCGCAGGAGCAGCTGGCGCTGCGCATGAAGCAGGGCCGCGCCATCTTCGGTGTGGACATGAAGATTGTCGGCGACGACGGCCAGGAACTGCCCTGGGACGGCAAGACCTACGGCGACCTGCTGGTCAAGGGCCCGTGGATCGTCAAGGAATACTTCAAGGGCGAGGGCGGCAACCCGCTGCAGGCCGGCAACTGGTTCCCCACCGGCGACGTGGCCACCATCGACGCCGACGGCTTCATGCAGATCACCGACCGCAGCAAGGACGTGATCAAGTCGGGCGGCGAATGGATCAGCTCCATCGACATCGAGAACATCGCCGTGGCGCATCCGGCCGTGGCCATGGCGGCCTGCATCGGCGTGTTCCATCCCAAGTGGGACGAGCGGCCCATCGTGGTCGTGGCGAAGAAGGCCGGGGCGGAGGTCACGCGCGAGGAACTGCTCAAGTTCTACGAGGGCAAGACGGCCAAGTGGCAGATCCCGGACGACGTGGTCTTCGTGGAGGCGATCCCGCTGGGCGCCACCGGCAAGATCCTCAAGACGCGCATCCGCGAGCTGCTCAAGGACTACAGGCTGCCGGGCCTCTGAGCCGTTGGCGGCGGGCTGTCGCCTGCGCGATAGGGAAGGCCGCCTCCGCGGCTTTTTTTTCGGGTGTTCCCTGAGGGGCGGATCGGGCCGGGTGGCTACGCTGCGCGGACACCACATCCGAGGAGACCGTTCGATGAAGATCCGCTACCAGAGCCTCGCCGCCGCTGCCCTGGCCGTGATGGCGACCAGTGCCTTCGCCCAGAAGGGCGAGACCGTGAAGATCGCCTGGATGGACCCGCTCTCCGGCCTGATGGCGGCCGTCGGCACCAATCAGCTCAAGACCTACCAGCTGCTGGCCGAGCACTTCAACAAGAGCAATGCCTCGGGCGTCAAGTTCGAGATCATCGGCATCGACAACAAGCTGAGCCCGCAGGAGACCACGGCCGCACTGCGCTCCGCCATGGACCAGGGCGCGCGCTACGTGACCCAGGGCAATGGCTCGGGCCCGGCCCTGGCGATCATCGACGCGCTGGAAAAGCACAACGCGCGCAACCCCGGCAAGGAGGTCGTGTACTTCAACTACGCGGCGGTGGACCCGGATCTCACCAACGGCAAGTGCAGCTACTGGCATTTCCGGCTGGACGCCGACACGTCGATGAAGATGGAGGCGCTGACCACCTACATGAAGGACCAGCAGGACATCAAGAAGGTGTACCTGATCGGCCAGAACTACTAGCACGGCCAGCAGGTCAGCAAGTTCGCCAAGGAGAACCTGGCGCGCAAGCGGCCGGACGTGCAGATCGTCGGCGACGACCTGCATCCGCTGGCGCAGGTGCGCGACTTCGCGCCCTACATCGCCAAGATCAAGCAGTCGGGCGCCGACACGGTGATCACCGGCAACTGGGGCTCCGACCTGGCGCTGCTCATCAAGGCCGCCAACGATGCCGGCCTGCTGGACACGGTGAAGTTCTACACCTACTACGCCTTCGGCTCGGGCGCGCCCACCGCCATGGGCGCGAGCGCGGCCGGCAAGGTCTACGTGGTGGGCTACGGCCACTACAACATGGGCCCGCCCATCCAGCCGCTGATGGCCGACTTCAAGAAGCGCATGAACGACGACATGACGCAGAACTCGATCTATCACACCTTCGCGCTGCTGGACGCGGCCTTCGTCAAGACGAAATCCACCGACCCGGTGAAGGTGGCCGCCGCGCTGGAGGGCATGACCGTCAAGAGCTTCAACGGCGAGGTCGAGATGCGCAAGGCGGACCACCAGCTGCAGCAGGGCCTGTACATCACCCGCTGGGACAAGGCCGGCGGCAAGTATCCCTACGACGCGGAGAACACCGGCTACACCTTCGCCCCGGTCAAGTACTACGAGCCCTACGTCGCCAGCACCCCCACCAGCTGCCAGATGAAGCGGCCCTGAGGCCCGTGCACCAGGGCCGTGCTACCGCAGGGTAGAAGGCAGCTTCGGCGCCTGTCGCACGGGTGATAGAAAAGGCAGTCTCCAGAGGGGAATCGCGGGGCTTTCCCCTAGCGAGCGGGCGCTGAAGCACTGTACGCTCGTGCAAGTTCCAGCACCGGAACACCACTCAGGAGACATGCCTTGAAGACCATTTTCAAATTCACCGCCGCGGCCTGCGTCCTGGCCTTCGGCAGCAGCGCTTTTGCCCAGCAGGGTGAGACCGTCAAGATCGCCTGGCTCGATCCGCTGTCGGGCCTGATGGCGGCGGTGGGCACGAACCAGCTCAAGACCTTCCAGTTCCTGGCCGAGGAGTTCAACAAGAAGAACGCGGCCGGCGTGAAGTTCGAGATCATCGGCATCGACAACAAGCTCAGTCCGCAGGAAACCACCGCGGCCCTGCGCTCGGCGATGGACCAGGGTGCGCGCTACGTGGTGCAGGGCAACGGCTCGGGCCCGGCGCTGGCCATCATGGACGCGCTCGAGAAGCACAACGCCCGCAACCCCGGCAAGGAAGTGGTCTACATCAACTACGCCGCGGTGGACCCGGACCTGACGAACAGCAAGTGCAGCTACTGGCACTTCCGCCTGGATGCCGACACCTCCATGAAGATGGAGGCGCTGACCACCTACATGAAGGACCAGCAGGACATCAAGAAGGTCTACCTGATCAACCAGAACTATTCGCATGGCCAGCAGGTCAGCAAGTTCGCCAAGGAGAACCTGGCGCGCAAGCGGCCGGACGTGCAGATCGTGGGCGACGACCTGCATCCCCTGGCGCAGGTGCGTGACTTCGCGCCTTACATCGCCAAGATCAAGCAGTCGGGCGCCGACACGGTGATCACCGGCAACTGGGGCTCCGACCTGGCGCTGCTCATCAAGGCGGGCAACGACGCCGGCCTGAACGTCAAGTACTACACCTACTACGCCGTGACCAGCGGCACGCCCACGGCCATGGGCGCCGCGTCGGACGGCAAGGTCTACCAGGTGGGCTACAGCCACTACAACGCCGACGGCCCGATCAAGCCGCTGACCGAGGCCTTCAAGAAGAAGTTCAACGACGACATGTACACGACCGACATCTACACGGTCTATGCCATGTTGACCGACGCCTTCGTCAAGACCAAGTCCACCGACCCGGTGAAGGTGGCGGCGGCCATGGAAGGCATGCGCTTCAAGAGCTTCAACGGCGACGTCGAGATGCGCAAGACCGACCACCAGCTGCAGCAGGGCCTGTGGATCACCCGCTGGGAGAAGGCCAGCGCCAAGTACCCGTACAGCCCCGAGAACACGGGCTACACGCTGGCGCCGGTCAAGTTCTACGAGGCCTACGTGGCGAGCACGCCGACCAGCTGCCAGATGAAGCGGCCCTCCTGATACCGTCGGGTAGAACGGACGCGGCGCCGGGGTGCCGGCCGCCGCGTCCGGCACCCCGGAACGCCGTCTGGCGTTGCATGCGCCAAACCCGGTCCCGTCGCCACGCGGCGCCGGCCTCCGGCACCCGGGCCGGATGTTTTCCTGAGGTTCGACGACAGTGGAATTCTTTCTCATCTCCCTTCTGAACGGCGTGAGCTACGGCCTGCTGCTGTTCATGCTCAGCTCGGGCCTGACGCTCATCTTCAGCATGATGGGCGTGCTGAATTTCGCGCACACCAGTTTCTACATGCTGGGTGCCTACTTCGCCTACACGCTGTCGGGCCTGCTCGGCTTCTGGCCGGCGCTGTTCATCGCACCGCTGCTGGTGGGCGCGCTGGGCGCCGCCTTCGAGCGCTACAGCCTGCGCCGGGTGCACAAGTTCGGGCACGTGCCCGAACTGCTGGTCACCTTCGGCCTGTCCTACCTCATCCTTGAAGTGGTGCAGCTGGTGTGGGGCCGCTCCACCGTGCCCTACGGCCTGCCGGCCGCGCTGCAGGGGCCGCTGTTCACCATCTACGGCACGCAGTTCCCCAAGTCGCGCTCCTTCATCATGCTGGTCGCGCTGCTGATGCTGGTGGCCGTGTGGCTGCTGTTGACGCGCACCCGCATCGGGCTGGTGATCCAGGCGGCGCTTAAGCATCCCGAAATGGTGGAGGCGCTGGGCCACAACGTGCCGCGCGTGTTCATGCTGGTGTTCGGCGGCGGCGCGGCGCTGGCCGGCCTGGCGGGCGTGATCGGCGGCAACACCTACGTCACCGAGCCGGCGATGGCGGCGTCGGTGGGCTCCATCATCTTCGTGGTGGTGGTGGTGGGCGGCATGGGCTCGCTGGCCGGCGCCTTCCTCGCTTCGCTGCTGATCGGCATCGTGCAGACCTTCGCCGTGGCGCTGGACCAGTCCATGGCCTCCGGCCTGCGCGCCCTGGGCATGGCGGTGACCGACCAGACTTTCGGCTATCCGCTGCTCAAGCTCACCATTTCCCAGGTGGCGCCGATCCTGCCGTACCTGTTCCTGGTGCTGATCCTGATCTTCCGGCCCAAGGGCCTGCTGGGCACCCGCGAGGACTGACCGATGAGCGCCGTTCCCATGACTTCACCTTCGTCCTACTACCGCTTCAAGCCGCTCAACCTGGGCCGCATCCTCGTCTGGGGGCTGTTCGCGCTGGCGCTGATCGTCGCGCCGCTGCTGTTCACCAGCAGCCTGGCGCTGACCATGCTCTCGCAGATCGGCTACCTGATCATCATCTGCCTGTCGTACAACATCCTGCTGGGGCAGGGCGGCATGCTGAGCTTCGGCCATGCGGTGTACACGGGCCTGGGTTCCTTCATCGCGGTGCATGCGATGAACATGGCGTCCAAGGGCCAGGTGCCGGTGCCGCTGGTGCTGATCCCGGTGGTGGCCGGCGTGGCGGGGGCCCTCTTCGCGGCCATCTTCGGCTTCGTCACCACCAAGAAGTCGGGCACCACCTTCGCCATGATCACGCTGGGCATCGGCGAGCTGGTGGCGGCCATGTCGCTGATGTTCCCGGGCTTCTTCGGCGGCGAGGGCGGCATCACGACCGACCGCGTCTACGGCAAGTTCCTGGGCTGGAACTTCGGCCCGCAGATCCAGGTGTACTACCTGATCGCCGTCTACTGCTTCATCTGCACGGCGCTGATGTTCGCCTTCACCGGCACGCCGCTCGGCCGCATGCTCAATGCGGTGCGCGACAACCCCGAGCGGGTGGAGTTCGTGGGCTACAACACGCAGCGGGTGCGCTACCTGTCCTTCATCATCGCCGGCTTCTTCGCGGGCATCGGCGGCGGGCTGGCGGCCATCAACTTCGAGATCGTGAATGCGTCGGACAGCCTGTCGACCATCCGTTCGGGCGGCTACCTGCTGTTCACCTTCCTGGGCGGCGCCACCTTCTTCTTCGGGCCGATCATCGGCGCGGTGCTGCTGGTCTTCGCCTCGATCCTGCTGTCGGAGCTGAGCAAGGCCTGGCTGCTGTACCTCGGCCTGGTGTTCCTGTTCATGGTGATGTTCGCGCCCGGCGGCGTGGCCAGCCTGATCATGATGAACGTGCGCGTGGCGCGCTTCGGCAAGCTGGGCCGTTTCGGCTGGCTCTATGCCGGGCTGGCCGCCACCGGCGCGGTCATGATCGCCGGCTTCGCGGCGCTGGTGGAGATGATCTACCACATGCAGCTCAACGCGGCCCTGGGCCCCACGGTCGAGTTCTTCGGCGTGGCTCTCGACACCTCGTCCACCGCGCACTGGGTGGGCGCCTGCGCCGTGGCGCTGGCCGGCCTGGCGCTGTTCGACCAGGTGCGCCGCCGCTTCGCCCACCGCTGGGGCCAGGCGCAGGAGGAGATCGAGGCCCAGATCAAGCGGCAGGAGACGGCGGCATGAGGACGCGGTGCATGTGCCGCCGAACCCCGTCCACCCGCCTGGAGACCCGAGCATGAGCAACAGCGAATACGCGATCGAGCTGAAGGAACTGCGCAAGAGCTTCGGCCGCACCGAGATCATCCGCGGCGCCAACCTGGCGGTGCGCGCCGGCGAGCGCATCGCCGTCATCGGCCCGAACGGCGCGGGCAAGTCCACGCTGTTCAACCTGATCAGCGGCCGGCTGCATCCCACCAGCGGCGAGGTGCTGCTGCACGGCGAGCGCATCGACGGCCTGCCGCCGTACGAGATCAACCGCAAGGGGCTGTCGCGCAGCTTCCAGATCACCAACATCTTCCCCAAGCTGTCGGTGTTCGAGAACCTGCGCTGCGGCGTGCTGTGGAGCCTGGGCTACCGCTACACCTTCCTGCGCTTCCTGTCGCGGCTGGACGATGCCAACGAGCGCACCGAGCTGCTGCTGCGCCAGGTAGGCCTGGAGCGCAAGCGCGACGTGCTGGCCGTGAACCTCACCTACGCCGAGCAGCGCGCACTGGAGATCGGCGTCACCATCGCCGGCGGCGCCAACGTGATCCTGCTGGACGAACCCACGGCCGGCATGAGCAAGACCGAGACCACGCACTTCATCAACCTGATCAAGGAAGTGACCGTCGGCAAGACGCTGCTGACGGTGGAGCACGACATGGGCGTGGTCTTCGGCCTGGCCGACAAGATCGCGGTGGTGGTGTACGGCGAGGTCATCGCCTTCGACACGCCCGAGGCCGTGCGTGCCAATGCGCGCGTGCAGGAGGCCTACCTGGGCTCTCCGGTCGCCGACGCCCAAGGAGGACACTGAGATGACGCTCAAGGTCGAAGACCTGCATGCCTACTACGGCAAGAGCCATGTGCTGCATGGCGTGTCCTTCGCCATCCAGCCGGGCGAGATCGTGGCGCTGCTGGGCCGGAATGGCTCGGGCCGCTCCACCACGGCCAAGGCCATCATGGGCCTGGTGCACGGCGAGGGCGCGGTGCACTGGAAGGGCCAGAACATCCTGCGCCGCAAGGCCTACGAGATCGCGCACCTGGGCATCGGCTACGTGCCGGAGAACCGCGACGTCTTCCCCAAGCTCACCGTGCACCAGAACCTGATGCTGGGCCAGAAGGGCGCCGGCAAGGGCAGCCGCTGGGGCTTCGACGACATGTACCAGATGTTCCCGCGCCTCAAGGAGCGGCAGCACACCGAGGCCGGCGTACTCTCGGGCGGCGAGCAGCAGATGCTCACGCTGTGCCGCACGCTGATGGGCGACCCCGAACTGATCATCATCGACGAGCCCACCGAGGGCCTGGCGCCCAAGATCGTCGAGCTGGTGGGCCAGTACCTGCGCACGCTCAAGGACAAGGGCGTGTCGGTGCTGCTGATCGAGCAGAAGCTGACCATCGCCATGCACATCTCCGACCGCGCGCTGGTCATGGGCCACGGCAGCATCGTCTACGACGGCACGCCCGACGGCCTGCGCGCGGACGCCAACATCCGCAAGGAATGGCTGGAAGTCTGATCGTTTCCCCCAAGGGCCTTGGCCCTGCCGCAGCAAGGGGCGCGAGCCCCTTCTTTTTTGCCTTCGCGCAGGCCTCGGTGCAAGCTTGCCGTTCTTTGTCCCGGGAGCGACTGGCAGCGGTTGTCGCGACATGCGATCTGCCTAGAATGCCCCGAAAAGAACACTCGTGCTTTTTTAGGAGGCAGCAATGCACGCCGGGCCCGCCGGCGACCTGCGCATGGCTCCGAACGCTCCCTCATCGCAACCCAAGGAACGCAGCATGACGGCTGAATACAAAGTCCACGGCGACGTGGCCGTGATCACCATGAGCAACCCGCCGGTCAACGGCCTGGGCTATGCCACGCGGGTCGGCATCACCGACGGCCTGGCCAAGGCCCTGGCCGACGCGGCCGTCAAGGCCGTGGTGATCACCGGCGCCGGCAAGGCCTTCTCGGGCGGCGCGGACATCAAGGAATTCGGCTCGCCCAAGGCGTTGGCCGAGCCCAACCTGCTGTCGGTGATCCTGGCGCTGGAAGCCTCGACCAAGCCGCTGGTGGCGGCCATCCATTCGGTCTGCATGGGTGGCGGTCTGGAGCTGGCCCTGGGCTGCCACTACCGCGTGGCGGCGCCCGGCACCAATGTGGCCTTGCCTGAAGTCAAGCTGGGCCTGATCCCCGGCGCCGGCGGCACGCAGCGCCTGCCGCGCGTGCTGGGCGTCGAGGCCGCCCTCAACATGATCGTGAGCGGCGAACCGGTCAAGAGCGAGCGCCTGGCCGGCCTGCCGGGCCAGAAGCTGTTCGACAAGATGGCGGCCTCGGCCGAGTCGGTGCTCGAGGAAGCCATCGCCTTTGCCCGCGACGTGGCAGCCAAGGGCGGCGACCTGCCGCTGATGCGCAACCTGCCGTGCCGCCATCCGCAGGGCGATGCCTACTTCCAGTTCGCCAAGAACATGGTGGGCGGCATGTCGAAGAACTACCCGGCGCCGCTCAAGTGCGTGGAGGCGGTGCAGGCGGCCACCAAGATGAAGTTCGACGAGGGCATGGCCTTCGAGCGCCAGAACTTCATCGGCCTGATGTTCACGCCCGAGTCTGCGGCCCTGCGCCACCTGTTCATGGCCGAGCGCGCCGCCGGCAAGATCGCCGACGTGCCCGACGACACGCCGCAGCGCGCCGTCAAGACGGTGGGCGTGATCGGCGCGGGCACCATGGGCGGCGGCATCAGCATGAACTTCCTGAATGCCGGCATCCCGGTGACCATCCTCGAGATGAAGCAGGAAGCGCTGGACCGGGGCGTGGCCACCATCCGCAAGAACTACGAGGCGCAGGTCAAGAAGGGCAAGCTCAAGCCCGAGAAATACGATGAGCGCATGGCGCTGCTCAAGACCACGCTGAGCTACGACGACCTGAAGGACTGCGACCTGATCATCGAGGCCGTGTTCGAGGAACTGGGCGTCAAGGAGAAGGTGTTCACCCAGCTGGATGCCGTGGCCAAGCAGGGCGCCATCCTGGCCTCCAACACCTCTACGCTCGACGTCGACAAGATCGCGGCCTTCACCAAGCGCCCGCAGGACGTCATCGGCATGCACTTCTTCAGCCCGGCCAACGTGATGAAGCTGCTGGAAGTGGTGCGCGGTGCCAAGACCGGCAAGGACGTGCTGGCCACGGTGATGAGCCTGGCCAAGAAGATCAAGAAGACGGCCGTGGTGTCGGGCGTGTGCGACGGCTTCATCGGCAATCGCATGATCGAGCAGTACAGCCGCCAGGCCGGCTTCCTGCTGGACGAAGGCGCCACGCCGGCGCAGGTGGACAAGGCGGTCGAGAAGTTCGGCTTCGCCATGGGTCCCTTCCGCATGGGCGACCTGGCCGGCAACGACATCGGCTGGGCGATCCGCAAGCGTCGCTCGGTCGAGCAGCCCGACATGAAGTACAGCCGCACCGCCGACAAGCTGTGCGAACTGGGCCGCTTCGGCCAGAAGACCGGCGCCGGCTGGTACGACTACCAGGCGGGCAAGCGCGACGCGATCCCGTCGAAGCTGGTGGAGGACATGATTGCCGAGCACCGCAAGGAGCTGGGCATCACGCCGCGCAAGATCAGCGACGACGAGATCGTGCAGCGCCTGGTGTACGCGCTGGTGAACGAGGGCGCGCACATCCTGGAAGACGGCATCGCCAGCAAGGCCAGCGACATCGACATGGTCTACATCACCGGCTACGGCTTCCCGATCTTCCGCGGCGGCCCGATGCACTACGCCAGCCAGCAGGGCCTGTTCAACGTGGTGCAGGCGATGCAGCGCTTCGGCCGCAACCCGAACGACGACGCCAGCTTCTGGGAGCCGGCGGGGCTGATCCGCAAGCTGGCGGCCGAGGGCAAGGGCTTCGACCAGGCCTGAGACGCTGAGCGACTGACGCGCCACCGAGCCGACTGCCAATGATCCGCCGCCTTCTGCTGATCCTGCTCGCCGTGCTGGTACTGCTGGCCGCGGCGCTGGGCATCAACACCTGGCGCCAGGGTTCGCGGCAGCTCGCCCTGGCGCCTGCGCCGAAGGCGGACGTCGACCTCGCCTCGGCGGCGCAGCGGTTGGCCGGGGCGGTGCGCTTTCGCACCATCTCGGCCATGGACGGCGCGGGCGAATCCGGCGCCGAGTTCGATCGGTTCCAGGCTTACCTGGCCCAGCAGTTCCCGCGCGTGCACGGTGCGCTGCGCAAGGAGGTGGTGGGCCGGCATGCGCTGCTCTTCACCTGGGAGGGCGGCGACCCCAAGGCGCCGCCCGCCGCGCTGATGGCGCACCAGGACGTGGTGCCCATTGCGCCCGGCACCGAGCGGGCCTGGAGCGTCGATCCCTTTGCCGGCGAAGTAAAGGACGGCTTCATCTGGGGCCGCGGCACCATGGACGACAAGGGCAACCTGCTCGCCCAGCTGGAAGCCGTCGAATCCCTGCTGGCGGCCGGTTTTCAGCCGCGCCAGACCCTCTATTTCGTGATGGGCGACGACGAAGAGGTCAGCGGCCTGCGCGGCGCCAAGCCCATCGCCGAGCTGCTGCAGTCCCGCGGCGTGCAACTGGACTGGGTGCTGGACGAGGGCCTGCTGGTGCTCGACGGCGTGCTGCCTGGCCTGTCCAAGCCCGCTGCCTTGGTGGGCCTGGCGGAGAAGGGCTACGCCACCTTCTTCCTCACGCTCGACACCGCGCCCGGCCATTCCTCCATGCCGCCGGCGCACAGCGCCATCGGCCGCATGAGCGCGGCGCTGGCCCGGCTGGAGGCCTCGCCCATGCCCGGTGCCATCCGCGGTGTGGCCGGCCAGATGTTCGGCACCCTGGCGCCGGAGATGAGCCCGCTCAACCGCGTGATGCTGTCCAACCTGTGGCTCACCGAGCCGCTGGTGCGCGGCCAGCTCGAGAAGAGCCTCAGCAGCAATGCCATGCTGCGCACCACCACGGCGCTGACCATCGTGCGCGCCGGCAACAAGGACAACGTGCTGCCCGGCCGCGCCGAGGCGGCCGTCAATTTCCGCGTGCTGCCCGGCGACACGCTGGCGAGCGTGCAGGCCCACCTGAAGAAGGCGCTGGCCGACGACGCCATCCAGATCAGGGCCTATCCGGGCAATGCCGAGCCCTCGCCGGTGTCGCCCACCGACAGCAGCGGCTACGCGCTCATCGAGCGCAGCATCCGCGAGCGCTTTCCCGATGCGGTGGTGGCCCCGGGGCTGATGACCGCGGCCACCGATTCGCGCCATTTCACGGGCATTTCGAAGGCGGTCTACCGCTTCTCGCCCATCCGTGTGAGCAACGAGGACCTGCCTCGCTTCCACGGCACCAACGAACGCCTGAGCATCGACGCCTACGGCGACATGATCGGCTTCTACCAGCAGCTGCTGCGCAACGCGTCGCAGCCGGCTTCCGTTTCCGCCTCCATTCAAAGGAAGACACCATGACCCGCGCCGTGATCGTTTCCACCGCCCGTACGCCGCTCGCCAAGAGCTGGAAGGGGGCCTTCAACATGACCCACGGCGCCACGCTGGGCGGCCATGCCGTGCAGCATGCGGTGCAGCGCGCCGGCATCGACGGCGCCGAGGTCGACGACGTCATCATGGGCTGCGCCACGCCCGAAGGCGCCACCGGCAGCAACATCGCGCGCCAGATCGCGCTGCGCGCCGGCCTGCCCGTCACCACCTCGGGCATGACCATCAACCGCTTCTGCTCCTCGGGCCTGCAGACCATCGCCACCGCCGCCCAGCGCATCATCGCGAACGAGGGCGAGGTGTACGTGGCCGGCGGCGTGGAAAGCATCTCCTGCGTGCAGAACGAGGCCAACAAGCACATGCTGGCCGACCCCTGGCTGGTGAAGAACAAGCCCGAGATCTACTGGAACATGCTGCAGACCGCCGAGCAGGTCGCCAAGCGCTACAACATCGGCCGCGAGGCCATGGACGAGTACGGCGCCCGCAGCCAGCAGCGCGCCACCGCCGCCCTGGAGGCCGGCAAGTTCAAGGACGAGATCGCCCCCATCACCGTGCTGGCCGGCGTGGCCGACGGCCAGCTGGGCCTGATCACCAAGGAAGTCACCGTCGAGAACGACGAAGGCATCCGCCCCGGCACGACCAAGGAAGGCATCAGCGGCATCCGCCCGGCCATCCCGGGCGGCCTGATCTCGGCCGGCAACGCCAGCCAGTTCTCCGACGGCGGCGGCGCCTGCGTGGTGGTCGACGAAGCCTATGCCGAGCGCAAGGGCCTCAAGCCCCTGGGCCGCTTCCTGGGCTTCGCGGTGGCCGGCTGCGAGCCGGACGAGATGGGCATCGGCCCGGTCTTCGCGATTCCCAAAGTGCTCAAGAAGCTGGGCCTGACGGTGAACGACATCGACCTGTGGGAGCTGAACGAAGCCTTCGCCGTGCAGGTCATCTACTGCCGCGACAAGCTGGGCCTGCCCGACGACCGCCTGAACGTCAACGGCGGCGCCATCGCCGTCGGCCATCCCTACGGCGTGAGCGGCCAGCGCCTGACCGGCCACGCGCTGATCGAAGGCAAGCGCCGCGGCGCGAAGAAGGTGGTGGTGACCATGTGCATCGGCGGCGGCATGGGTGCCGCCGGCGTGTTCGAGGTGCTCTGATCCCCGGAAAACGCGCACCCGGGGCATGGCGATGAAGGTCGATCTGCCCACGCTGCAGGGCTTCTTCGCCAGCGCGCCCTTCATGGCCGATCTGGGCGTGCAGGCCACGGGCGGCGAGGCCGGGCGGGTGTGCACGGCGCTCACGCTCGCGCCGCGCCACCTGCAGCACACCGGCGTCGTCCATGCCGGCGTGATGGCCTCCATCGCCGATCACACCATGGGCGCGGCGGCGCAGACGATGGCGCCCGAAGGCTTCTGGATCGTCACCGCCGAGTTCAAGACCACGCTGCTGCGCGGCGCCCGCGGCGTGCGGCTGGAATGCGAGGCCTGGGTGCTGCGCGCGGGGCGGCAGCTGAGCTTTGCCGAGGCCGAGGTCTACGCCGTGGCGGCCGACGGGCAGCGCACGCTGGCCGTCAAGGCGGCGGGCACCATGGCCCTGGTGGCGGCGCGGGGCTGAGCCCACCAGGCCGGGCCGACCTGGCCCGCAACCCGCGCCGCCGTCCGGCGCG
>NZ_LDSL01000199.1 GCF_001476815.1 Pseudacidovorax intermedius | reverse complement strand
CGCCCGCCTCCGCCCACGGCGTGCCATGCAGCCCCGCGCCCACGGCGGCCGTCATCAGCGCGTGGTAGCTGGGATGGAACTCCACCTCGTCGATGCGACGCCCGAAGCGGTCGTGCGTGTGCAGCACGGGCGTGTGCACGTTGGCCAGGCGCGCATGCTGCTGCATCTGCGCCGTGCCCACCTCGCGACCCAGCGCCTGCAGCGGTGCAAGTTCCAGCGTCGGCGCGTTGAAGCGCAGGGCGTCCTGCAGGCCGCGGTTCGTGGCGAACAGGTCGTAGTCGACCAGCGGCTCGGGCTGGTTGAAGACCTCGTGCGTGACAAAGGGGTTCATGCCTGCCTCCTGGCCTCCTGGCCTCGTGGTGCCGGTTGCGGGGCCGGCGCTCCGGCCGGGTCGGGATCAGCGCGTCAGACCAGCTTGACCAGCTGCTTGCCGAAGTTCTTGCCCTTCAGCAGCCCCAGGAAAGCCTCGGGCGCCTTCTCGATGCCCTCCGCGATGGACTCGCGCGGGCGCAGCTTGCCGGTGGCGA
>NZ_LDSL01000198.1 GCF_001476815.1 Pseudacidovorax intermedius | reverse complement strand
CCCCTCTCCCCAACCCCTCTCCCGCAAGGGGAGAGGGGCTCGAACCGGTCCCGGCGGCCGCGCGGTCCCACCTCAGTGCGAGTGGTCGTGACCACAGCCCGGGCCATGCACATGGCCGCCCTGCGCCTTGCCGTGGTCATGGTCATGGTCATGGTCATGGTCATGGTCATGGTCATGCGCGTGATCGTGCCCGCTCCCATGCGCATGCCCATGGTGATGGTGCGAATGCCCATCGTTGGTCACATGCCCGCCATACGCGCCGCCTTCGGGTTCGAAGCTTTCCTGCACCTCGTTCACGATCAGGTGCATGGCGCGCAGCATGTCGGCCAGCACGTGGTCGGGTTCGATCTTGAGGTGGTCGGGCTGCAGCTCGATGGGCACGTGGCGGTTGCCCAGGTGGTAGGCGGCGCGCACCAGGTCGAAGGGCGTGCCGTGGGCCGTGCAATGGGTGATGCGCAGCACCGTCTGCGGCGCGGCGATCACGCGCACCAGCGAGCCGTCTTCCACCACCAGGATGTCGCCGCCGCGCACGGCCGTGCCGCGCGGCAGGAACACGCCGATGCGCCGGCCCTGCGAATCCGTGGTGTCGAAGCGGCTCTTCTGACGCACGTCCCAGTCGAGTTCGAGGGTGGCGGCGCGCTTGACGAGCACGGGCGCGAGGCCGCGGCCCTGAGGCATGAGTTTGTTGGCGGTGAGCATGGTCGATCCTGAAGGCCGCGCAGCGGGCGGCCGAAGAGGGCAGAAGGGCCACCATTGTCCGGCGACCGCCTGTGCCTCAAAGCGGGCGGGTCATGAAGCAGCTGGCCGGGTCCGGCCCGTAGTCCCCGAAGGGCGGGCAGGGCGCGAAGCCGTGCCGTGCATAGAGGGCACGCGCCGGGGCGAAGAAGGGCTGGCTGCCGGTCTCCAGGCTCAGGCGCGTGTGGCCGGCGGCGCGGGCCTCGGCCAGGGCATGCGCGAGCAGTCGTGCGGCGATGCCGCGGCCGCGCAGGTGCGTGGTGGTGCGCATGGACTTCAGCTCGGCATGGCCAGCGTCCAAGCGCTTGAGCGCGACCGTGCCGGCCAGCGCCTCGTCGATGCCATCCTGCATCCAGGCACTCCAGAAGCGGATCTCCGGGCGGCGCAGGCCGTCCAGATCCAGCGCATGCACGCTTTCCGGCGGCGAGACGCGGCGCATGTCGGCCAGGTGCTCTTCGAGGAACACGGCGATGCGCGGGTCGCGCAGGTCGTCCAGGCGAATGCGCAGCGCTGGCTCGCCCGTGGCAAGCGCCGCGGCAGGCGATGCCGTGGATGCGTTCACCCGCGAAGCGCTCGCCACCGCCATCAGAACAGGAAGTAGCGCTGCGCCATCGGCAACACCTTGGCGGGCTCGCAGGTCAGCAGCACGCCGTCGGCGCGCACGGCGTAGGTCTGGTGGTCGATCTCCATCACGGGCGTCAGGCCGTTGTGGATCAGGTCCTTCTTGCGCACGTTGCGGATGTTCTTGACCACGCCCAGCGTCTTGGCCAGGCCGTATCGGCGGCCGACGTCGGCGGCGTGGGCGGCCTGCGAGACGAAGGTCAGGCTGCTCTTGGCGATGTTGCCGCCGAAGGCGCCGAACATGGGCCGGTAGTGCACCGGCTGGGGCGTCGGGATGCTGGCGTTGGGGTCGCCCATGGCGGCCATGGCGATGCTGCCGCCCTTGAGGATGCAGAAGGGCTTGACGCCGAAGAAGGCCGGCTTCCAGATCACGATGTCGGCCCACTTGCCGACCTCGAGGCTGCCCACCTCGTGGGCGATGCCGTGCGAGATGGCCGGGTTGATCGTGTACTTGGCGACGTAACGCTTGGCGCGGAAGTTGTCGTTGCGCGCGCTGTCCTCGGGCAGGCTGCCGCGCTGCGCCTTCATCTTGTGGGCCGTCTGCCAGGTGCGGATGATGACCTCGCCCACGCGGCCCATGGCCTGCGAGTCGCTGCTCATCATGCTGATGGCGCCCATGTCGTGCAGGATGTCCTCGGCCGCGATGGTCTCCTTGCGGATGCGCGACTCGGCGAAGGCCAGGTCCTCGGCGATGGCGGCGTCCAGGTGGTGGCAGACCATCAGCATGTCCACATGCTCGTCCAGCGTGTTCTGCGTGTACGGCATGGTGGGGTTGGTGGACGAGGGCAGGAAGTTGGCCTCGCCCACCACGCGCAGGATGTCCGGCGCATGGCCGCCGCCCGCGCCCTCGGTGTGGAAGGCGCACAGCGCGCGGCCCTTGGTCGCGGCGATGGTGTCCTCGACGAAGCCCGATTCGTTGAGCGTGTCGGAATGGATGGCCACCTGCGTGTCGGTGGCCTCGGCCACCTCCAGGCAATGGTCGATGGCCGAGGGCGTGGTGCCCCAGTCCTCGTGCAGCTTCAGGCCGATGACGCCGGCCTCGATCTGCTCGTGCAGCGGGCCGGTGCGGCTGGCGTTGCCCTTGCCCAGAAAGCCCAGGTTCATCGGAAAGGCATCGGCCGACTGCAGCATGCGCTCGATGTGCCAGGGGCCGGGCGTGCAGGTGGTGGCGAAGGTGCCCGTGGCCGGGCCGGTGCCGCCGCCGAGCATGGTGGTCACGCCGCTGGCCAGGGCCTCTTCGATCTGCTGGGGGCAGATGAAGTGGATGTGGCTGTCGATGCCGCCGGCGGTGACGATGTTGCCCTCGCAGCTGATGACCTCGGTGCCCGGCCCGATGACGATGTCCACGCCCGGCTGGGTGTCGGGGTTGCCGGCCTTGCCGATGGCGGCGATGCGCCCATCCTTGAGGCCGATGTCGGCCTTGACGATGCCCCAGTGGTCGAGGATGAGGGCGTTGGTCAGCACCGTGTCGACGGCGCCTTCGGCGCGCGTGCGCTGGCTCTGGGCCATGCCGTCGCGGATGGTCTTGCCGCCGCCGAACTTCACCTCTTCACCGTAGCCGCCGGCACGCAGGGTGTAGTCCTGCTCGACCTCGATGACGAGCCCGGTGTCGGCCAGGCGCACGCGGTCGCCGACGGTGGGGCCGAAGATTTCCGCGTAGGCGCGGCGCGAAATGGAGGCCATCAGAGTTGTCCTTGCACCAGGCCGCGGAAGCCGTAGACGATGCGGTCGCCCGCGAAGTCGACCAGCTCGACGGTGCGCTGCTGGCCGGGTTCGAAACGCACGGCGGTGCCCGAGGCGATGTTCAGCCGCATGCCGCGCGCGGCCTCGCGGTCGAAGTCGAGGGCGCCGTTGGTTTCGGCGAAGTGGTAGTGGGAGCCGACCTGGATCGGCCGGTCCGAGCCGTTCTTGACGACGACGGTGAGCGTGCGGCGGCCGGGGTTGAGGTCGTGGTCGCCCGCGTCGATGAGGAGTTCGCCCGGGATCATGTGCATGGCCTTTCGATCAGGCGACGCCGCCCAGCAGGGCCAGGCCGAGCAGGCCCACGGCGGCGCCGGCGATGCGCGGCAGCCAGCGGTTGGCATGGCGCAGCGCCAGGCCCAGGCCGATGCCCGCGGCATGCAGGCCGACGGTGGCCAGCAGCATGCCGGCCAGGGTGGCGACAGCGCCGCCGTGATCGGCCAGCTCGCGGCCGTGGGCGATGCCGTGGAAGACGGCGAACAGGCCCACCAGCGCGGCAGCAGCGGTGGCGGGCAGGCGGCGCTGTGTGGCCACCAGCAGGCCCAGCACCAGCAGCGAGGCGGCGATCATCGGTTCCACCGCTGGCAGCGACAGGCCGGCCAGGCCCGCCAGCGCGC